>JANXAD010000053.1 GCA_025062245.1 Thermodesulfobacteriaceae bacterium | reverse complement strand
AACAAGTTGGGAGAGGTCTAAGTGAGAGAGAATCTCCTTGGGTAAGAACTCTTTGAGGAAGGCTTTAAGGTTCTCAGGGTCCTTAAGTATAGCCTTAGCATAAAGGTCATAGGGTTTTGTTTCAGCCACAAAAGGAAAGTATAAAAAAGATTTACTAAATAAGCAAGAGGGGATATTTTCTGACTCAGACCTTTTTATAGGCTCAAACAAAGTTTCCTTAGGCAAGTTAAAATACCTGAGGAAGATACTTGTCAAACTTAAGTTCTCCTTCTTTAAGAAGACCAAGGTTAATTAGATTCCCAATAAAGAGACCTTGGCAAAATTTAATTGTTTAAAGAAAATTTTAAGATAGAATTACAAAAAAAACAAAGAGATTTCTCAAGTGTTAGAGCTTTGTTTTAGAGGATTAGGTGCCAGACCATTCAACAATAGGTAGATTTCGTCAATCACGGAGAGTATGAATGGGCGAAGAGAATGTTTGGAGGAAAAAGTGGAATCAATAGAAAGGGAACATAAAAATTTTGTCAAAAGAAAATTTGATCGGATTGTTGAGAGATATGATTTAGTAAATTTTATAGGAAGCTTAGGTCAAGATGTTTTTTGGAGGAAAAAAGTAGCTTTAGCTCTAAAAAAAGCTCCTTTACCAATCTTAGATCTATGTTGTGGACCCTTTACTCTAAGTTTAGCTATTCTTAAAGAAAGACTTTCTTCCATTTTTGCTTTAGATTTAAGTTTTCAAATGCTTCTTTATGGAAAAAGTAAACTTTCTAAAAAGGAAAAAGAGGTTATTTATCCTCTCTGTGCAGATGCAGAAACTTTACCTTTTAGATCTGAAGCCTTTGGGACTTTAAGTATAGCTTTTGGGTTAAGAAACCTTCCTAATAAGGAAAGGGCTTTAAAGGAATTTTACCGAGTTTTAAAACCAGGGGGTATCTTAGCTATTTTAGAATTTTCTCTACCAAAAAACTTCTTTTTTAAAAAAATTTATCTCCTTTACCTAAGTAAATATTTACCATTTTTAGGGGGGGTTCTAACAAAAGATAAAGAGGCTTATCAATATTTAGCAGAATCCATTCAGAAGTTTCCCCCTCCTGAAAAATTAAAGCAAATGCTTTTAGAGGTTGAATTTAAAAAGGTTCTCTACGAGCCTTTAACTTTCGGAATAGTTACTTTTTATTTAGCTACCAAATAGTTTTTAAGATTTAAAAAAGGTTTCAAAATTTTCAAAAACAGAAAAAGCTTTAAAATACTAAAAAAATAAAAAAATTTTTAGGGAGGAGGTAAGGGTATGGTAGAAAGGGTGGTAAAGGGTAAGATTTTGAGAGTTTTACAAGGAGATATAACGGAAAGAGATACAGAAGCTATAGTGAATCCTGCCAATAATTATTTGAGACATGAGGGAGGGGTAGCTGGAGCGATTGTCAGAAAGGGAGGAGCTATTATTCAGGAAGAAAGTAACAAAATTGGTTATGTAGAAACTGGTAAGGCTGCCATAACTTCTGCTGGAACTTTAAAGGCTAAGTATGTAATCCATGCGGTAGGACCGAGATGGGGAGAGGGGGAAGAAAGAGAAAAGCTTTCTTCTGCGGTTTCAAATAGTCTAAAACTTGCTACTCAATACAATTTAAGAAGTATTTCCTTTCCTGCTATTAGTGCTGGTATTTTTGGAGTTCCTAAAGAAATAGTATCTGAGGTATTGCTCCATACGGCTTATAAATTCTTAAAGGAAGAGGAAACCACCTTAGAGGTGGTTGAATTTTGTCTTTTTGATGAAGATACCTATCAAAAGTTTGTGAAGGTCTTAGAGTCACTTTGAAGCTAAAATTTTTTGAGAATAATAATACATAGTAGCTAAAACTTCTACCGCTTCTTCAGGAGTTGAATAAACAGGGATTCCTACTTTTTCCATTTGGATAACCCAGTCCATAACAAATTCTTTTACTGCACAAACTACCACTATGGGTCTTCCTTCAAAATCAATTTCTTTAAGGGGTTCAATATAGGAATTTAGTTTTTCGGTTTGAACTATAACCACAAAACTTCCCACCTCAGGGCTTTTTTTAGCTATCTCAATAGTTTTTTTTACCTGTTCTGAAGTTTGAGTAAAAGTAAAGTCTACTGGATTATAGGTGCTTACATATTCTGGAAGCACTTCCTTAAGTTCTCTTTTTAATTCTTCAGAAAGTTGAGCTAAACGTAACCCATTTAAAGCTACAGCATCAGCAGCTGCCACTCCAAGAGAGCCGGCATAGGAAATAATAAAGACTCCGTCAGTGGTAGGAAAGGGTTGTTTAGAAAAAGCTCTGGCTAAAGCAAACATATGATCATTATTTTTAGCTCTAATAATTCCTGTTTGTTTAAAAACTGCACTATAAATTTCGTCGCTTCCAGCAAGAGAAGCTGTATGAGAAAGGGCAGCTCTTTTTCCTTCCTCTGTTCTTCCGGTTTTTAAAACAATAACCGGTTTCTTTGAGGTTACCTTCTGGGCTACCTCTAAGAATCTTCGTCCACCTTTTATATTTTCCAAATACATACAAATAACTTTAATATTTTCATCTTCTCCTAAGGCAAAAAGGAGATCCGTTTCGTTTAAGTCCAATTGGTTACCGATGGTTGCTATTATTCCAAAGTCTAAAACCTTTCTCAATCCCCATAAATAGCCAGCTGAATAAACTCCAGCTTGAGCAATGAGCCCTACATTTCCTATACCCAGTTCTTCTACCACCCCTATGGATTCAACTACTCCACAGTGAGTATTTATGATACCTGAACAATTAGGACCTAAAAGTCTAACTCCGTATTTTTGAATAATCTTTTTAAGTTCAGCTTCTATCACTTTTCCTTCCTCTCCCAATTCACCAAATCCAGCAGACTCAATGATTACATATTTAACCCCTGCTTTACAACATTCATCTACCACTTGAGGTGTTTGGACAGCAGGCACCAAAACTATAGCTGTATCAATTTTATCAGGAATTTCGCTTATACTGCGGTAAGCCTTTATTCCTTGAACTTCTTTAGCTTTGGGATTAACGGGATAAAGTCTACCCCGATATCCATGGGTAAGAAGATTATAAAAGACATTCCAACCTAATTTTCCCTTGACATTAGAAGCTCCAACTACGGCTATACTCTCAGGATAAAGAAGTCCTTTCAAATTATCTAAAGGGGGTGTTTCTAATTTAGAAGGTTCCTTATATAGAGAGGGATCTAAAACTATTCTTGCATCTACAATGGTGTATCCTTCTGGATAAATAAAAATAGGATTTAAGTCCATCTCTTTTATTATGGGATTTTCTTCAATTAATTGAGAAACTTTAAGAAGGACCTGTTTTAAACTCTTAATATCTCCCGAAACCCCTCTATAACCTTTCAAAAGTTGATATCCCTTAGTTTCTTCTATCATTTCCATGGCATCCCTTTCCGTAAGAGGAAGAACTCTAAAACTTACCTCTTTTAAAATTTCAACGAAAATTCCTCCTAAACCAAACATTATAACCGAGCCAAAAGTTGGATCCGTACTTACTCCTACAATTACCTCAATACCAGGAACTGCCATTTTTTGTAGAGAAAGACCTAAAAGCTCTTGATCTTTAAATTTAGACCAAAGTTCTTCAAAGGCTAAAGAGAGCTCTTCTTCGTTTTTAAGGTTTAATTTAACCCCTCCTAAGTCTGATTTATGTATTACTTGAGGAGAGAGAACTTTTAGTACTACCGGGTATCCAATTTCTTTAGCTAATTTTTTAGCCTCTTCTAATTCTTTAACTACATAACATTCGGTGGTAGTTAAATTATAAGCCTTTAAAACCTCCTTACTTTCGTGTTCCAAAAGATAGGTTCTTTTTTCCCTTAAAACCTTCTCTATAACTAAATTAAAACCTGTTTCCATACTACTATCCCTTGAAGTTAGGGTTTAATAATATTATATTACATTTTAAATTAGTGAGAAGTAATTTCTGTTCTCTATTTAAAAGGAAAAAATCCACCTTAAACCAAAGATCAAACCCTCATTTGAAAAGGTAGCTCTTTCCTCGGTGCCCCTAATACGATCTTTAAGATACTGAAAGTCTAAAGTTAAGTCGGAACTAAGTTTTTTTTCATATTCAAAAAGTTTAAACTTTATATAAATCTCGGAAGCATGGGTATAGGAAACTTCCCCCTTATCAGCTCCCTTTAAATAGGCATATCCAATTCCTAATTCATTTCCCTTTTTTCCTAAAAACTCAAAGGGAATACGAAGTCCTACGGAAATCAAATGTTTATAATCTGCTCCTAAAACTTCATCATCTTGCCATCCTGTTCTAAGGAAAAATCCTAAGGGTTCTTGACTAAAAGGATTATTTATAAATCCTAAATCTTGGTCCAGAGAGATTCCTACCCCCTTTAGTTTCTCCTTTTTAAATTCGCTCTCTCGTTTAGGAAAAACTTTACTGGTTAAAAATCCATAAATACGATAATTCCCCTCTCCAAACTTAGTTTCTAACTTGTAACCTAATTGTAAAGCATAATATTTGTAAAAGACCCCTCTTTTTTCTCCTATTTCTATATCTGGATTTTTGGTGCTCATACCTAAAACTTTTAAATTGAAAGGTCCTTTTTCTAATTCGGCAACCACTCCTAAGTCATAACTTGGAGGAGTAGAAAGAGGGGTGTTTACAAAAACATCGTTCATAAATTGGTTTATTTCACAATTAGCCAAACGATTATCATCTATATAAACTGTAGCATCAATTATTCCTGCTGTAATTTTTAACGAAGTAGAGTTATTAAATTTAAAAGTATGAGCATACCAAGCTTCCAAAAGATTATCCTGTTTCCTGTGTCCATTTATGTTTTTAACATCATCTTCTAAATCATCCGCATTAGGAGAAAGTAAGAAAGGGGAAACATCTTTTAATCCATTTCCACTTCCAAAACTTCCTAAGATATAAAACTCGTCTCTTTCCGTAGGTTTAAAAGATACTCCCAAGTCTATCATTCCTGAACCCCTGTTTTTACTTTTAAACTCCCCGGTAGAACGGTTAAGCCATTGATAAACCCCTGCGAAAGTTCCCTCTAAGGAAAGTTTTTCACTTACCTCTAAAGCACCACTTTCAGAACTAATAAAAAGGAAAAATAGAATGATAGCCATAAAATTTAACAATTTTTGCATACTATACCTCCCTTTTTACTATTAATTTTACAATTAAAATCTAAAAATACTACAAAAATTTTAATAAGCAACCATTAAATTTTAGACTACCCTATTTCTCAGTTAAGGTGCGATTATGAAGGTTGTTTACAGTTCTCCCTGCCTTTCTTCTCCCTAAGGTAAAAAGAGTAAAGTTTCAAATTTATCTCCCTAATTTTAAGCATTCTCATCAAGATGTAATTCATCTCTCATCTTACCATTCAAAGCTCTGAATGACTATTATGCCTGCTTTCTCTGCCTCTTCAAGCATAGCCTTGGTAGAAAAGTGAGTTACCAATACCTTTATAACCTCCCTCTCAGGATACTCCTCCCTCACAATTTTCACCTTCTCCTCAAGCTCTCT
>JANXAD010000052.1 GCA_025062245.1 Thermodesulfobacteriaceae bacterium | reverse complement strand
TATATGTCCTACTGCATAGCCCCCGGCTGCTTCTGCTGTCAGTTCTTCGTGAGAAGTTCTTTTCTGTGACACAAAGAGTGCTGTTTGATACCATTTTTTCATGAAATTAAATAGTCTTCTAACTACCGCACGCGCCAACATCTCTCGAGTTTCAAAAAGTCCAGTGATAGAGTCAATAATAGTGAATCTTACTTTATAATGTTGAATTACATAACTTAAAGTTGACAAAAGATCTGGTAAATTATCTCTTAATTTACTTGAACTCGCTACATCAATTATAATGATATTATCTTCAAACTTTGAAAAATCTAACTCCATAGCTTGAGCTCTTAACTTTAAAGATAAAGCCAAAAAGTTAGCTGGGGCCTCAACGGTAATAAAAGCAACCTTTCCCCCCTGACTTGCTTGTTTTACTGCGAATTGTTCTACCAGGAGAGACTTTCCCGTATCTGAAACACCTGTAATGTTAAATACGGAATAAGCTGGAATACCTCCTAAGGTTTTTTTCACAAACTGACCCTTTTCAGAAAGGACAATATAGAAAAGATTATCCAATCCTTCTACACCAGTTGGAATACCATATAAATCAGGTGCCTTAGATAGGGCATCTTTACCGAGATATATGGCACTTAAATCTGGTTCTCCAGTGCCAAAAACCTTCTCTTTCTCAGTTTCAAAATAACTTTTTTCCTTGTCCAAAGTAACCCCCTTTAATGAAAATTAGTTTTTTTATATATTTTAAAATTTTAATATAAAAAATTTTTTTAAAATAGTCAACTTAAATTATGGTAGGCTACTTTTCTTTTGATCCCAAACCGAATAACCGACGAAAGGAAGTCATAGATAGTTTAAAAAGTTATAAAAAAAGCCAGGATAAAAAGATAAAAACAGACTGAAAAAGGATAGATAGAAAGATTCATATACTAAATAATTGAGCCTATGAATTTACAAATTTGATATAATTAGAAACTACCTCTTCTGGTTCTCCAATCATTTTAATATTGTGATTTTCTATCCACATCACTCTATCACAGAGCCTTTTTATGTCCTCCATTGAGTGTGAAACAAAGACTATAGTAGTACCATTTTTCTTAAAATTAAGCATTTTTTCTAAACATTTTCTTTGAAAATTTATATCACCAACCGTTAAGATCTCATCCACTAATAAAATTTCCGGATCCAGATGGGCTACCACAGAAAATCCCAGTCTTGCAAGCATACCACTTGAATAAACTCGGATAGGTTGGTCTATAAATTCTCCAAGTTCAGAAAATTCTATTATGGCATCCATTTTTTTTCTAACCTCTTCTCTTGTTAATCCAAGAAGAATACCATTTAACATAATATTTTCTCTTCCTGTGAGTTCCCAGTGAAAACCACCGCCGAGTTCAAGAAGGGAAGCTATCCTTCCTCTTACAAGGACCTTTCCTTGGGTGGGTTTTAATACTCCTGCTATAAGTCCTAAAATTGTGCTTTTACCTGCTCCGTTTCTTCCAATTATGCCAAAGGTCTCACCCCTATAAACCTCAAAGGATATATCCCGAAGAGCTTCAAATCTTGAATTTTTAAAAGCTCTTAAACTCTTAGTAAAACTAAAAAGAAATCTCTTAATACCCATAAGATTGTGATATAAAGGATAGCTTTTACTTACCTTTTCAAATATGATTACAGGATCCTTCA
The DNA here is from genome assembly GCA_025062245.1 of Thermodesulfobacteriaceae bacterium. Taxonomy (GTDB): domain Bacteria; phylum Desulfobacterota; class Thermodesulfobacteria; order Thermodesulfobacteriales; family Thermodesulfobacteriaceae; genus Thermodesulfobacterium. Next base: position 4,666 of record JANXAD010000052.1, on the reverse strand, counting down.
CATTATTTAGCTCTCTTATAAAACTTCTGCAAACCGCCAGGAAAGTTTTTTGTAGATACCATAACCTAAGAAAAACACTGAAAGGGCATAAAGAGTGCTGATTATAAGAAAGAACAAGTTTAGTGTGCCACTCAAAAAGACCGATCTCCAGCTTATTATCAGAGGTGCAACAGGATTTAAGTAAATTAGATACCTAAATTTTTCCGGTATCATAGTTTCAGAGTATATAATAGGAGTGAAGTAAAAGAGAAGGGTCACCAATATAGCCACAAGTCTCTCTAAGTCCCTAAAAAATAAATTTAGGGAAGAGACCATTAAAGATGTTCCATAAACTATCAAAAGTTGAATACTTAACAGAATAGGTATTCCATAAAGCCATGATAGAGAGGGAGTTTTGTTATAAACAAATAAAAAGATTATAATAACAGGTATGGTGAAAACAAAATGAATCATATCTTGTAAAACCATAGCAAGAGGAACGATATTTCTCGGAAAATTTAATTTTTTTATAATCGAAGCATTTGCAAGAAATATTCCTGCAGAGGTATTTACAGAATTGGAAAACCATTGCCAAGGAAAAAGGCCTGCTATCAAAAATAAAGTGTAATCTTCCATATTTATTCTCATAATAACCTTAAAAGCTATATAGAAAACTAAGGCAAAAGCCAAAGGATGAGCCACAGACCAGATATAACCAAGAAAACTACTTTTATATCGAATCTTCATTTCTTTGTGGGTCAGAACTATTATCAAATCTATGTAATGCTTAAGCTTAGAATTCATAAACTAAAATTTTATCACAATTTTTTTAATTAAAAAGTAATAACTATTATGGCTTAAGGCTTTTATATCTTCCTTTTTAAAGTCTAATTTTTGAACTAAGGTTTTACAACTTTTAAGTTTAGGTCTATCTCAAGCTAAAATTAACTTGGTTTACCCCCAAACTTTTTTAGAGGTTAATAAATAAACTCAAAGGTGCCAAAAGGATACCTATGGTAAAGAAGGATAGATTTTATGAGATAAACACTGATAAAAAATTAAGTATCCTACTTACAAAAATCCTTTAGTGTTCTTTAAAAAGAGGGCTAATCTTAGTAGGATTAAGTCTACTTATAAAGAATTACTATAATCTTGAAATTCTGAGAAGTTAGAAAAACTCTCTGAAAAATCTTCTCGGTGAGCCATCTTTAATAGGCACCCTCTCTCTTAAAAACGACCTTGATAGTCTTTAGTAGAATAATAAAATCAAGAATTAAATTCCAGTTTCTTACATACCAAGCATCTAAAGCCACTCTTAACTCATAGGTGGTATTGCTTCTTCCAGAAACTTGCCAGAGCCCTGTAATTCCTGGGGGTACGGAAAAGCAAAGTTCTGCCAATTCCTTATAATATTTCTTGATTTCTTCTTCTGTAACCGGTCTTGGTCCTACAAGGCTCATCTCACCTTTAAGCACATTAAATAGTTGAGGTAATTCATCAAGAGAGGTCTCCCTTAAAAATCTCCCCACCCTTGTTACTCGGGGATCATTTTTGAGCTTGTAAAACTCCTCAAATTCTTTTCTCATTTGTTCGTCTCCTTCTAAAAAACTTTCTAACAACTTATGAGCTTCTTCATACATAGTTCTAAATTTGTAGCACTTAAACTTTTTTCCATTCCTTCCCACCCTTTCTTGTGAAAAAATAACCGGTCCTGAAGACTCCAATTTGATTAAAAGGGCTATTAAAAGCATAGGAATAGCTAAAATAATTAACAATATTAAACCTGTCAGAAGATCAAAGCTCCTTTTAAGGAATCTATTGAATTTTCTTTCTAAGTTATTTTTGATTTCCAAAGCAAAGAGTTGAGCGGAAAAAAAATGGTGTAAAGTTGTGCCTAAAACAGCCACTCCAGAAAGTTCTGGTACATAAAAAATTCCTCCCTTTGCTTTATGTTGAAGTTTATTGATCAGACTCTGAATCCTTTCTTTGCTACTTCCTGGAAGTGTAATGAAAACATCTTGTATGTAGCACCTTTTTAAATAAACATCGGCTCTATCCACATAGCCATGCACCTTCTTATTTGCAAAGCGCCTTCCCACTGACTCTGGATTATCATCTAAAAAGGCTATAACTTCGTATCCTAAATTGGGCTCTCTTTCAAAGGCTTTCAAAAGCCTTTCTCCTAACTCGTTAACACCAATAATAATAACCCTTCTTTTTAACATACCAAATCTTCTCAAAACCCTTTTTAAAGAGATTCTCACTGGGGGATATATACATACAAAAAGTAGGCTCATAAGAATTAAAACTGTTCTTGAAACATAACCACTTAGTTTTCCCAGAGATACTATTACGAAGACACTTATAATAGAGAAAAAAGCTACCTTCCAAAGTTTTATAACCTCATCCCAAAGGGAGAATCTTTTGGTATAAAGTCCCTCATAGATAAAGAAAAAGAGCCAAATCCCAAAAATCCAAAAGGCTTTTTCAAAATGGGGTGGTAATTCCGGAGGAAAACCTGGATAAAGATTAGGTAGGATTTTAAGCCTTATGAAAACAGCTGTTTCAAAGAAACCATAAAGGAAAATACAATCAAAGGCTACTAAAAGGAAGTATTCTATGATTCTTTTATATCTTTCAAAAAAACTCTGCCATTTTCCCATTTACATGAAACTTAAAATCCTTTCCGAATGTCTCTTCTATAAATTTTTCAACCTACCTTTCTAATTTGAGGGGATCAAGCTTAATCTATATTTTTCCCATAGAAATTCAAGGCCTTAACTAATTGAGGACCTACCAGTCAGTCTTTCAAATTGTAATTATAGCAGGCTTCTATAAACTTGTAAAATTCTAAACTTATCAAATAAAAATAACTTTCTCACAGAGACAACTTTATCAACCTATCTTTATCTAATCTAATTCAAAAAACACTTTAATTTTCTCATCTACAAATTTTTTAAACTCTATTTTAAACCTCTCCTTACTAAACCGCTCAGCATTTTTTCTTATCTTGTAAGGATCGAACTTTTCTTCTAAAGTTTCAAATTTTTTTACAGCCTCAATCAGGGCCAGGGGAGTTTGTTCATAAAAGAATACTCCAGTAGGAGTATCTGGACGGTCTTGAATAGGAATAACGGTCTCTGTTATTCCACCTCTGCCATAGGCAATCACAGGGGTTCCACAAGCTTGAGCTTCCACTGCCACTATCCCAAAATCCTCCTCTCCAGGGAATATAAGGGCTTTACAGTTTTGATAATGTTCTCTTAGTTCTTCTTTACTAACCCATCCCAAAAATTCAATATTTTTCTTGGCTATTTTCTTTAGTTTCTTTTCTTCTTGACCGGTACCAATGATTTTTAGTGGATACTTAAGATAATTAAAAGCCTCTATAGCTAAGTCAATTTTTTTATAAGGCGCAAAGGCAGAAACTATCAAATAGTAGGATTTACTTTTGACTCCTGGATTAGAAGGAACGAAAAAGTCCGTGTCCACTGGAGGATAAATAACCTTAGCTTCACGATGGTAATGTTTTTGAATCCTTTTCCCTACATTTTCTGAATTGGCAATAAAATAGTTTACCCTTTTTGAACTTTTTAGATCCCATTTTTGCAAATATTTTCTCAAAATTTTCATTAAAATTTTTACATAGATACTTGCTTTTTCAAAATATACAGGGTACATATCCCAGACATAACGCATGGGAGTATGGCAATAGCAAATATGCAAGGTCTTATCCTTGACCTTTACACCCTTTGCCACACAGTGGCTGGAACTAATTACTACATCATATTCAGATAAATCAAATCTTTCGATAGCTTGTGGCATAAGGGGCAAGTAATAGCGATATTTTTGTTCAATATCTGGTAAGTGCTGAAGAAAGGAGGTAAAAATTTTTCTTTTTTCAATTGTTGAAGCAACGCTACCTTTTATGTGAAGTAAAGTATAGAGGTCAGCGTGGGGAAAAAGTTCGCAGATTGCTTCTAAAACTTTTTCCCCTCCTCGCATACCAGTAAGCCAGTCATGGACCAGAGCAATTTTCATAAGAACTCCTCGCTATAGAACTTTGCTTTTTTTAGACCATTTTGAAAAAAATTAGGTCGTAAGGTTTCATTAATTAACATTACATTTCTCTTTTCTGCTATACTTTTAATACTGTAAGGGTTTATATAACAAGCTACATTACCGCCAATTTCTGTAAAGCTTTTTTAGGGTAGTATATCAAAAATTATGTATGAATAAAAGAGGAGATTTTAAATTAAAGAAAGGAGTCAAAACTATGAGAGGCTCCTAAAATTTGGACAATTAAAATGTTAGGATGTAGGAATTTTTGCGCCCCTTTTTGGACTCTTTCCTTGTTAGTCTATTTCTATTCATCATTTGTTACTTTCCAAAAATCTTCAGGTAATCTATAATCTCTTCTCACTTTCAAGTTGGTCATGAATAAAATCCAAAGCCCAAACTTCCCCCGCCAAAAATTGCCTAAATCCCATTAAAAAGCTCACTTCTCCTTGCCATATTTTCAAAACCCTCTCGTGGTAACCTTATACCCCTCCTCTTTTAAAAAGAGGGTTATCTTCTTATAGCCACCCTTCAAAAGACTTTTTTTCAGGTTTTTGGTCTTTTTGAGGCTATAATAAAAAGTTGAAGATGCAAGAGAGAATCTCTTAAGGATAGCTCTAAGAGATAA
>JANXAD010000051.1 GCA_025062245.1 Thermodesulfobacteriaceae bacterium | reverse complement strand
TTAAAGAAGAGAGAGGCAGGCTGAGAAGTAGAAGTAAGACCAAACCAGGGAGCTTATTAAAGAGGGAGATTACGGTGAGAACCTTTAATGAATGGGATAAGAATAGAGTAGGTTTTTTGGAAGTTGATTTAGTTGCGCATACTACAGATATGTTTATAGGGATAATTATCTTTAAAAAATTAAATGAAGCCATGAAAGAGATTTCCTTTAGAATTTTAAATGAGGCATTACGGCTTAAAATTTTATTAAATATATTGCTATTTTTTAACTTAAAATTAAACTTTTTATAAAAATTTTTTAACTTAAAAGAGGTATTTTTACTTTTAAAAAATGTTTGGGGAGAAAAAAATGAGAGGAAGTTTTAAATTTTTCCTTTTTTTATTTTTAGCCCTTTTTCTGTTCATAGAAAATCCCTTTCGATGTGTTAATCTTTCCTTAGCTTGGGATTGTGAAACCCATGCTTATATAGCTAAAAAAGCAGGCCTCAAAAATCCTGAATATGCCTGTTTACCTGACATAGTAAGAGAAGAGTTCTATTCTTTCTTTGTAAGTTTCCATTATCACAGTCTTCCTCCCCAGGAAGTAATAAAATCTTCTGAGTATATAGACAGATTTAAAGTAGAAGAAAAATTTGTTTATATGAACGGTAAAAAAATAAAAATTTTAGTTCCCCATCCCTCAGGAACAATTTATTGGAAAATTGTAGACCTTTACGAGAGAATGCAAAAACTTAATAAAGGTAGTTTGGAGAATAAAGTAAAATATGATTATTATCTTTATAGTATAGCTCACTTTATAGGAGACCTTTCTAATCCCCTTCACAATTTTCCCTTTTATGAAAAACCAGCTGGGGATGGAAATTTTTATCCGGAAGAAGGTAAATTTAATAAGGATAATCATGAAAGGTTTGATAAAGCCTTTACTTTATATTACCATTTAAACCCTAAGGAAATAGAACAAAAGATAGATAGTAAAATTGAAGTTATTAAAATAAACTCCGTAGAAGATTTAAAAAGGGAAATCCTTAAAATAGCTAATTCTGCTAAGGAAATAGCTCTCAGATGTTTTAAAGAAAATAGAATTCCTACTCAAGAAGAGGTTCTTAAGCAAGTTTCCTTCTCTATTTCTTTACTTAAGTCTTTATATAATTCAACTTATTAATTAAGACCTTTGCAAAATTCAATGGTTTAAAAAAGATTTTAAGATAAAATTACAGAAAAAAAGCTTTCACAATTCTCAATAGGAGAAAATTTTCTCTATCAGGAGCCTCCTTTAAGATACCTTAGCCAAATTAAATAAACCCATTAATTGAAATCCTTGGAGAAAATTATCTCTAAGCTTCATTTATGAAGATAACAAAGAAAAAGGCTTAGGAAGTAAAAAAGAGGATTTCAAGTTAGTAGGGAGTTAAGAGAAGGTTTTTTTAATGAAATTTAGAGACACCAAAGGAATTTTTAGACCAAGTTTTCCAAAGGTCTCTAATTTTTTAACACAAATTTAAAATTTATTTAAAGCCCTTTTAAAGATTATTCTTTATATTTTCTAAAAAGTATTTAAAAGGAGGAAGAAAGGTATGTTACAAGAGAAAATTGAAAAGTTAGCTCAGGAGTTAGACTGGGAGGTTAAGAAGCTTAATAGCTATTTAAAAAGTGAGAGAAAGAGAAGAAAAAGAGAAAGGGATACCTTTTTCACTCCCCAAGATAGAAATCTCATGATTGAATCGGTGGTAATTGGAGGTTTTATTGAAAGGGCTATAAATCATTTTATTGGTAGAACCTTAGATGGAATTTTTGGATTTTAAAATAGTTTTAACATTTTTTTAACATTTTTTTAACATTCCTTTAATATTGGTCAGGTATAATAATTTTTATGCTTGAATATCTTTCTTGGCAAGATGGGGGAGTAAAAATCTATTTTTCCGATCCCTTGGAGAAAGAACTTTTTCAAAAAATTTTTTCAGAACTTGAAGGGGTTGAATTTATAAAAACTTTCTCAAAAAGTAATTCTCTTTTTCTTAAAATCCGTAAAGGAAGTCCAGCTGAGATTCTTCTAAAATATTTAAGTCCTATTAAAAGGGAAGGTTTAACTAAAGCAGATGTCTATTATTACCTATCGCTATTTTTAAAAAATCCTCTGATAAAACTTTTAATAGCTTTTAGCACCTTAGGTATTAAACCAGGAATTGTTAGTTTTGTCCTTTGTTCTTTAATTATTACTCCTTGGGCCCAAAGAACCTTTAGTAAATAAAATAGATAGGAGGTTTTTAAAATGGCTGAGTGTATCTTAGGATTGTGTAAGATTCCTAAGATTCTTGAGGGTTGTCTCTCGGGAAGTATGATCCTTTATGGAATAGGAACTATTGTGGGTCTTAAACTTTTAACCCATCTTATGAGAGATATGAGACCCCTTTTAGTTACTTCTACTAAAGAGGTGGTTGCTTTTCAGCACTGGCTTAACACTCAGATAAGTAGCACTAAAGAGTTTTTTGAAGATGTATGGGCTGAGGCTAAACATCTTTATAGACAGGAGGTAGAGAAAAAAATTTCTATTTTACAAAAACAACAGGAACTTTTAGAAAGAATTAGGTCTCAATTGGTTTAGTATAAGAATAAGGAAGGAGGTCCTTTTATGAATTTTGGTGCTAATTTAGCTAAAATTTTATGTTCTGGAGCTTTTAGTTATCTTTTAGGATTGGGAGTGGGACTTATTCTCCTTTATTCTATGGATAAAATGCAGGAAAAAAGAAAAATGGAAGATACTCTTCAAGAAATTGAGGCCATGCTTAAGGCCCTTGAACTTCAAAAGATTAAAATTGAGCCTGAAATTAAACAATAGGAATGGCCCTTCCCTTTGAAATAAAAAGACTTTTCCCAGGTAGACTAAAAATTTCTTCCTTTATTTTTCAAAAGCTTCGGTATAAAGATGAAGTAGTGGAAAGTTTTTTTTATCGTTTTCCAGGTGTCAAAAAAGTTAAATTTAAAAAGGAAAATAATACTCTTATTTTAGAATACGATTTAAATAGATTTGATATGATTGAATTTTTTAATTATCTTAAGCTTACCAATTATGAACTTTTTTTAGAGGATCTTTCAAGGGTTAGTCCTTCCAGTCAAGTTTATGAAAAAAAACCCTCTTCTTGGTTTAAGTTAAATTTTTTATTATTTATTCCTCAAGTTTTAACAGGCTTTACTTCAAACTATCTATCTTTAACTTGTTCTGTTTTAGCTTCTCTTCCAGTTTTTAAAAAAGGTTTTAGAAGTCTTTCTCAAAAAAGGCTTGATGTTCATTTCTTAGATTCCTTAGCTTTGTTTTTTTCTTTTTTGAGTAAGCAATATTTTTCTGCCTATATGATGGGTGTTCTTCTTTCCTTAGGAGACTATCTTGAGGACAGGCTGGAAAAAAAATCCTTAGCTAAACTTCAAAAGTTTTTTGAAAATAAGGATGATAAAGTTTGGCTCTTAAAGGAAGAAGGTAAAATTGAGAAAAAATCTCTTCAAGAAATAAGGCCCCAGGATAGAATAGTTATATACTCGGGAGAAAAAATTCCTGTAGACGGAAAGGTCCTTAAAGGGGAGGCCTTAGTTAATCAATCTAACCTTACAGGTGAATCTATGCCTGTTCACAAAAAAGTAGAGGATAAAGTATATGCTGGAACCTTTGTGGTAGATGGTAAACTTTATGTAGAGGTAGAAAAAATTGGAAAGGATACGGTGGTAGGGCAAATAATTAGAATAATTGAGGAAGGAATGAAAGTTCCCCTTAAAATTCAGGAAAAAGTTGAAGCCTATGCTAATAAAATGGTTTATCCTATATTATTAGGAGCTGGTTATTCCTTTCTTAACACACGAAGTTTTCAAAATTTAGCCTCGGTGCTAACTATAGACTTTCATACAGGAATTGCCTTTCCTACTCCTTTAGCGGTAATGAATGGAGTTCTTAAACTTTCTGAAAGAGGTATCTTTGTAAGAAGTGGAGCTAAATTGGAAAAACTTGCCGAAACTAGGGTCTTCATTTTTGATAAAACAGGAACCCTAACCTTAGGTGAACCTTGTATCTCAGATATTTGGTCCTTAGAAAAAGAAGAGATAGAAATCTTAAAAATAGCTGCCTCTTTAGAACAAAGGATCAATCACCCTGTAGCTAAGGCTATTTTAAATTTAGCTAAAGAAAAAGGATTAGAACTTTTTCCCAGACTAAATTCCAATTACCATTTAGGAATGGGAATTGAAGCAGAAATTAATGGCGATAGATACCTTTTAGGTAGCACAAAATTTATGCTTAAAAAAAGAATTAAAATTTCTAAAGAAGTTAGAGAAAAGGTAGATCTTTTCCATCAAGAAGGAAAATCGGTTTTATATTTAGTCCAAAATGGAAGAATTATAGGACTTCTAACCTTTTTTGACCCTCCTAAGGAGGAGGCTAAATGGATTATTGAGAAACTCAAAAGTAGAGGTTGTACAACCATTCTTTGCACAGGAGATAATGAAGGAGTTGCCAGATATATGGCTCAAAAGTTAAATATGGACAAGTACTTTGCCAGAGTTTTACCTCAAGAAAAAGCTGAAATTGTTAAAGATTACAAAAGTATGGGAGAAACAGTAACTTTTATGGGAGATGGAGTAAATGATGCTCCTGCTCTTTCAGTTGCTGATGTAGGGATAGCTGTTTCTAAGGGTGCAGAATTAACTGTTGAAGTAGCTGATATAGTATTAGGGGAAAATTTAACCCATCTCATCTTAATTTATGATTTATCAAAGGCTTTAAAACAGAGAATTGAAAAAATTTATCAATATAACTTCAAGGTGAACACCATAGGTTTAATTGGAGCTATAATGGGTATAACCAATCCAGTAATCAGTACTTTTATAAACAATGGAACCAGTATAATTTTAGGTTTATATGCCTTAAAATCCTTTTAAAAACTTTTAAAAGAAAGGGAGGATAGGATTATGGAAGAAAAAAAGCTTACAGAAGAACTTGAAAAAATTAAAGCCCAATTAGAGGAACTGAAATCCTTAATGACCTCTTCGCAGAAAAGCACTTTTCCCATACTATCAAGTGAAACCTTTAAAAAAATTTCGGATCTTACCTCTGAAATTATTAATTATACTATGGAGATAACCCAGAAGGCTTTTTTAGTAGTAAAAGGGGCAGCTATGGGAGCCATTGAAGGAGCTAAACAATCTCTAAAAGAAGAAAAAAAGGAGGAAAAATAAATTGCAATTTATTCGGACCCGAAGTGGAAGATACCTTCAAGCCTCCTATATCTCGGTCCTCTCCATAGAGGAGGCTAAAATTGTAGCTAAAGGAAAAAATATAGAAGTTTATAAATTAGTAGCCTATTTACCCCATCCCTTAAATCCAGCCGTCCTTGGTATTTATGAATCGGAAGAAAGGGCTTGTAAAATTCTTGATGAATTAGTTGAAAAATTAACTCAAGAAACAGAGAAAATAATTCGTGTTCCCACAGAATATTAAAAATTTTAAAAGTGAGGACTCTTTAGAAACCATTAAGAAAAGGATTTATAATTTATTTTACGAAAAGGCTCACTTATTAAATAAATTAAGGGGAGAATTGGGAATTCTAATTAAGGATAAAGAAGGCAATTTAAAGTTTAAAATTTCTCCAAATAAAATAGAAGAAATTGAGTGTTTTGAAAGGGATTTAGTATATTTAGAAATAACCAAAGAAGACTTTCTTAAATTATTAAATAATCCTTCTTCTTTTCTCAATTTTTTATTTTTAAAAAAGATAAAAATTAGAGGGGAGATAGAAAAATTTTTTAAAATAGTCCAAAATTTATTTTAAAATCCTTCCCATTCTTTGTAAAATTAATTATTTTCTTTTCTTATTTTTATCTCATACTAAGTTCCAAATTATATAAACACTTACACAATTTTTTGCATAAGTTCCGCCTCTTATTGGAATGTAAGAAGGTGGTAAAATTAAAAATCAAAAAATCAATCCCAGGAGAGCCTCTCAAGGAAAAAGGGGAAAGAAGCCAAAGGTAAGTGTGGAATCAAGATACAAAAATGCTTGAAAGACTCAAACTCTATTAAAAAAACTTCTTCCAGAGAGGAAGTTCTCTTTAGTACTCAAGCTACTAAGGAAGCCTATGGAATATCTAAAAGCACTGTTTACAGGTGTTGATATCCAGACCGAGAACACCAAAGAGATAGGTTCAAAAGAAGTGTTGATCAGAGGTTGTGGAGTTTATTTTGGAATTTAGAAAGAAGAGACCACGAATAGGTAAGGAAAAGCTTAAGCCTTTTGTTGATAGATTTTGGGAAGAGGGGAATGAGGAAAGGTGTGGATATTGAGGATAGGGAGAATAATAAGGTATTTGAAACTTATATGCACTATTTTAATTATCCGAGGAATTTGAAGGGGAATAGTTATGTTTGAGCGATTTAATAGGAGGTTGGATGCGGATTTGATAGATTATATGGAGGAGTTGGGGTATGATATAGAGGGGTTTAACAGGGAGATGATGAAATATTTGTTGTGGTATAATGTGGAGAGGGGCCTTATGGATTGGGTAATCAATCGTCGTTAAGATGATATGGCGAAAATTAGGTCAAAAATTATACTCAGTCCCAAATCATATGGTCTCACACAGAATACGTAATGCCTTATTTAAAATTCTAAAGGAAATTTCTTTCATGGCCTCATTTAATTTTCTAAAGATAATTATCCCTATAAACATATCAGTTAACCCTCTATAGTCAACTTATTTTCTCTAATCTTGCCCTTCCCCCACCAACCCTCTCCTTCTCCTTAAGCTTCG
>JANXAD010000050.1 GCA_025062245.1 Thermodesulfobacteriaceae bacterium | reverse complement strand
ATTGAAAGAGATAGTAAAGAATACATGAAGAGGCGCTTCTGGGGTTGATTTTTTGATTTTTAATTTTACCACTTTCTTACATTCCAATAAGAGGCGGAACTTATGCATTTAGGTATATAATTTAAATTAAATAAATTATAAAGTTATATTGACAATTTTGAAAATATAACTATAATTTAATAAAAATTATAGGAGGAAAAGAATGTTTTCAGAATTTCTTCAAAGATTAAAAAAACCAAGTTTTTTGAGTTTTAGATGGTGGTTAATTCATATACTTGGAATTGGAGTATTTTATACTCTTGGAGTTCTCTTAAGGGGTTAAAAAATGCTTAAGTATTTTATGAAGTTTAAACCAGGTTGGTGGATTTTACATCTTTTAGCTATTTTATTCACTCTTTGGTTAGGATATAACATAAAATTTTAAAGGTAAGTTTCTTCTATGAATAGAAATACTTTGCAGTTAATTTTAATTTTGATTTTACTTTTTTTATCCTTAGATGGCTTAATACTTCATTATCGCATTCACCCCTTTTTAATTTCTGATAACTTCAATTCTAAACTTTTTACTTTTAATTTTTCTTTTTTTATCGCTACTTGTTTTTCTATTATAGATGTATTTTTAGTAACTATTCTTTTTTTCTTTAGGAAAACCGTTGTGTATGCCTATCTTCTTAATGGTTTATTAGTTATTTATGGAACAATTTTAATGATACATTTTTCTATTTTTTCTATTGGGTCTAAAAATTTACCTCTTTCCTTGGAAACTATTTTTTTGAAGTCAACCTTTCCTCATCTTCTTGTTTCTTGGGCCGATTTCCTCGGAGGAAAACTTCTCTACGATTTAAAAATAGGCAAGTTTTAAATATTTATAATTACTTGTTTTTTTCTTAGAATATCTTATATTTTTTATTAAAAAATTTCTATTTTAAAAAAATTTGAGCTATACAGTTTTTGGTAATACTGCAGGGTTAAGGCCAAGTGAATTAAAAAAATTAGAAAGACTTTACAGAAGATGTATTCCTCCTAACTTTATTATCACCTCTGAGTTAGCTCGTGAAATAAGTCAGCTTTCTTACAATCTAAATAGACAAATTGGCCTCTTAATCAATAGAAAAGGAGAAATAGATTATGTAATTGTAGGAACTTTTAATAGAATAGAAATTCCAGAACTGAGAGGTTATAGAGACCACTTAGCAAGACTTAAAGGACTTAGATTAATACATACCCATCTCATTAATAAAAATAGCAAAGAGGAGGGATTAGATCAAGATGACCTTTTAGATTTAGCCTTTTTAAGGTTAGACTTAGTAGGAGCTTTAGAAGTAGAAAATGGAAATCCTGGAAAAATTTACTTAGCCCATATTCTTCCTGATCCGAAATTAAACACCCTTGCCCCTCAAGAAGAAAATCGTCTTTTTAACTTCTTAGAACCTTGTTATGTTTGGGAATTAAAGGAAAATTTTTTAGAAATAATTAAAAATTTAGAGGACGAGTTAGAAAGAGTAAAACCTTTAAAGGATGTTTCGGAGAGTATGGATCGTGCTTTATTAATTTTTGTTAAAACTTCTAAAGAGTTCATAGAAGAAAGCATAGAAGAATTAAAAGAGTTAGCAAGAACCGCAGGGGTAACGGTAGTAGGAGAGGTGGTTCAAAAGAGAGTATCCCCTGACCCAAAGTATGTTATCGGTAAGGGAAAATTAGTAGAGGTTATGATTTTAGCTATGAGAAGTAGGGCTAACTTGTTAATTTTTGACCGAGAACTTACCCCCTCTCAAGTTAGAGCTTTAACTGAAATTACAGATTTGAGAGTTATTGATAGAACTCAACTTATCTTAGATATTTTTGCTCAAAGAGCCCGTTCCAGGGAGGGTAAAATTCAAGTAGAAATAGCTCAATTAAAATATGCCTTGCCCCGTCTAAGATTAAAGGATGATGCTTTTTCTCGTTTAACGGGAGGTATAGGAGGAAGGGGCCCTGGAGAGACCAAACTTGAAATAGACCGTAGAAGAATTAAAGATAGAATTGCCAAGTTAGAAGAAGACTTAGAAAAAATCTCCCAAGAAAGAGAACTTAGAAGAAGGAGAAGAAAAAGGTTAAATTTTAAAACCGTAGCTCTTATAGGATATACTAATGCTGGAAAAACCACTTTACTTAATACCCTATCTAAAACCTCCTATTTAGCAGAAGATAAACTTTTTGCAACTTTAGACCCTGTAACCAAGGCCATAACCTCTAAAAAGGGTAGAATATTTTTAATGACTGATACTGTAGGATTTATAAGAAATTTACCGGAAGAACTTAAAAAAGCCTTTAAAGCTACCTTAGAAGAACTTTACAATGCAGACTTACTTCTTCACTTAGTTGACCTTGCCCATCCAGATTTTGAAAATCACATTCTTACTGTAGAAAATCTCTTAGAAGAAATGGAGTTATTAAAATTTCCCAGGATTATAGCCTTTAACAAAATAGACCTTCTTAAAGAAAGAGAGTCCTTTTCTCAAGTATGGTTAGAAAATCTTTTGTATAAGTATAAAGCTATCGGAATTTCTGCTAAAACCGGAGAAAATTTAGACCTTCTTTTAGAAAAACTTGAAGAGGTTCTTTTTCATAACTCTCAAACGCTTGAAGACACTTTAGCCCTTTCTTTAAAAGAGGAAGATTTTTCACATAAAAATCTCCACCTCCCAATAGGTTAACTTTTCAACCTCCTCTTTAAGAGTTTTTTTATCTTCCTTTAGTAGCTCTATTTCCTTAATTTGCCACTCTATTTGAAATTTGTCTGAAATAATAAAACCCTTTTTATCTTCCCTTAAAAATATATAGTTTAAAAGAATCGAATTCAGACTTAAACTTATTTCTTTTTTCAAACCTAAGAAGTAAAGAGGAATTTCATGAATTTCAGAAAAACTTTCTCCCAGAAAGATATAAACTTTCTTTTTTTTAAAATCATAAAAATTTATTTCTTGAGGTCTTTCTATCTCCCACTTCAAAAATACTAAATTTCCACCTAAAAAATTTTTAATTAGTAAATAAAGATATTCTGCTCCTACTTCAAAATTGGCATATCCTCCCCATGACCTTTTATCTTCCCTATTATTATAAAGTTCTAATTTCCACCAAATTTTTCCCCTATAGCTCTGTCCTTCTGTGATAGGATAGAGTATAATTTTTTCAGAAGGTTTTACGGCACAGGACCAAAGGAAAGCAGAAATTAAAAGGTAAGTTAAAAAATTAACGACAGTTTTGTAATTTTTTCTCAATTCTATCTTTATCTTTTTTATGAACTACAGCTTTTAAAGCCCTTTTATAAAGCTCACAGGCCCTATTTAAATCTTTTTTTTGCCAAACCACATCTGCTAAGTGTTCAATTATAACGGTATCGTCTTCCTTTAAATTTTTCACCGCCCTTTCTATATAATCTAAGGCTAAATCTAAATCTTTCTTTTTAAAGTAAAGCCAACCTAAGCTATCTAAAATATAGGGATCTTCTGGTTTATTCTTTAAAGCCTTCACTAAAAGCCTTTCCGCTTCTTCCAAATTTTCGTTTAGCTCTACATAGGCATAACCTATAAAATTTAATACATAGGGATCTTCAGGAAATTTTTGAAGAAAGGGTTTTACTAATTTAAGAACTGTTTGGTAGTCATCTAAACAGGCATAATTAGAAGCTAAGGCTAAGGTTAGATCTAAATCCTGAGGAAAAAGGGTAAGTCCTTTTTGTCCATATTCTATTCCCTTTTCACACCAATCCAAAATTTCAGCTACATTAGTTAAAAAAATAAAAAATTCCTTACTTTCTATATTCAGCTTGGCTAAATTTTCTAAATAACTTAAGGTTTTTTCAGGTTCATATTTTTTAAGAAGTCCAACTATTCTCTTAGAAGCTTCTAAAAACCAAGGAGTATAAGGTGGAATTCTTTGATAAATTTCTAAGGCTTCCTTTCTCTTTTGATATCCCTCTAAGCTGAGCCCCAAATAAAAAAGAAGTTCTGGATCAGATTCGTATCTTTCTAAAAATTCCTTTAAAAGCTTTTCTGCCTCTTCCCAAGCTGAACGTTCTAAATAAAAACTTAAAAGAAGCCTAATAAAATCTTTATCTTCGGGATATTTGGTTAAGTAATCCTTTAAGAGTTTCTCTGCCTCAGAAAAGTTAGAAATTTCATCTAAGAAACGAATCACTTCCAAAAGAATAAGTTTATGATTGGGAAACCCTTCTAAAGCTTTTAGGTAGGATACCTTAGCTTCTTCATACCTTTTTTGTTCTTTCAAAATACGAGCCTTAAATAACCAAGCGGTGTAATTTTTAGGTTCTATGTTAATAAGTTTTTCTAAGGTCTTAAGAGCTGAGTCCCAATCCTTTTGTTCTAGGTAGATATTAACTAAAAAACTTAAAACTTTTTCCTCCTTAGGATTTTTTTCTAAATAATTTTCTAAAAGTTCTATAGTTTTAGAGGGTCTATTTTGCATAAGATAGATTTTACTTAACCAAAAAAGATTTTCCTGGTCTTGAGGATCTTCTTGGTATAACTTAGAGGCTAATTTTTCAGCTTCTAATAGTTTCTGGTTTTGTAAGTAAAAATAAATAAGATTTTTTTTTAAAAAATCAGACTTTGGTTCCAGTTTGATAGCCTTTTTTAAAAATTCTTCAGCTAAGTTCAAGTCCTTAGTCTCATACCAGGCTAAAAGATAATAATAATAAAGCAAAACCTTCTTTTTATTGGTCTTAGCATAAAGAGGAACATTTTCTAAAATTAAAAGAAAAAAGATTAAAATTGACATTAAAACCAAAATATATTTATCTTTCTGGAAGAGCCAAATAATAATAGGCTGCATCTGGTATCCTATCTTGTAAAAATTTTTTCAATCTTTTAATAATTTTTTCTTCAATTTGTCTTACTCTTTCCTTTGAAATACCTAACCTTAGGGAAAGTTCATTTAAAGTTTTAGGTTCTTCAGCTATTAGTCTTTCGTGAAAGATTATATAATCTTTTCCACTTAAATTTTGAGCAAACTCTTTAAGAAGACGTTTAAAATTGTTCATTACTTCTTCTTGAGCAAACATCTCTTCTGGAGTAGGACGGGTGTCTCTTAAAAAGTTACCTAAGGTATTCTCTCCGTCATAATTTAGAGGACTTTCCAGACTTAAGTCTTGAGAAAACATTCTTTGGTCCATTTCTTCTACTTCCTTTTCCTTTACCCCTAATCTTTCTGCTATTTCTTTTGAAGTTGGCTCAAATCCCATGGCGGAGAGTTTTTCTTTTTCTTTTCTCAATTTGTAAAAAAGTTTTCTTTGAGCTTGAGTAGTTCCCATTTTAACCAATTTCCAGTTGTCCATAATAAATTTTAAAATGTAAGCTTTTATCCAGAAAGAAGCATAGTAAGAAAATTTAACCCCTTTGAAAGGGTCAAATTTTCTAACAGCTTGAAGTAATCCCAAATTTCCCTCCTGAATAAGGTCTAAAAAATTATAAGCCCAGAATTTTTGAAATTCTAAAGCAATCTTTACTACTAATCTTAAATTAGAAACCACTAATTTATAAGCTAATCGCGGATCTTTGGTTTTATGATATTCTTTGGCTATGGCCTCTTCCTCCTCCCTTGAAAGAACAGGATATTTACTTATTTCTTGAAGATACTTCTGTAAAGGGTCTATCTTGGCAGGAACTTTATTTTCCTCTTCCCCTAAAGAAAAAACTGGTAAAGAGACAATTTCTTCCGAAAGGAATGTCTCTTCTTGAAAAGAATTTTTATGGTCTTTCATATATTAATTTTAACACAAAAATTCTTGTTTCAAATCATTTTAAATTTAAAAACTTATGGAGTTGAAACTGAAATCTTATGGGCTTTTTGGTTTCTAAGATCCATTGAGCTAAAGTTTGAGGAGTAAGAAAGGGAGCTGCTGGAGAAAAGAAAACTTGAGTAATTTCAAAAATTCTAAACTCTTCTATTTTGTTTAAAGCCCAATTAAAGTCCTTTCTATTTTGAATAACAAATTTCAAAACATCTTTTTTACTTAAAAAATTTAAATTTTCATAAAAATTAAACCTTTCCATACCAGAAGAGGGTGGTTTCAAATCTACAATCTTAATCACTTCTTCAGGAACTTTTTCTACACTAAGAGAACCATTAGTTTCTAAGCAAATAACAGCTTTTTTGGATAATAAATTTTCTATTAGAAAATAAACCTCTTTTTGCAAAAGAGGTTCTCCTCCTGTAATAGTAATATAAGGTATTTCAGGGTATTCTCTTTTCCACAAATTTATAATCTCTTGAATTTCAATTTCAAGATAACCCTTTTCTTTCTTCTTAGCATAAGGAGTATCACACCATTTACAATCTAAATTACACCCAAAAACTCTAATAAAAAAGGTAGGACATCCTACTAAAGGGCCCTCTCCTTGAAGGCTAAAGAACAGTTCTGAAACTTTTAATTTTATCAAGGTTCAAAGTAGGTAGCTGAGGCGGTGTCACTTTCAAAAACGGTAACTTCCTTTAAAATCAGATGGGGAATAGAGTTCAATTTAGATTTTAGTTTTTCAAAAATGAATCGGGCAATATTTTCGGAAGAAGGATTGTGTTTTTGAAAATAGGGTATTTCATTTATCAATCTATGATCCAATTCTTGAAGAACCTCTTTAAGATAATTTTTAAGTTCTTTAAAATCTATAAGAATTTCTATTTCATTAAGCTTTTCTCCTTCTACTATTACTTCAACTTTCCAATTATGTCCGTGTAAATTTTCACAAGTTCCACCGTAATTTCTTAGATAATGGGCTGAAGCAAATTGATCTTTAATTTTGAGACGATACATCTTTTTAAAAGGGTTTAAAGAATAAGAGGCGGCGCGGGGATTTGAACCCCGGATTCACGGCTTTGCAGGCCGTCGCCTTACCGCTTGGCTACGCCGCCAACCTTAAATCTCTTAAATGGCGGCGGAGGGACTTGAACCCCCAACCCTGCGGATATGAGCCGCATGCTCTTACCAGTTGAGCTACGCCGCCGTATACAAAAATATAACACACTCTCTATGCTTTTGTCAAGACCCTGTATGAGTCCATAAGATTTTAGACTGCGTGTTATTTATTATAAATTCTTCACTATACCATCTTAACGGCGGCTTGTGATCTAAGTCATGGAGCTCCCTCTCTCTATTATATCAAATCATCCATTAATTCCCTGTTTAAGGCCTCTAAATCTTCAAAAAACTTCTCCTTCAAAGTCCTATTAAACCTCTCCACCTAACTATTTCCCCTGGGATACCTCGGATAACTAAAGTCTTCACGACTCATTTAGTATCTTGGGTAAGATTAGGTGAAGATATAAATTCCCGAAAGAGATGGAAATTAAACTAAAGGTAGTTCTAAACCTTGAAATTTGAAAATTTTAAAAGAGTAACTAAAATTTTAGAAGAAAATAGAGAGAAGATGGGCTATAAAAAGTTACCCATTGGGATACAAAGTTTTGAGGAAATAAGAACCGGAGAATATTATTATGTAGATAAAACTCAATATGTAGCTAAGCTTGTAAATGAAGGAAAGTATTATTTTCTTTCCCGCCCCA
>JANXAD010000004.1 GCA_025062245.1 Thermodesulfobacteriaceae bacterium | reverse complement strand
TTTATAATATTCCTAAAGGAAACTGAACTTATGCCAAAAAGGCAGAGGTGTTCTGGCTGTATCTCATACAAGGATTTGAAATTGGGTGAAATTTATGGTAATTTTAAAATAAAAAAATTTTTAAAAATTATATTGCTTCGTATAGTTTCGCTTATAATTTGGTTTATCTATCTTATTTTCATTTTCATTTTTGTTCCCTATATCTGTAAAAATCTTGATAAAAGGTTTGGTCTTCAAGTAGAGTTATCTCTTTTTATCAAAATCTTAGGTTTTTTTCTTATATTATGGGGAGTGGTCTTAGGGTTTTGGTGTTTAATAATGTTGTGGAAGGAGGGAAAGGGAACCCCTTTTTTTCTTTATCCCCCTAAAAAACTTGTTACCACAGGGCCTTATAAGTATTCAAGAAATCCTATGACTTTGGGAGCTTGGTTCATATTTATAGGTGAAGCAATTCTTTTTCAATCCATAAGTCTTTTCCTCTTTTTTCTTTTTATAGCCCTTCCTGTAAGTATCCTTTGGATAAGGAAGTATGAAGAGCCTTTTTTAGAAAAGAATTTTGGAGAACTCTATATAAACTATAAAAAATCTGTTAAAAGATGGATAGATTTAAGAGCTTTAAAAAATTCGTTTTAATCTTACTGCCTAAGCTTTTCTTTTTGGCTAAATTAAGAAGTTTAACAGAAAGCTCCTAATAGAGAGGATTTTCTTCTATTAACCATTAAGTAATCTTTTTTCTATACCCTTGAGAAACCTCCTTGTCTTTTCTGTAATTCTATCTTAAAATCTTTTTTAAACCCTTGAATTTTGCAACGGTCTCTAATTTAAAATAAAAATTTAGAAATGGCTATTAAAGAGGCCCTTTTACAAGAAAGTTTAGGAAAGGAGGCTAAGTGTCTAACCTGTGAAAGAAAATGTGTAATACCTGAGGGAGCTATAGGTTTTTGTAAAACTCGTAAAAATATAGGAGGCAAAATTTATACCTTAGTTTATGGAGAAATTTCCTCTCTAAGTGCTAATCCCATAGAAAAAAAACCTTTGTATCACTTTTTTCCCGGAAGTAAAGCCTTAACAGTAGGAACATGGGGATGTAATTTTACTTGTCCCTGGTGTCAGAATTATGAAATTAGTAAGTTTCCTGAAAGAATTGGAAAAGGTCTTTATCTTTCTCCTGAAAAGTTTATAGAGCTTGTTAAGAAATATCATTGCCAAGGAACAAGTATTTCTTTTAACGAACCTACCCTTCTTTTAGAGTATGCCATAGAAGTTTTTAAATTAGCAAAATCTCACGGATACTATAACACTTATGTAACTAATGGTTATATGACAGAGGAGGCTCTGGTTTTACTTATAGAAGCAGGTCTTGGAGCTGCAAATATTGATATAAAAGGAGATAAAGAAACTGTAACCCGTTATTGTGGAGCAGATGTAGAAAAGGTTTGGAGAAAGGCTAAAATAGCCAAAGAAAAGGGAGTATGGATTGAGATTACCACTCTTCTTATTCCGGGAATTAATGATGATGAAAAAACCTTAAGAAGTATTGCTCAAAGGATTAAAAATGAGCTCGGTAAAGAAACTCCTTGGCATGTAAATCGTTATTTTCCTGCTTACCAATTGGAATGGGATTTTTATGTCCCCCCTACTCCTATTGAAACTTTAGAAAGAGCAAGAAGTATAGGTAAGGAAGAGGGACTTGAATATGTATACTGTGGAAATGTTCCTGGACACCCTTTTGAAAATACCTACTGTCCAAAGTGCAATTTTCTTTTAATTAAAAGATATGCCCTTAACCTTTTAGAATATAATTTAGTTAACAAAAGATGCCCTAACTGTAAAAAAGAGATACCCATAATAAATTAAAAAAAGTGAAAAGCTCCAAAATTTGGACCCTTAAAATGTTAGGGTGTGAGAATTTTCTTCAGGGGCCTTTATATCCTAAGGAAGAAGATATCCTATCTCTGTTATAGCTTCTTATCCATTTGTTTATTCTACGCCTTGCTGAAATTAGATCAACAAAAAGCTCTCTACAAGCCCATTTATTTATCAACCTCTGATAAGCTTTAGACCTAAATTCAGGACCTCCATCCCTCCTGCCAAATTTGCCTCAACCCCACTAAAAAGTCCCCCTATCCTCTTATTACAATGCCTCTTCTTAAACTTCTTTATACCTGTTAAAATTCTCTTTTTGCCATATCCTCAAAACCTTCCTGTGGTTAACCTTATACCCCTCCTCTATCCTTTCTTTTAAAGACTTTTATTCAGGTTTTTTGGTCTTTTTGAGGCTATAATAAAAAGTTGAAGATGCAAGAGAGAATCTCTTAAGGATAGCTCTAATAGATAAGCCTTTAGGGTAATAAGCTTTGCTAAGAGATAAGATTTGGGGTAGATCCTTTGTTCTGAGAGGCCATATTTTACCCTAACATTTAAGGTGTCCAAAAAACGGGGAGCAATCCAAAGGGATCTTTAAAAAGTTGACACCTTTTTAAGAGTCTTTATAATTAGAATTTGGTTGACTAAGAAATTAAGAGGAGGGTAAAAAATGAAGGTCTTGGTTTTAGGTGGAGGGGGAAGAGAACATACCATCTGTTATAAACTTTCTCAAAGTTTAAAGCTTAATAAGCTTTACTGTATTCCAGGGAATGGAGGAATTTCACAGATAGCAGAAATCCCTGAAGGTATTTCCCTTACAGACTTTGAAAAAATAGCAGATTTTTGCAAGGAGAAACAAATAGACTTTGTAATTCCTGGTCCTGAGGAACCATTGGTAAAGGGAATTAGAAATTATTTAGAAGAGAAAAAAATAAAAGTTTTTGGCCCGGATAAGGTAGCTTCTCTTATAGAGGGAAGTAAGTCTTTTGCAAAGGAAATTATGGCTAAAGCAGGTATTCCTACAGCGAAGTTTGAAATTTTTGATGAATCTTCAAAGGCTAAAGCCTATGTGGAAAAGAGGGGAGCTCCTATAGTAATTAAAGCAGATGGCCTTTGTGCTGGAAAGGGAGTTTTTGTTTGTGAAACTAAGGAAGAAGCCATTAAAGCCATAGAGAAAATAATGGAAGAAAAAATTTTTGGAGAATCCGGAAATAAAGTAGTTATTGAAGAAAAATTGGTTGGAGAAGAGGCTACCTTTATTATAGTTACCGATGGTGAGACCTTTAAAACCCTGCCTAACTCTCAAGACCATAAAAGACTTTTAGATAATGACCAAGGGCCTAATACAGGTGGGATGGGTGCTTATTCTCCTGCTCCGGTTATAACTCCTCAACTTCAAAAAAGGATAGAAAAGGAAATTATAGAACCTGTCCTAAAAACCTTAGCTAAGGAGGGACATCCCTATCTGGGTTTTCTTTACGCAGGTCTTATGATCGTAGATAATAGAGATCCCTATATTTTAGAGTTTAATTGTAGACTTGGAGATCCTGAAGCTCAAGTTATCCTTCCCCGAGTAGGAAATGATCTTTTAGAACTTATAAATATGACTTTGGAGGGTAAACTTTCTGAGATGGAAATTGAAGAATCTTCAGGAGCAGCTGTATGTGTAGTTATGGCAAGTAAAGGATATCCTGGGACTTATGAAAAAGGAAAAAAAATAGAGGGCTTAGATAGGGCCTCTCAAATTCCAGGAATAATTGTTTTTCATGCTGGAACTACTAAAAAAAATGGAGAGTTTTATACCAGTGGAGGAAGAGTTTTAGGAGTCACGGCTTTAGATAAGGATATTCCTTCGGCTATTGAGAAAGCTTATAAAGCGGTAGCTCTTATTTCCTTTGAAGGAGCTCAATACAGAAAAGACATAGGGCAAAAGGCTTTTAAACATTTAAAATAATCTGTTAGAGAGGAAAAAGATGGAAAAAAAACCTTTAGTAGCTATCTTAGTAGGTAGTTCATCAGATTTAAGTTATGTAGAGGCTGCTACTAAGGTTTTAGAGGAATTTGAAATTTCGTATGAAGTATTGGTGGCCTCTGCTCATAGAACTCCAGAAAAAGTAAGAAATTATATTTCTCAAGCCGAAGAAAGGGGTATAAAGGTAATTATTGCTGGAGCAGGACTATCAGCTCACCTCCCAGGGGTCTGTGCTTCCCTTACTACTTTACCTGTAATTGGAGTGCCCTTACCTGCAGGACCGCTTAACGGCTTTGATGCCCTTTTATCTATCGTACAAATGCCCAGGGGTATTCCAGTAGCTACCGTAGGTATAGGAAATATGGCTAATGCCGCTTATTTAGCTATAAGTATCTTAGCCCTTAGTCTACCTGAAGTGCAAAACAAACTTAAAGCCTATCGTAAAAAGTTAGCTGAAACCTAAAATTTTTAGCTAATCCAAATAGTTTTTTTAAATTGAAAAATACCCTCTAAATATAGATCCGTTCCTCCTCTTTTACCTACCTGAAGTTTATCTTCTAAATTAAAATACTTAAGGCAGGTCCCGCAAGTAAAAATTTCAACTCCCCTTTTTTCTAACTCTTTTATAAGAGGAATTAATTCCTCTTCTTCAGTAGTTAACTTAACACCCCTATTCATAAAAAAAATTCTATCGGGAATTAAATTATGAGCTAACATGCTTTCAAAAAAACCTTTCATTAAAGTTCTTCCTATAATTTCTTCCTTTCCAAGAGTATCGTTAGCGATAATTAGTAAAAGTTTCTTTTTTTCCTCAGATGAAATTTCACAAGTGGTAAAGGGAGAAGAAAGGTTAACCGTTTTTTCTATTTCTAAAAGATAATTTTTTCCCGATTCCTCTATTTTTAAAACTTTGTGTCCTTGAGAATTTAAAAATTTTTGGACATTTTGGAAAGAAACTTCACTGTCTACCAAAATTTTTAATCTTTCTCCCTCTTTTATTTCATTTAAGGCTTCAGCTGTTTTAATAACTGGTTGAGGACAAGGAAGTCCTCTTAAATCAAGTTCCTTCATGCTAAACTTCCCCCTATAAAAATGATAAATTTAAGCAGCTTTAAAAAATTTATTTCAGTTGGTTTAATTTTCTAATAGAAATATTTAATAAATCAAATTTTTTTAATTAAACAAACTAATAGAAGGACTAATAAAGGACACTACCAAGCCCTTTTAGGAAGATATTCCAACTTGGGATTAAACATAGCGTGGGCTATACTTTTTTTAATTTTAGGGCCTAAAGGATAAATCTTTTCTTTTAAGAAGTTTTCTATGTAAGTTCTCTTAGTAGCTTTGGTAAAAGGACAAGGATTTTCTAAAACTTGCCAACCTCGATTTTTAACAAATCTGGAAATTAGTTCCTTTTCAACTAAGATAAGAGGTCTTATAAGAAATAATTTTCCTTTAAACATTTCTTGTAAAGGTAAAATAGTTGAAATTTCTCCATTATAAAACAGGTTAATAAAAAAGGTAGTTATCACATCATCTAAGTGATGGCCAAAAGCAATCTTATTAGCTCCTAATTTCTCTGCCAATTTAAAAAGATGTTTCCTTCTATGCCAAGAACAAACAAAACAAGGACTGGTAGTTTTTTTTTCAAAGGCTTCTAAAGCTTGTCTTCCACAATCTGTTTTTTCAAAAAGAAAATCAACCTTTAAATAGGAACAAAAATCTTTAAGCCAATTAATTCCCTTTTGATAATTCATTTCATCCTTAGGAAAATTCATATCTAAATGAACCCCTATAAGATAATAGGAAGGTCTTATTTTATTACGCCATTCATTTAAAAAATAAAGTAAAACTATACTATCTTCTCCACCTGATAAAGCTACAAGAACTCTATCTTCAGGTTTTAACATTTCATACTTAAAAATAGCTCTTCCAATATACCTCTTTAACTTTTGATAAAGAGCCATGAAAAAAAGAAATCTAAAAAAGTGACCTATGTAAGTAAAATACCTTTTTATAAGCTTCTCTTAAAGGTTCTGTCCAATCTTTGAAATCTAAGCCAAGATAGTCTATAAGATTTTCAGGAACTTTATAATAAAAACAATCCACTCCTCCTTCAAAACCTATCATATTAGCTAATATGTTAGAAAGGGCTACCAAGGCTGATAATCTACTTTGTAACATTAAATCAGGGTCATGATGGGCTCTTATGGCCGTAGAAATTTCTTCAGGAAATCCCCATTTTTTGAATAGATAACCCCCAACTAACCCGTGATCTACTCCTAAAACTAACCATTCCACTTGATTAAAATCCCAAGTAGGTTCCTTCTTTATCACTTCTTGAAATTTTTCCTTTTCTATAGTAGTATACAAATTGAGAACAATTTTCCCTATATCATGTAATAAACAACCTATATAAAGGGACTCTATTTTTTCGTAAGATAGGTTTAAAAGATTACCCAAGATTTCTCCTAATACTCCACAAGCTAAGGAGTGAATCCAGATATCTTGGGCTGAAATCCCATATCCTTTTAAGTCTTTATTGAAATAAACTCCAGCTACAGAAGCTAAAAGAATAAATTTTATTTGATTAACTCCTAAATACATGAAGGCTTTAAAAAGGGAATCTACTTTTTGAGGAAGCATAAAGGCAGGAGAATTAACCAGTCTTAAAAAATTAGCTGCTATTCCTGGATCAGATTTTACTACCCTTTCAAGTTCTCTGAAATCAACCTCTTCCTTTCTTAGAATTGTTAAAGCCTTTTGAGCTGTTTCAGGAAAGGGTGGAATATTTTCTACTTTGTCAAAAATCCTTTCTAATAACAATTCATTCATAGTTCTTCCCTTCCTTCTAATTTTTCTATTTTTATAGTATGACTTTTTAAATTTATTTCTAAGGATACAGAAAAGGGATACTTAACCTTCTTTATTATCTTTTCTTCCTCAATTTTTTCTTTTTTTAAAAAAGCTAAAGCTACCTTTAAATTAAGTTCTGCTAAATTTAAAAGGGAAGGAAAAGTTTTATAACAACTTGCCCCTGCTATGACTATCTTACTTTCTTTTAAATTAGAACCTGCCTTTTGAAATTCTTCTAAAAATAAGGGCAAACCAGTTTCTCCTGAAAGAATATAATTTCCATCAATTTCCAAGTCGTTTTCTTTGTAAGGAAATATATAATGAAAAATACCAGCCATTTTATTTTTTATATCCAAAATTCCTAAAGCCACTCCACTTCCTAAAAAAGAAGTTCTCAAGATCCCAGGTCTTTTAATAATTTGAAAAGAACCTTTATTTACTTTAATAATCATATTAAACTCCCCTTATTTTAATCCCAAATTCTTATTTTTTTAGTAATAGCTGTAACTACCTCTAATTGATCAATTTCTTTTAAGGCCTTCCTTAAGTTTTTTTCTTTACTTTCGTGAGTTAGCATAACTATGGGAACTGAACCTTTCTTCTTCTGTCTTCCAATTTGGACTACTGAAGCAATACTTATCTCATATTTTCCTAAAATTCCTGAAATTTTAGAAAGCACTCCTGGCTTATCCATAGCTGAAAAACGAATATAATATTTAAATTCTACCTCTTCTATAGGCTTTAAAAACTTCTCCAAGCTCTTATCCATTGAGGGATATTTAATAAAGGGTTCTCTCTTTAAATTAGTATATTCCATAGCAGAAACTATGTCACTTACCACTGCACTGGCAGTGGGTTCTTTTCCAGCCCCTAACCCATAAAGTAAAATATCTCCTACAAAGTCTCCAGTAATGTAAAAAGCATTATAGTTGAGTCTTACAGAAGCTAAAACATGGTTTTCAGGAATTAAAGTAGGGTGAACTCTTATTTCTAATCTATTTTTATCTTTTTGAGCAAAGGCTAATAATTTTATCACATATCCAAAATCCTTAGCAAATTTTAGATCTAAGAGATCTATTTCTTCAATCCCTTCTACATAAACCTTAGAAAAGGAGATATAGGTTCCAAAGGCTAAACTAGCTAAAATAGAGATTTTATGAGCTGAATCCCAACCTTTGATATCTAAGGAAGGATCCGCTTCAGCATATCCCTTGGCTTGAGCCTCTTTCAAGGCTTCCTTAAAACTTAAATTATTCTCTAACATTCGAGTTAAAATATAATTAGTTGTTCCATTTACAATTCCTACTATAGATTTAATTTTATTTCCTATAAGGGCTTCTTTAAGAGTTTTTATTATGGGAATTCCTCCTCCCACAGAGGCTTCAAAACCTAAATAACTTTTTTGTTGAGAGGCCTCTTTCCAAATTTCATCTCCAAATTCAGCTAAAATAGCTTTATTAGCTGTGATTACATGTTTTCCCTTTTGCAAAGACCTTAAAACATATTCCTTAGCAGGATTAATCCCACCTATCAATTCACAAACCACAGGAAGACTATCATCTTCTAAGATTTCCTCTATATTTAAAGTAAATAAATTGGAAGGCACATTTTTCTCTCTTATTTTATTTAGGTCTCTTACTAAAATTTTTTTTATTCGGGGATAAAGCCCAGTTTTTTGATAAATTAAAGGGGCGTTTTTTTCTAAAAGTTCGTAAACCCCCTTTCCTACAGTTCCAAAACCTAAAAGAGCTATATTTACTTCTTTCATTTCATACCTCTCCTAATTTACATTAATTTTACATTAAAGAAAAAATACATATCGGACAAGTGGCCTCTTCCTCAGGATGGGATTTAATATAAATTACCTGTTCTTCTTTAGAACCATATCGGTATACTGTAACCCCTTTTAATCCTAATTTATAAGCTTTTAAATAAAGGTTTTTAATTTCTTCTACCGTAGAATTTTTAGGTAGGTTAATAGTTTTGGAAACTGCATTATGGGTCCATTTTTGAAAAGCCTGTTGAATAAGAAGATGTTGAAGCCCATCTATCTCATAGGTAGTAATAAAAAGTTTTTTGATTTTTTCTGGAAGTTTGGTCTTACTTAGAAGACCCTTTTCTCTTACTTCCTCCAAAATTTCCTCTATAAAACCTAAAGAAAATCCTTCTTTTTCTAAAAAGGTTAAAAAGAGGGGATGAAATTCCCTTAAAAGAAGATTATTCAAAGTTTTTCGTTCATAGTAAACTCCAAAAAGAGGTTCTATTCCAGAGGATACCCCAGCAATTAAGGAGATACTTCCTGTAGGAGCAATAGTAGTGGTGGTGGCGTTTCTCATATAGGTAAGTCCCTTTTTATCCCAAATACTTCCTGGATATGCGGGAAAGTTTTTTCGTTCTTTAGCAAGAGCTTCTGAAGCTTTAACTGATTCTTCATTTATAAATTGCATAACCTTTTCTGCCATTTCTATAGCCTTAGGTTCAGCATAAGAAATTCCTAACTTTATAAGAAAATCAGCAAATCCCATAACTCCAAGTCCTATCTTTCTGGTAAGTCTTGTAATTTTAGCAATTTGAGAAAGAGGAAAGTGATTAATCTCTATAACATTATCTAAAAATCTTACTGCTAAATGAATAATTTCTTTAAGTCTCTCCCAATCAATTTTACCGTTTTCTACAAAATTAGCTAAGTTTATAGAACCTAAGTTGCAAGATTCATAAGGAAGGAGAGGTTGTTCTCCGCAAGGATTAGTAGCATATATTTTTCCGAGCTGAGGAGTGGGATTGTATAGGTTAATAGTATCAATAAAAATTACTCCCGGATCTCCACCTAACCAAGCACTTTCAGCAATTAAAAAAAATAAATTCTCAGGATCTACATATCTAACTATTTTCTTATTTCTGGGATTTATCAGAGGGAATTTTTCCCCTTTTTTTAAGGCTTCCATGAAAGCATCTGTGATAGCCACGGAAAGGTTAAAATTTTTAAGAACTGAGGAATTTCTCTTAAGGGTTATAAATTCCTCAATATCAGGGTGGTCTATCCTTAAAATTCCCATATTAGCTCCTCTTCTTTTACCACCCTGTTTTATGGCTTCAGTTGCTGCATCAAAAACTTTTATAAAGGAAACTGGTCCACTAGCTATTCCTTGGGTTGATCCCACTATATCTCCTTTAGGTCGAAGTTTTGAAAAACAAAAGCCTGTTCCTCCACCAGATTTATGAATCAGGGCTGCATACTTTAAAGTATCAAAGATAGAATCTAAAGAATCTTCAATAGGTAATACAAAACAAGCCGAAAGCTGTCCTAAAGGATAACCAGCATTCATTAAGGTCGGAGAATTAGGAAGAAAGTCAAAACTTACCATCATTTCATAAAATTTTTCAGCATAAAAGGTTTCTAACCCTGAATTCTTAGAGAAATTCCTTTCTGCTGAAGCTACTGCTTTAGCCACTCTTTCAAAAAGCTCTTCAGGAGTTTCAATAATTTCACCCTTTTCATTTTTTAATAGGTATCTTTGGGATAAAATAGTATAGGCTGTTTCTCTTAAATTTAGTAAAGATCTTTTTTTCATTTTTTTAAATCTATTAATACTAAAGTTTGATATAAACTATCGGGAGGATTATCTGGATCACTATATTTGAATTCTTCTTCCCACTTTTGAATTACAAAATTTAAAAAAGAACTCAATAATTCAGGTTCTAAATACCAATAATTTTGAGCAAATTTCTTAAAATTTTCAAAAAGGGCGGTTTTAATTTCCTCTTTCATTAAACCTAATCCTTCCCTTTTTTCAATCATATTTTTAAAAACTTTGTCCCAGGAACTCTTAGGTAAAGCTTTAAATCTGAAATCCCTTTCATTAATCCAGTTAGCTAAGGCTGTTAAAATTAAGGAACTCCAGCTCAAAAAATTAGAATCAAAATTTCTCCCAGGCTGAGTTATTTCTTTTATCCAATCTGAAGGAGTTCCCAAGGTCTTTTGTAAAAGAGGAGCTATGTAGCCCACCTCTTCTAAATATCTTCTGACTAATCTTACCTCTGAAACTCGTTTAAAGTAAGTATATTCCCTTAAGGTCCCTATTTTCTTAGGTTGAAAAAGTTTAATCCTATTAAGCTTCTTGGTTAAGACTCCTTGTAAATAACCCTGATATGGCTGATCTAAATATTTTAAAATAGTAGGATCAAATTCTTTCCCCTCAGCTATATTTATAGCTAACTTTCTCAATTCTCTTAAAGCTGTTTGTCCAACTTTAAAAATATCCTCTAAAAAATGATTTTTTAGAAACCTTTTAGCAAGTTCTAAATTTTCAGAAGAAAGATACTCTAAACCTAAATTTAAAGAACCCCAGACCTTTTCTAAACTCTCTTTAACTTGTTCTATTTCATCAATAACTATGTGATCCACTATGATTACTTTACTTACTAACCAAGCAAGTTCTCTTTTTATTCTTTCAAGTTGAAAGGTCTCCTCTATAGAGGTTAATACTCTAAAAATAAAAAGATCCTCTTCTCCAGCATAAAGGACTATATTAGTAGGAGAAAGTTCTATTTTTTCTTCTTCATAGGGTAATAAGTTTATTTCTATTTTTTTAAGACTTTTGGGATGAAGATAAGAATAAATCTCTAAAGCTTCAAAATAGTCTAAAATTCCTTCATCAGCTAATCTGGAGTTTCTCCACCTATAAGCTCTTTCTTCTACTTCTAAGGGGAGTTCCCATATAATAGATTCCATAAGGGAAAAATAAGTCTCTGACATTTCCTCTCTTATAATTTCAATCATCCTTCTAAAGTAAAACTCATACTCAGGGTTTTTAAAATCTATAAAATAAAAATCATCCAAAGTATAGGGAGGAAGAAAATCCATAGCCTCTAAAAGATCTACTTCATCTGGTCGTTTATAAACTTTGATAAATTTTTGAAAAATAGCTATTAAATAATCCCAATCAGCAACCTTTAACCATTCTAAAACTTTATCTTCTCCTGCATGGAAAAGAAGATAAATCCAAGAAAGAACCCTCTCAGGTTTAATTCTGTCTTTATACCAAGTATCCAAATCCAAGAGAAATTGAATTTGAGTCCCCTTAGCATAGGATAAAAGTTCAACTACTAAGTCTAAAGAAGAAGCTTTTAAAGTTAAAAAAAGTTCTTGATTAGAAAGGTTTTTAACTAAGGCTTCAGAAAAAGGAGATAGAAGAATTAATTTAGCTCTTTTTTCCCAAGGAGTACTTAAGATTAAATCTAAGGAATCGTAAAAATTAAGGGTAGCTAAAAATTTTTCTATTTCCTTTTCAGATAGATTTAAGAGATATTCTAAATCAAATTTAGTAGAAACTAATTTCTTCGCTAAAAGCGGATTCGTAATGTTTAAGTTCTCCATTTTTTAAATTTATTACCACTACATCAAATCTTATTTCTCTAATTTTACTAAATTTTTGATAATTTTTAAGCCAAAAAAATTTAGCTGAAGTTAAAATTTTTTTCTGTTTAATTCGGTCAACCTTTTCTTCAGAAATAAAGTTTTGAGACCCAAAGGTGCTTTTTACTTCTACAAAAACTAAAAGACTTTCTCTTTTGAGAATTAGATCTATTTCTCCTGTCTTAGTTCTAAAATTTCGTTCCACTATTTCAAAACCTTTAGAAATAAAATATTTCTCAGCCAAAGCTTCTGCTCTTTTTCCCTTTTCTTTTTTAGAAATTTTATTATTCACTTAGATCAGGCTTTTTCAAAAAATTTATAAAAATTTTAAAATTTTTACGGTGAACTTCTGAAACCCCATATTTTTCAATTTTTTTAAGATGATCTTTCGTAGGATAACCTTTATGTTTATCAAACTGATATTCAGGATACAAGAAACTTAAATTTTCCATATATTTATCTCTGGCTACTTTCGCTAAAATAGAAGCTGCAGAAATGGAAAGATAAATTTTATCTCCCTTTACTAAAGCCTTTTGTTTTCCTCTATAATCTGGAATAGTAAAAGGTCCATCAATAAGCACTAAGTCAGGCTTTAAATCTAATCCTTCTAAGCTTCTTTTCATAGCTAAAAAGGTAGCCTTTAATACTCCTAATTGATTTATTTCTTCTACTTCAGCTTTAGCTATAGAAAAACTTAAAGCTTCTTTACAAATCTTTTTAAAAAGTTTCTCCCTTTTTTTAGTAGATAAAAGTTTAGAATCCTTAATTTCTAAAGAAAAAAACTCCCAGGGAAGGATTACAGCTGAAGCAAATATTGGACCCGCAATAGCCCCCCGCCCTGCTTCATCAATTCCAGCAATATATTGAAAACCTAAGTTTCTAAAATAGAATTCTTTCAAACTTAATTTCTAAAAAGAATTATTCCATAATTTTGTTATCAAACCTTTCCTTAATACGGGCAGATTTTCCAGAACGAGTTCTAAGATAATAAAGCCTTGCTCTTCTAACCTTTCCTCTTTTTACAATTTCTATTTTTTGAATATTGGGAGAATGTAAAGGAAAGGTTCTTTCAACTCCTATTCCAAAGGATACCTTTCTTACGGTAAAGGTAGCTCCTGTCCCAGAACCTCTTCTTCTTATGACCACTCCTTCAAAAACCTGTATCCTTTCCTTTTCTTCTCCTTCCCTTAGCTTATAATGAATTCTTATCGTATCTCCTGGGTTAAATTTGGGAAGATCCTCTCTAAGATATTTCTTTTCAACTTCTCTTATCTGGGAAAACATAAAACTTTACCTCCCTTTTTCTTGATAAAGAAAATATTATATCACATTTCCAAAGGATTGCAAAGGAACTAAAAACTTCCACCTACTTGGAAGTTAAAGTTACTACTATCTTCCTTAGGTTTTTTATCTAAATTATATCCCCATTCAATTCTTAGAGGTCCTAAGGGAGAAATCCACCTTATCCCTAATCCTATACTTTTTCTTATTTCAGAACTTTTAAATCCTGTTTTCATATCCCAAACCGAACCCATATCCAAAAAGACTACTCCATTTAAGTTTATACTCCTTATTAAAGGAAAGATATTTTCTAGTTGCAGATAAAACATACGAGTCCCACCTATTCTTTCTTCAGTTTCTGGATCACGTGGGGAAACATCTCCATATTTGTAGCCTCTTATAGAGTCAATTCCTCCTAAAAAGAACCTTTCAAAAACCGGAACCCTTCTTCCTGAACCTTCAGTAATATAACCATATCCAAAATTTATGTGTCCCGTAATATTTAAAAAAATGGGAAAATAAACTTGATGTTCACCTGTAAATTTTATAAAATTACTGTCCCCTCCTAAAAAACCTCCTGCATGTTCCAATTCTAATCTGTGGATCCACCCTTTGGTAGGTAAAAAGTATCTATTTCTGGAATCATAGTTTAAACCTATATTTACCGCACTGGTTATATGAATATCCTTTGATTCTAAAATAACCTTAGAAACCTTTTCTCTTAAATCTTCCAGCTGAGTATCTTCATAGCGATATCCTACATAACCTGAAAGATTGGAAGTGAAAAAGTATCCTACTTTAAGAGAGCCTCCCTTAGTGTCCTTAGTAAAATCTTCATATTCTATTTCATAATTTAAAAGAGAAAAACCTAAGGAGTAGCGAGAATCCATAAAATAGGGTTCAAAAAAGTTGATAGAATATTTAGTAGTTTTAGTTCCAATTTTGGCAGCTATACTAACCCTTTGCCCTTTTCCTAAAAAATTTCTTTCTGTAACTTCAGTCATAAAGATTAATCCTTCAGCAGAACTATAACCACCTCCTACAGAAAAAGTTCCCGTAAGCATTTCCTTTACTTTTACTTTTAAGTTAAGCTCTTCTTCCTTAACTGCTTTTTCCTTTTCAATCTTAACTTCTTCAAAAAATCCTAACCTTCTTAAGCGTTCTTCACTTTTTTCTAAACGGGTGGCACTAAAGGGCCAACCTTCAGCTAATAAAAGCTCTCTTCTTATGACCTTATCTCGAGTTTTAGTATTACCTTCAATTTCGATTCTGTTAATAAAAACTACAGGACCTTTATCTATCTTAAAAGTAAGATTTATTAACCTTTTTTCAGGTTCCCTTTTGACTTCCGTATCCACCTTAGTATAGGCATATCCATAATCAGAAAACATATGGATAAGAAGATTTTCATCTTCTTTTAAAGTTTGGAGACTAAAAACCTCTCCAGGTTTACTTTTTATCTTTTTAAAAAGAATCTCCTTAGGAATTAAGTCTTGATGAATTTCTAAACTACCTATTCTATACTGAGGACCCTCATCAATAGGTATAACAATAATAACTCCTTCTTGCTCTTCTCTTATTATGGGTTCCCCTATTTTTATATCCAGATATCCTTTATTTTTATAAGCTGTCTCCATCTTCCCTAAATCTCTATAAAGAAAGGCTATATTGTATACACCTGGTTCAGCTAAGGGTTCAGGCTGCAAGAAAGTTCTTACATACTGGGTAATTTTCTTTACAGGGGAAAAGACACTCTTTTCGGAAAGAGAAAGATATTTTCGCAATTCCTTCTCTGAAAGAGCCTTATTTCCTATAAACTCTATTTTTTTAATATACTTTTTATGCCCTTCCTTTATATAAAAAATCACACTAACTTGGGTGGGAGAAATTTTTTCAGTTTCCACATTTAGTAAAGTTCCATGATAGCCTAATTGTTCATAATAGGCTTTCAAATTTTCCAAAGCCTTATCTAAGTCTTTGGGAGTTACAATCTGTCCCTCCTTTAATTCAGAAATTTTTAAAAGATCTTCCTTTTTAGCCTCTTTAATTCCCTTAAAAATTATCTCCTTTATAGAAGGTCTTTCCTTTACTTCGAAAATAACTACCGGTCCCCTTTCTCCCTGGTCTATTTTTATCCATACATTTTCAAAGTAACCCATTTTATAGAGATTTTTTAAATCTTCATTTAAAACTCTTGGGTCTAAAATTTCCTTAGCCCTGGTTTTAATTTTAGCTAAAATAGCATCTTCACTAATTTTTAAATTGCCAGTTATAACTACCTTTTCTACCAAGGTTTTGGCTTCTAAAACACTCTTTACGAATTTAACACTTTCTTCAGTTAAACCTTTTATTCTTTCCCAATTTTCTACAGTATAAAAATAATGAGGACCAACTTGACCTAAGGAATAAATTTTCCACTCTAAACTTACCTTGGATTTTAATCCTATTAATTTTATTTCCGCGATTCCCAAGTATTCTCCAGTATTTAGCAAGGATAAAGCGGTTTTTTCTTCTAAATTTCTGATTTCTAAAAGGTAATTATTCTTTTGTAAAGTATCCTTAAGTTCTTTTAAAAACTCTTCCAAGGCTCTCTCTTGAGGATAGTCCCAGTAAGTTTTAATAGAATAAAGAAGAATTCTATTTTCCTGAGCTTTAGAAAAGAAGGGGAAAAATAGTAAAAGGAAGATAATTAAAAATATTTTAAGAAAAGAAAAGTTGTATCTCACCTATAAACCTTTTATTTTTTTCTCTTCTAATTCTACCAAAAAACCATTTTTTAGCAAAAAAATTTTATCCATCTTTTGAGCCAGTTCTAAGTTATGAGTAACAAGTATTATAGTAGTATTTAACTCTTCATTTACTTTTAAAAAAACTTCAGCCACCTCTTTAGCACTTTCGGGGTCCAAATTACCTGTCGGTTCATCTGCTAATAGAAGGGGAGGATTTAAGAAAAGAGCTCTGGCTATAGCAACTTTCTGTCTTTCTCCACCAGAAAGTTGAGAGGGTTTGTGTTCTTTTCTTTTTAAAAGGTTAAACCTTCTTAGCAATTCTTCAGCCCTCCTTTCACAATCCTCCTTTTTAAAATTAGAAATAAGCCCTGGTAAAATTATATTTTCTACCACCGTAAACTCAGGTATAAGATAGTGAAGTTGGAAAATAAAACCTATTTTCTCCTTTCTTAATTGAGAAAGCTTTTCTTCATCTGAAAAATTTATTTTTTCTCCTAAGAAGAGAATCTCTCCTGAAGATGGATAATCTAAGGTTCCTATAATATTTAAAAGGGTAGTTTTTCCAACTCCAGAGGGACCTACAATAGAAATTTTTTCCCCCTTTTGGATTTTCAAGTTTATCTTTTTTAGGATCTCAAGTTTACCTTGGGAAGTTTCAAAACTTTTAGTAATTTCTCTTAATTCTAAAAGGATTTCAGCCATGTCTTAAGATTTCAGCAGGAATAATTTGGGTTGCCTTTTTAGCAGGATACAAACAAGCTAAAACGCTTATTATGATAGCCACCAAGCTCACTAAAAGGAGATCTAAAATTTGTAATTTGACAGGCATATATTCCACTGGATAAACCTCGGTAGGAAGTTTAATAATAGGGTAATGGGATAGGAAAATACATAGAGATACTCCCAAAAGTAGTCCTAAAATAACCCCTATAAAAGACAGAATAAATCCACAAAAAAAGAAAATTTTCAAAATACTTTTAAAGTTTGCCCCTAAGGCTCTTAAAATAGCTATATCTATTTTTTTTTCATTAACTAACATGATCATAGCTGCTAAGATAGTAAAAAGAGAAACCATTACCATGAGAGTTAACACTATAAAAAGTCCTATTTTTTCCATTTGAAGGGCTGCAAATAGATTCCGATTCCACTCTTGCCAATCTAAAAGAGAAACCTGAAATCCCAAATGGGTCAAAAGTCTTTCTTTATAAAGTTGAGATTTAAAGGGATCTTTAAGTTTGATCTCCAAAGAGAAATTCAAAGGTTTGAATTTACGAATAAAAGAGGAATAATCTACAAAGACCAAATTTAAGTCATAATCGTAAACTCCAGTTTCAAAGGAACCAGCAACTTTGAAGGTAAAAAACTTAGGAAAAAATCCGAAGGGAGTAAAAACTCCTTCTATAGTGATAAATTTAAGTTCATCTCCTGTTTTTAAGCCTAATTTTTGCTTTAACTTTTCTCCTATTATTATGGGAACTTCATGTTTCAAGAAGCCTTCTTTTATAATTAATTCAAATTTTTTAAATCCCTTTTCTTTTTTAAAATTTTCCAAATTTACAGCCTTTAGGATTATACCTATAGGTTGTCCTTCTTTAATTATTAACCCTTGAAGGGAGGAACTTTCTTGCAAACTAAAAAGTTCCTTAGAGGGGATCTCGGCTTGAATAATTTCTAAGATTTTAGTCTTAAATTGGGGATTATAAAAGGTGATACTTAAATGGGGATTTAAACTTAAGATTTTTTCCGTTAAGGCTTCTTTAAATCCCGTAATTACAGCATTTACCACCGTTAGAGCACAGACACTTAAGGCCACACCAATAACAGCCACCGTAGAGATAATCCCTGTAAATCTTTCCCTTTTAGGAGAAAAAATATATTTAAAGGCTATAAAGATTTCCCAATTTAGAATCCTTTTCATTTAAGTTTCTTCTTTTTTTCTTAAATGGGGAAACAAAATAACCTCTCTTATAGAAGGGCTATCGGTAAAAATCATAATTACTCTATCAATTCCGATGCCCTCTCCTGCACAAGGTGGCATCCCATATTCTAAAGCCATTAAAAAGTCTTCATCTATTTCTGGAGGGATTTCTTCGTCAATTTCTCTTAAGGCTATTTGTTCTTCAAATCTTTTTCTTTGATCTCGTGGGTCATTTAACTCCGAAAAAGCGTTAGCTATTTCCTTTCCAGCCATATAAAGTTCAAATCTGTCTGCCAATTCAGGATTTAGGTCATTTCTTCTTGCTAAGGGAGAAATTTCTACAGGGAATTCTACTACAAAGGTAGGTTGAATAAGCTTAGGTTCAACCAATTCTTCAAAAAGTTTAGTCCACCACTTTCCTATTCTGGGATCTTTTATATTTAATTCTATATTCTTTTTCTTTGCAAATTCTAAAAGTTTAGCTCGGTCCCTTAAAATTTCTTCTGGAACACCTCCTAAATGAACTAAGGCTTCTAAAAACCTTAGGCGTCTCCAGGGAGGAGTAAGGTCTATCTCTTGTTCTTGATAAGTTATCTTTGGAGTCCCTTTAATTTCTAAGGCTAAGCCATAAAAAAGTTCTTCCGTTCTTTTCATTAGATCCTCATAGGTGGCATAGGCTTCATAAAATTCTAACATGGTAAATTCTGGATTATGTTTGCTTGAAACCCCCTCATTTCTAAAGTTGCGATTTAATTCAAAAACTCTTTCAAAACCTCCCACTAACAGTCTTTTTAAATAAAGTTCTGGAGCAATTCTTAGGTAAAAATTCATATCTAAAGCGTTATGATAGGTTATAAAAGGCTTAGCAGAGGCTCCTCCTACTATAGACTGCATCATAGGAGTTTCCACCTCTAAAAAACCCTCCGAAATAAAATAATCTCTGATGTATTGAATAATTCGAGTTCGAGTTTTAAAAACTTCTTTTACTTTAGGATTCATAATTAAGTCTAAATATCTTCTACGGTATCTAAGTTCCACATCTCTCAGGCCATGATACTTTTCAGGTAAGGGTCTCAAGGATTTGGTAAGAAGCTTGAGAGACTTAACTAAAAGAGTAACCTCTCCTGTTTTAGTTTTTATTAACCTTCCAGTAACTCCGATAATATCTCCGATATCTAAATACTTTTTAAAAAATTCAAAGGTTTCAGGAGATACTTCAGATTTAGCAACTAAAATTTGAATTCTATCCGTTTCATCTTGAAGATGGGCAAAAACAATTTTCCCCATTTCTCTTTTAGACATAATTCTTCCGGCTAAACTAAATTCTGCCTTTATATTTTCTATTTCTTCTGAAGATAGGTTCTGATACCTATCTAAAAGAAATTTAGCCTTATCTTTGGGTCGGAAATCGTTAGGATAGGCTTTTATTCCTTCTTTTTCAATTTTTTGCAATTTTTCCAAACGCACTTTTATTATCTGAGATTCCTCCCCCATGAGCCCCTCTTTTTAGATAATTTTAGTTCTGATTATTAAATTTTAGCTATTTTATAACGAATTTTACTTTTTCCAACCAGTTTTAAAAATTTAATCCTTTTTAGCCTTGGGATGGGCTTTTAAATAATTTTTTAAAAGAAATTCATAATGGATTTGGGTATATCTCTCTGTGGTAGCTAAAGAGCTATGACCCAACATTTCTTGAATACTTCTTAAATCGGCTCCAGCATTTAAAAGATGGGTAGCAAAGCTATGTCTTAAGAGGTGAGGATGTAAATAGGGAAGATTTCCCTTTAAGCCCTTCTTTTTTAAAATATACCTTAGGCCTCTTTCACTTAACCTTTCGCCTCTAAAGTTTA
Source organism: Thermodesulfobacteriaceae bacterium (assembly GCA_025062245.1). Taxonomy (GTDB): domain Bacteria; phylum Desulfobacterota; class Thermodesulfobacteria; order Thermodesulfobacteriales; family Thermodesulfobacteriaceae; genus Thermodesulfobacterium. The sequence continues at coordinate 52,105 of JANXAD010000004.1, read as the reverse complement.
AAAATACAAAATTATTTGATTTTTGTAGCCTATTTAAAAGAATTTCTCGATATTTTAAGTATTTTTTTAAAACTATATAAGCTTTATCTCCAAAAGGGACTATCCTGGCTTTCTTCCCCTTTCCTAAAACTTTTATAAATTTAGAAGAAAGTAAAATTTGATCTAAGGTTAAATTAGATAGCTCACTTACTCTTAACCCTGAACTATAAAAAATCTCTAAAATGGTTTTATCTCTTAAAGCTAAAAAATCTTTTTCTTCTAAATTTTCTATAAATAAATTTATCTCCTCTTCTGTGGGAACATTGGGGATACGTTTTTCTTTCTTAGGAAAGGGCAATTTGAAATACAAACCTCCCTCTATTTTATTTTTCTTCAATAGAAATTTTAAAAAACTTCTTAAAGAACCTATTTTTCTGGCTATAGTGGCTGAAGCTTTACCTTGATTTTTGATTTCGAAGATAAACTTCTTGATAAGTTGAGAATTAAATTGAGATAAACTGAATTCTGGATAATTTTTTTGAATAAAAAGTAAAAATTCTCTAAGGTCCTTTTGATAGGCCTTTAAGGTATGAAGAGAATAACCTTTTTCATTTTGAATATATTTTAAAAAATCTTCTATCTCCCTTGATAATTCTAACATTTTATTATAAATTCATTAAACCAAAAGTCTTTCTATTTTATAATAGAAATCTTCAATATTAAAAGGTTTTAAAAGAATTTGTTCTTCAGGAATTTCTACTAAGGAAAAGATATCTCCAGAAAGGTAAAGCACCTTCAAATCAGAAATGTGTTCCTTTAATATTTCATAAAGTTTTTTTCCTGAAAAATCTTTTAAGTTTAAATCTACCACTAAAAGATCAATTTCTTTAAGTTGATCAAGATTTTGTAAAACTTCTTCTGCATTTGAATAACTTATCACTTCGTATCTTTTTTGTTTTATAAGAATTTCCAAAAAATTTTTTATTTCTTCCTCATCTTCCACTATAAGAATCTTTACTTTTCTATCTTTAGATAACTTTTTAATTTTCTTTTCACTAATACTTTTTTCTTCTATAAGAGGAATATAAATTCTAAAAGTGGAACCCTTTCCTAACTCACTTTCTAACTCTATAAATCCTCCTAAATTTTTAATATGGCTGTTTACTAAAAATAGCCCTAAGCCACTTCCCCTTTCTTTAGTAGTAAAAAAGGGGGTAAAAATTTTTTTAAGATTTTCTGGAGCTATTCCGGTCCCTGTATCTCTTATAGAGATAACTAAATAATTCAAAGCTTTTTTTTCATCAAAGACTGTTCTAAGATTAATAAAAATTTCTCCTTCATAACCTATAGCATCTTTAGCATTGGTTATAAAATTTAAGAAAATATATCTCCATAAAAAAACATCTCCTGGTATCCAAGCAGAGGAAAGATAGTCTAAATCTAAATTTAAACTTATTTTTTCCCCAGCAATTAATTGAAACAATTCTAAGTTTTCCTTAAGAAAGGAAACTATTTCTATATATTTAGACTTTAAGTCTTTTATTTCTTTTAAATAGTCTAAAAGAATCTTGTTTAACTCTATCCAAGAAGAAAGAAGTCTTTCTATTAAATCTATATATTCATTTACTTTTTCTGGACAATCTAAACTTTCTCTAATTTTTAAAAGGTAGGTATTAGTATTCTGTAAAATATTATTAAAATCATGAACTAAACTTTTTAAAAAGTTTGAAAAGGTTTGGTTTTTATGCAGTTCTTCTAATTTTGTTTTTATTTGTAAAAATTCAGTAATATCTATTCCCGTAAATATTACTAAATCTTCTTCTCTTAACAAAAAGATATTCCACATAAAATTTTTAATTTTTTTTTCTTTAGTATATAAAGAAAAAAGGACTTTTTCCTCTTTAATCCCTATCAGAGCTCTTTTGTAATGTAATTCTACAATAGGTCTTTCTTCCTCCAAAACTAAAGTTTCTATAAAATCAAGCTTTTTTAATTCGGTAGGATGAAATCCTAAGGATTTTTCTAAAGATGGATTAGCATAAAAAATCTTACGATTTTTAAGGATCAAAACTATATTAATTAAATTATCTAAAATTCTTTGAAATTTTTCCCAAAAAGGTATTTCTTTTCTAACTTCCCTTACTAATACTAAGAACTTATTAGTTTCTATATAAATATATTCAAAAAGAAGGTATGGTTCTTCTTTAGAAAGAAGATTAAAGGAAATTTTTTTATTTTCCTCATTTAAATATTTAAGAGGACAATTTTTACAAGGAAAATCTTGATTATAAAAAATTTGAAAACATTTTAATTTTTCTTCATAAGAAAATTTAGCTAAAAATTTTTGAGCTTGATGATTAAAAAATAGGATATGGTAAAAATTATCTATAAGAAATACAGCACAGTCTATTTCATCTAAGATTTTTTTAAAAATTTCCTCCATTTTAAAAGTTAATTATATCACTTTTTTCTAACTTAGGATAGATTAATCTTTTGAGACCTTTGAAAAATTCGGTCTAAAAATTCTTCTGGTATATCTAAATTTCATTAAAAAATCCTCTTAAATATTAATCAAACCTTTTAAAATTCCTTTAACTCCTCTTTTAACTCCCCACTACTTGATATCCTTTCTTACTCCCTTAAGCCTCTTTATTTGCTATATTCCTAAATAAAGCTAGGCAAAAAGCTCCTGATAGATAAGATTTTCTCCAATTGATAATTAAGAAGTCTTTTTTCTATACACTTGAGAAACCTCCTTTTTTCTGTAATTCTATTTTAAAATCTTTGTTAGACAATTGAATTTTGCAAAGGTCTACTTTTATAAAAATTTTTTACTTTAAAAAATTGCCGTTCAAAAGGAATTTATTATCTAAAACCAAAGATTAGTTTTTAAGATCTTTTTTCTTATTAAAATACCAAAGAGAAAAGATTAGACCTTTAAGTGACATTTCATTATATTTTAAACAACTTTTTTCTTAATTCCTCTGAAATTATAAGAAAAATTGGAAAAGGAATTAATATAAGCCATACTCTAAAAGGAAGAGGATAGGTGCAAAATATATAATTTCCTACAGGATGGTATACAATAAAAAGTTGAAAATATATTTGAAAAAAAATTCCTATTAATAGAAATTTATTAGAAAATATTCCCATAGTTAAAAGAGATTCCTTAAAGGATCTGCAGGCTAAGGCATTCCCCACTTGAGTAATAACAATACCTGTAAGACAAGCGGTAGTTGCTTGAAGATAAAGAGGATGAAAAGGGGAAAGAGACTTATTCCATTCCCAACCACCAGACTTTAAAACATAAAAAAAGCCAAAAAGTCCTGCAAGGGTTTCAAGTGGACCAAGAAGAAAAAATACCCTTCCTAAAAGCTTTAAATTTAAAAGATGTTCTTGAGGAGTTCTTGGAGGTTGATTCATAACTTCCTTAGTAGGTTTTTCCATTCCAAGAGCAAGACCAGGTAAAATGTCACTTCCTAAATCAATAGCTAAAATTTGCATAAGAGTTAAAGGTAAAGGAATTTTAAATATGGCATAACCAATATAAGGAATAAGTTCAGCTATATTTGAAGTAAAAAAATAGGAAATAAATTTTCTTATATTTTCATAAATAGTTCTTCCTTCTTCAATAGCTGTTATTATAGTAGCAAAGTTATCATCTAAAAGGATCATTTTACTTGCTTCTTTAGCTACTTCCGTTCCGCTACCCATAGCAATTCCAATATCTGCTTTTTTAAGTGCTGGTGCATCATTTACTCCATCACCTGTAACAGCCACCCTTTCCCCTCTTTCTTGAAGAACTGTAACAATTCTTAATTTATCTTTAGGGGTCATTCTGGTAAAAAGTATTTCTTTATAAGAAAGTTTTTCTTTTAATTCCCTATCACTCATTTTATGGAATTCTTCTCCCTCAATGATAACAGGATTTTCTTTTACTAAACCTATTTCTTTGGAGATAGCCAAGGCAGTTTTAGTGGCATCTCCAGTTATCAAAATTATTTTAATCCCAGCCCTTTGACATTTTTTAATCGCCTCAAAAACTTCTGGACGAGGTGGATCTTTAAGACCTATGAGACCTACAAATATCATTTCTTTTTCAGGCTCGTTTTCTGAATAGGCAAAACCTAAAACTCTAAGTCCCTCATCCATCAATGAATGATAGGCTTCAATAATTTTCCCTTTTAATTCATCATCAAGAGGTATTTTTTGTTCATTTAGTAAGATAAAATTACATAAAGATAATATAACTTCAGTGGCACCCTTAGTAAGTGAAAGTTTTTGATGGTTAATTAGATTTATGGTTGTCATTCTTTTTCTTTCATAATCAAAAGGAATTTCAGAAATTCTCTGAGATTGAAAATCTCCAAGTTTTTCTTTAGCATACTTTAAAAGTGCAATTTCAGTAGGGTCACCCTTATACTGATTTTCTAAAAAAATTGCATTATTGCATAAATAGGCAATTTCTAAAAGTCTTTTTATAGTTTGGGGATGATTATCTAAGGTCCAAAGTTTTTTAACTTCCATTTTATTTTGAGTAATGGTCCCTGTTTTATCTGTACATATTACAGTGACGGCACCAAGGGCTTCAACTGAAGTAAGAGTTTTAACTAAAGCTTTCCTTTTCACCATTCTTTGACTTGCGATAGCTAAAGAAAGAGTTACTGTAGGAAGCATTCCCTCAGGCACTAAAGCTACCATTACACCTATGGCAAAAATAAAATTTTCCCAGAAAGCTCTTCCAATAAAAATTCCTATGATGAAAAAAATTAAACCTATTAAAAAGGCTATTAAAGCTATGACTTTGGAAGTTTGGGCAATTTCTTTTTGAAGAGGAGTCTTTTCTATATGAATGGCGGAGGTAAGATGGGCAATTCTTCCAAATTCAGTTGCCATTCCTGTAGCAAATACAATAGCTTTACCATGCCCTGCTACCACCGTAGCTCCAGCAAAAGCAAGGTTTTTACTTTCCATTAATTCACCTGATTGGGGTTCTTGAGTGAGTGTAATAGGAAGGGACTCGCCTGTTAAAGAGGCATTGTTAACTGTTAAAGAATAGGATTGTATAATTCTTGAATCAGCTGGAACCCTATCTCCCTCCGATAAAATGATTAAATCGCCAGGAACAAGTTCTCTTGCATAAATCTGTTTTTCTTTTCCATTTCGTATAACTTTGACATAAAAAGGCAACATCTCTTTTAATTTTTCTATAGCTCTTTCTGCCTTATATTCTTGAATAAAAGCAAAAATAGCATTTATAAATATTACTCCTATAATTGCGAAACCAAGGTTAAGCATTCCCTCGTGAGGATTGAGATAATTTGAAATAAAGGCTAAAGCTGCAGCTATCCACAATATTATAGCAAGAAAGTGAGTTAACTGCGTAAAAAACTTAAAAATTAAAGAAACTTTCTTTATTTCCTTAATTTCATTATAGCCAAAATAAGAAAGCCTTCTTTGAGCTTCCTCCTCTTCAAGTCCATTAAAAGAGGTATCAAGTAATCTTAAAACTTCTTCAATCTTAGCTTCATTTATTTTCATTCTTAAGGATGGGCTTTAAAAAGGATTATATTACAAGGTGGATTTTTAATAAGTTTTTCCATCTCAGTACCTTTAAATATTTCCAAAAAGGTTCTTTCCTTTGTTTCAGTGACAAGAAGTTCAATTTTTTTAGATAAAACTTGAAATATTACCAATTTATAAGAGAATTTAGAAAAAATTTCTAATTCAAATCTTAAATCTTGTTTTTTAAGAAGGGAAATAAAATCTTCAATTTTTTTATCCCCTCCAAAGTAATTAAAATAAATTTTAGCCTGAAAAATTTCAGAAAGATTTTCAATAAATTGAATTTTTTCTTTTAAATGGGTTATCGGTCCTTTTAAAATAAAAAGAATCCGTTTAGGATAAATTTTGCCTATATTTATTATTTTTGAAGTTACAATAGAACAAGGAAGCTTTAAAAGCTTATTAAGATTTTCCATACTTAAAAAGGCTAAATCAATTTTTTCTTTATTAATAATATTTTTCAGTTCCTTTAGTCTATCTCCCTCTTTTATAAAACCTTGAACTTCAATATTTAATTTTTCTGCTTCTAAAAATAATTTTTTTAATATAGACTCAGCTTTTTGAAAAGGCTTACCTTTCTTATGAAATAAACCAAGCCAAAGCTCAGCCTTAGTTATTTTGGCATATTTTAAAGCATAATGGTACAAAAATTCTGAAGTAATTTTACTATCAATTTCTATTAAAATTTTTTTAAGCATAAATAGAATAATTTTTTAATTTAATTCAAAAAGTCTAAAAATTAAAGAGTAAAAGATAATTAAACTAAAGTAACTCCCACTATCAAAAATTTTAACCTTAAAAAAGCTTTGAAAAAGGTAAAATTCTAAAATCTTTAGCTGCCCCTTAAAGTTTGTGAATTATCACTGAAAGTAAAATCAAAGTTTTAGTCCCAAAAAATTATTTATGGAAAGAAAAGGAGAAGCTAAAATCAAAGAAGGTTTTTAAAAATAGGAATTTCTAAAATATCCTACTTCTTAAAAATATTTATAAATTCTTCTAAGGAGATAGGTTCCCCTAAGTAATAACCTTGGGCGTAATCTATTTCTAATCTCTTTAATAAATCTAACATTTCTTTATTCTCTATACATTCTGCAACCACCTTAATATTTAATTCCTTGGCTAAATTAACTATATTTTTTAAAATCAATTTAGCTTTATCATTTTCAAAAATAGATTTTATAAAACTTCCTTCAATTTTTAAAAAATCTAAATCAAAATTTAAAAGATATTTAAGAGAAGTATAACCTCCTCCAAAATCATCTAAGGCAAAAAGTATTCCACTTTTTCTAAGAGTAATAATAGGTTCAGAAATAAGTTCAAAATATTCTACAAAGGAACTTTCTGTTATTTCTAAAACTACCTCTATATCGTAAGATTTTTTAAATTCCTGAAAAATAGGAATTACCTCTTTTAATTCCTCAGCTCTTTTTTCTGAATTTATTACTTTATTAATAAAAAGAGCCTTTCCCCTTAAGGTTTTTAAAAATTCTTCAAACTGGATAATTTTTTTTATAAGGATCCTTTCCATTTCTTCTATATAACCGTATTTAATGGCTACATCTATAAAAGAAGAAGCTACAATGAATCGATTTTCACTCCTAATTCTCAGTAAGATTTCTCCTCCTACCGGTTCCATTTTTTTGAGATTATAAATAGGTTGAATAAAGGGATATACTTCTTTTAAAGAAAGAGCTCTATCTAAAAGGTTTTTGATTTGGCTTACATCTTTGAAATAATCTAATATGTGGGGATGATAACAAGTAAAGGTACTTTTTCCCCTATTTTTAGATACACAAAGAGCTTGGGAAGCTTTTTGGTAAAGTTCTTGGGAAGAACACGCATCCTGCGGAAAAGAAGCTATTCCTGCTGAAACAGTAACCCCCAATTTAATATGGTCAATTATTAAATAGAAGGTCTTTATTTTCTCTCCTAAAAATTCTAAAAAAGAATTTAAGTTTTCCATTTCCCATAAAAGAATAGAAAATTCATCCTCTCCTGTTCTTCCTATAAAAATCTCCTCATCCTCGAAAAGATCTTTCAAGAAATCCGCAAAGGCTTTTAAAACGAAATCTCCTATTTCTCTTCCATAGGTATTATTTATAAATTTAAAATTATCTAAATCTAAAATTATGAGAAAAAATTTTCTATTTTCTAAATTAGATTTTTTAACAAAGTAAGAAAGGGTCTCAAAAAAGCTATCTCTGGATAAAAGTCCAGTCAAAAAATCTAAATGTTTTAATCTTGCTTTTTCCTCCTCTAATAGGTCTATAAAATTATCATACCTGTAACTTAATTCCAAAAGCAGGTTTTCTAAAATTTTAGACTTAGTTTGGTAATAAATTTTCTCTTCATCCATCTTCCTTTAATCCTATTAAAATAGAGGTTTCATTATAAAACATACCAGGTCGGTTTCTTTTATCATGTCCTATCTCTCCAAAACTTAGAAAACCTACTATCTCCTGTTCAGGAAACAGGGATTTACACAAACTAAATTCCTCATAGGAATGTCCTTCTTTAGCCATGATATAATTTCTCGCCACACAGGAAACATAAATCAAAACCTCTAAACTATTTTTATTTACTTCCCCTCTAAATTTATTAAAGCGCTTCTTAACATCCTCTAAAATAAGCTTGGGATCTCCTATACAAAATTTTATTCTATCTCCAACCCTAAGGTTTCCATAAAATTCCATACAGCCCTCTTTTAAATTAAAGTTTTTAAAAGTTCTTAGAACCGAGACATACCCCTCTTCCCTATTTAAAAGAACAATAGGAAAAGCCCACAAAGTATCTTTAACTACCTCTTTGTTTTTCAAATCTTCAAGCTTTAATGTAGTTCCTTTAAAAAGTTTTTCTAAAAATTTTTCTGCCGAAACATTTTCTATTTCATAAACTTTGTTTTCTTTAGCCTTAGTTATCTTATAACTTAAACCTAAGGGCAAAAATCCTAAGGAAATGGAAGAATATATTTGCACCTTTTGAAAACTTAGAACTAAAAATCCGTCTTCTATTATCTGATCTTCATAAAGAATTCTTGCTTTTCCATGGGGATGGGAAAAGGAAGCTACTCCTCCCCACAAACTAAAAGGATAGGAAGGTAATTCGTAAAGACCATCCAAAACCTCGTTAATTACGCTATTAGGAGCTGAGGTCCATATTAAATGGGAGGGATACTCTGGATTTAAATAAATCTTCTTAAATTTCTCTTTTATCTCTTCCACCTTATTAGAAATGTTATTTTCATAGGAAACTTTTAAGGAACCACCCTTAGTAAACTTTAACATTAAACCTGTTATCCCATTATAAAAGAGCTTTTCATTACTGATAACTCCATAAGCTGACACTCCTACCACTGAAGTAGAAGGAAACTCTCTTTTTAGTTTTTCACTTAAGTTTAGATTAAGAAATTTAGGGGGAGCAAAAATTAAGATTAAATCAGGATTTGAATCAAATCTTAAACCTTTCTTAAAAATTTCCAGTAAAACTTCTGGATTTATTTCAGAAAAATTTTCCCAACCAAAAGTAAAAATTTTCATTAAATTATAATTTTCTCTTAATTTTACATGGAGTCAAGACCTCCCATAGGTCTCTACATTATGCAATCTACATTGTGCTATATCTTTTTAAGGATTGAAGTAAGAGTAAATATATCTTATAGAAATAAAAAGTATTAAAATTGTAAGAATAATTTTTATTAATTTTTGAGGCATATGTTTTTGAACTTTAGCTCCTAAATAAAGTCCAGCTGCTCCTCCTATTCCAAAAAGGAACCCTAAAAGCCAATCAGGACCATTTCCACCTAAGGTAAAAATAAGAACTCCCAAAACAGAAGTTAGACAGGTTCCAAAAAGGGTAGCTCCAGCAAAAACATAAGGAGGTAAATGAAAAAAAGCAAGTAAAATAGGAGCCATAAGTGCTCCTCCCCCTATCCCATAAATACCTCCTATGATACCTATTATGAAGGCAATTAAGGAAATTAAAAAGGAATTTACCTTAAAGTTTTGCTTACTATAAACAAATTCTAAAACCTTCCAATTAAAGGTCAAAACCTTAGGAGGCACCGGAGAAAAGGAGGTTTCCTTTTTGGAAAAAAATAAATCCTGAACAAGCCTTAAACTTATGACCAAAAGCACTAAACCCACAAGTAATTTGAACTTAGCCAGTTCCTGAAAAAAACTAATTCTTAAAAAGTATCCCAGAATTACCCCCGGAAAGGTTCCTATGGTAATAATTAGAGTTAAAGGATAGAAAAATCTTTTTTCTTTCCAGTAGGTATATACTCCAAAGGGAATAGCAAAAACATTATAAAGATGATTAGTAGCACTAACCGCAGGGGCTGTAAATTTAAGAATACTTACTTGAAAGGGTAAAAGTAAGAAAGCCCCACTTACTCCCCCTGAGGCACAAAAAAAGGAAATTATAAAGGAAACCAAGGGAGGAATTAAAAGTGAAGTAGTAACTCCTGAAGTTTTAAAGGTTAAGACCCAGGGTAAAGTAATCATGCCTTCTTTATCCTCCCTTATAATTAACTTATTTTTTGATACCTGGCATAACAATCTTTATACCAAGAAGCATCTTTAGGTCCAATCTCTAAAGCTTTTTTGTAATTTTTAGCTGCCTCATTCAGTTTATTTTCTTCTTCATAAACCCGTCCTTTGTAATAATAGGAAATTCCATTAAAGGGTATAAGCTTTTGAGCTTCATTTAAGTGAAAAAGGGCTTTCTCAAAATTTCTCACTTTAAAATAGGTAATTCCAGCTAAAAGCTGAGCTCTAAAAAACTGAGGATCTATCTTTACTGCCTGAGAAGCCATTTCTAAGGCTTCAGAAAAACGATTTTTCTCTAAATTTATATAAGTTAGGTAAATCAAAGCTACTGTATTCTGAGGATAAAGTTCCAAGGCCCTTTTAAAATAATTTTCAGCTTGGGTTAGCTCCTTTTTCTTATAAGCTTGCTTACCCCTTTCTACATAATCATAGGACTCTTTAGTTAAAAGAATTTGACTTTTGATTCTTTGAAAATTTGAGGTATCGGAAATTAAACTTCCTGTAGGTTTAAAAGTTTTTATATAATCCTTAGCTTCTTTAATACGCGTTTCAGGAAGTGGATGGGTAGATAACCACTCAGGTGGTCTTTCCCTTTCCAAAGCTTTAAACTTTTCAAATACTTCTATCATTCCTTGGGGAGAATATCCAGCTTTTAAAGTAAACAAAAATCCATATTTATCTGCTTCTCTTTCTTGGTCTCGGCTAAATTTAAGAGAAAGGAGTCCTGCTGAAATCTCCCCTAATCTAAAAAGAATCTCTCCGGTAAGATTTTGAGGTAAAAAAAGAGAACCTACTTGAAGGATAAGATTTAAAGCTAAGGTTTTTTCTAAAAATCTTACATGATGTCGGGCATTGATGTGTCCTATCTCGTGAGCTAAAACCCCAGCTAACTGACTTTCTTTATCCAGTTGAAGAAGAAGTCCCCGAGTAATAATCACCGGACCCCCAGGTAAAGCAAAAGCATTAACTACATTTGAGTTAACCACCCAAAACTTATAGGGAACCTTTCTTTCTGCTTCCTTAGCTAATCTGTTTCCTATATAACTTACATATTCTTGAATCTCTTTTTCAGGATATAAACCTTCAAATTCATCAATAGAAGAGGGAGTGTAAAGTTTGCCTAACTCAATTTCCCTTTCTATGGAAATAAGAGAAAGGGAATAGTTTTTATCAACTCCACAACCTAAAAGGAATAAACACCATAAAAAAATAAATATAAAATAAAAAGGGCTAAATCTTCTCATAATAAAGGATTTTTCCTCTTAAAAAATTTAAAATTTTTAATGTAATAGAAATTATATATAAATTTTAACTCTTGACAAGTTTGTTTTTTAATATATTTTTTAAAAAGAGTGCGGGTGTAGCTCAGCCTGGTAGAGCGACAGCTTGCCATGCTGTAGGTCGCGGGTTCGAATCCCGTCGCCCGCTTTATTTCTTTATACTTGTAAATTATGCAAATAACCTATTACGGACATTCCTGTTTTAAAATAGTTTCACCTAAAGGGAAAAAAATTCTTATAGATCCTTGGGTTAGTAATCCTTTAGCCCCTACCCAAGTAGATTTAGGTCCCTATGATTTCATCCTTATCACTCATGCTCACGGAGATCACTTAGGGGAAGTTGTTAAATTAGCCAGAACTAACATTACAGAAGTTATTGCTATCCATGAGATTCAGCAGTACTTGTTAAAGTCTGGTGTTCCAAAAACTACAGGTATGAATATAGGAGGTAGTTATAAAGTAGAGGAACTCACCTTTATTATGGTTCCTGCCTGGCATAGTTCCTCCCTTCCTGATGGAAGCTACGGAGGAGAAGCCTGTGGCTTTGTAATTACCTTAGAAAATGGTTTAACCCTTTATCATACAGGAGATACAGGTCTTTTTTACGATATGAAACTTATAGGAGAACTTTATCAACCTAAAATAGTCTTTCTACCTATCGGGAGTCATTATGTGATGGGACCTAAGGAAGCAGCTAAAGCCTGTGACCTTATTCGACCTGAAATAGTTATCCCTATGCATTATAAAACCTTTCCTCTTTTAACAGGCACCGTGGAAGACTTCAAGGAAGAATTAAGTAAATATTCCTTTATTCCTCAAGTTTTAATATTAAAACCTGGAGAAACTTTTAATTTCTAAAATTGCCAACCTTTTTAGCTATCTGCGGCCATAAAAATTCTGGCAAAACTTCCTTAGGAACTTGGATAGTGGAAACCCTTTCTAAAAAAGGGCTAAAAGTTGGAGTTATTAAATCTTCCCATCATGAAGAAATAGTTACAGATTCTCCTTCTAAGGATACCTGGCTTTACCGTGAAAAAGGAGCTTTCTTAACTTCCCTTTTTCAAGCTTCTTTTTTTACTTTATACTTTGACCAATCTTTTTTAACTTCCTATTCAGAGAAGAATTTACTTTCTCTCTGGGAAAGTCTTTTTTGGAACTGTGATTTAGTCTTACTTGAAGGTTTTAAAAACTTAGATGGGATTTCTAAATTCTGGTGTTTAAAAGAGGAGGAAAATCCAAAAGAAATTAAAAGAAACCTTAAAAACCTATTAGGCTTTGTAGTTAAAAAGGACCTTAAAAGTTGGAAAGGTCTCTTTCCTGATGAGAGATTCTTTAGTCTTGAAGAAGGAAAAGAGCTTCTGAAGTTTATAGAAGAAAACTTTCTTTCCCAAAATTGCGAAGTTTTGCTTTTAGTAAATAACTATAAAGTACCCTTAAATTCCTTTGTCCAAAGTATTCTTAAATCTACCTTGGAGGGTTTTTTAAAGGCCTTGAAAAAAGTTCCAGAAAAAATAAACCAAATCGAAGTAAAAATTAAAATCTAAAAGAGTTAGGGGTTTAAAATATGAAAAAGAAAAAAATAGGTTTTATCTGTACGGGAAATTCAGCCAGAAGTCAAATAGCCGAGGGATATGCCAAGTATTTAGCTCTTTTAAAGGACAGAAAGGATTTAGAATTTTATTCGGCAGGGGCCTCTCCTACGGGATATATTCATCCTTTGGTTATAAAGGTTATGCTTGAGGAAGGTATTGATCTTTCAGATCAGTATTCTAAAGGTTTAGAAGATATACCCTATAGAGAATTGGACTATCTTATTACTCTTTGTGGAGATGCAGCTGAAAGATGCCCCTATCTTCCGGGAGTTAAAATAGAGCACTGGAACATTTCTGATCCAGTTATTTTTAGAGGTTCAGAAGAAGAAAGATTACAAATTTTCAGAAAAATAAGGGACGAAATAAAAAAAAGAGTAGAAGCTCTTTTAGAAACTCTTTAAGTTGGAAATTTATTATTATTCTTTTACGGGAATCTCTAAAAAATTAGCTGAATTACTAGGAGAATGCTTAAACTTAAGGCCTAAGGAAATTAAAACCTCTAAAAAATCCTATTTTTTTTGGCTCTTACTTTCTTTTATACCCTATTTATCTTTTAAAGCTTACTTTGAAAAACCCTCTTCCTCTACTTTAGTTTTATGCTTTCCCAAGTGGACTTTCAACTGTCCTCCCATTACCTATTTCCTAAAAAAAATAAGTTGTGAAAATCTCTTTATGATTATTACCTTTGGAGGGTGGGGAGAAAAGAAATATGCAAAATTTTATAAAAAATTAGCCTCTCAAAGAATAAAAAGGGTAGAAGTTTTTTTAGTAAAAAGAAAAAGAGTTTTAAACGAAACCTCTAAGGTGATGGAGGAGATCTTAAGTTGGTTAAATAGGATAGGAATATGAATTTTCAAATTTACTTTAATTAAAATTTTTTTTACTTTTTCTTGACATTTAAAATAGAAGCTTTACTCTTTAAAAAGTGATATAATAAAAGAAAGAATCACCAAATTTGGTGGAGGAAACTTTAATGGATTATTCTATTAAAATAGGTGGAGAGGCTGGGCAAGGAATTCAAACTATAGGAGATGCTTTAGCCCATATTTTTACCCGTGCAGGATTCTATGTTTTTTCCCATCAAGATTATGAATCTCGCATAAGAGGGGGGCATAATTTCTATCAAATAAGAATTTCCGATAGACCTATTACAGCTTCAAGAAATAGAGTACATATTCTTGTAGCCCTTGATAGGGAAAGTATTTTTTTACACGAAAGAGAATTAGTTGAAGAAGGCCAAGTACTTTATGACTCTTCTCTTTTAAGAGAAAGGTTTGAAAAAGAAAATTTCCTTGATCTTCCTTTGCTTAAACTTGCCCTGGAATTTGGAGGAGACAAAATTATGGTTAATACTGTAGCCATTGGAGCTATTATTGGTATGCTTGGGATGGATCCTGAGATTATGTTTGAACTTATTAAAAAAACTTTTATTAAAAAGGGAATTGACTTAGTTGAGGCCAATTTGAAGGCAGCCAAAGCTGGTTATGAATTAGCACGTAAGGAGTGTCTTAGGTGTTCCTTTAGGCTTTCAGAATTTACAGAGCCTAAAATGCTTATTTCAGGAAATGAAGCTATAGGGTTGGGAGCTATTGCTTCTGGAGTAAAGTTTTATTCAGCCTATCCTATGACTCCTTCAACGGGAATATTTAACTTTATTGCTGAACAGGCTAAAGATTTTGATATAGTGGTAGAACAGGCAGAAGATGAAATATCGGCTATAAATATGATAATAGGAGCCTCTTTTGCAGGGGTTAGAGCTATGACAGGCACTTCAGGAGGAGGTTTTGCTTTGATGGTAGAGGGTCTTTCTTTAGCAGGTATGACAGAAACTCCCATTGTGGTTGCTCTTGCTCAAAGACCAGGTCCTGCTACTGGACTTCCTACCAGAACTGAAGCAGCAGATCTTCTTTTTGCATTATATGCTGGACATGGGGAATTTCCCAAAATTCTCTTTGCTCCGGGCAACCCAGAACAAGCCTTTTATTTAACTAACAAAGCCTTTGATTTAGCTGAAAAATTTCAAGTCCCAGCTATTATTCTAACTGACCAATATCTGGCAGACTCTCAATGGAGTTATCAGAGTTTTGACCTAACTAAACTTAAATATGTAGACTACAGATTAAGAGGAGACTCATTAAAAAACTTAAGTGGATATAAGCGTCATGCCTTTACTGATACAGGAGTTTCTCCTCTTGGAATACCCGGGGACTCTTCCCATCTTATTATAACAGACAGCGATGAACATGATGAAGAGGGCCATCTCATAGAGGATGCGGAAATAAGGGTAAAAATGGTCCAAAAGAGACTTTTTCAAAAGATTCCTCTTCTTAAAAAAGAAATTGAACCTCCCACCTTATATGGAGAAAAAAAACCTGATCTTCTCTTAATTTGCTGGGGTTCTTTATACGGAATAGTGAAAGAGGTAGTTGATGAACTATCTAAGGATTTTAAAGTTGCTATGCTCCATTTTAGCGAAATTTTTCCCTTTTCAGAAGAGGTAAGTTGGGTAAACCTTATTAAAGAGGCTAAAATTGTAATAAATATTGAGCAAAATGCTACCAGTCAATTTGCTAAACTTTTGCAATTGGAAACAGGAGTGAGAATTAAAAAACACATTAATAGATTTGACGGAAGACCTTTTACAGTGGATGAACTTAAGGAGAGGGTAAATTATGCTTACCTTGAAAGATTTTAAAGGCCAAA
This sequence comes from Thermodesulfobacteriaceae bacterium, assembly GCA_025062245.1. Classification (GTDB taxonomy): domain Bacteria; phylum Desulfobacterota; class Thermodesulfobacteria; order Thermodesulfobacteriales; family Thermodesulfobacteriaceae; genus Thermodesulfobacterium. Next base: position 36,439 of record JANXAD010000004.1, on the reverse strand, counting down.
AACCCGCTTGGTGCCCTGGTTGTGGGAATTTTTCTATACTTAGAGCTTTTAATGAAGCTATGGTTGAACTTGAGCTTGCACCTCACGAAATTATTATAGTCTCTGGTATTGGTCAAGCAGGAAAATTTCCCCATTATACCCGTTGTAATACCTTTAATGGACTTCACGGCAGAACTTTACCTGTAGCTACAGGTATTAAACTTTCTAATCATCAGTTAAAGGTTTTTGCTATTGCAGGAGATGGAGATTGTTATGGAGAGGGAGGGAATCATCTACTTCATACTATAAGAAGAAATCCCGATTTTAAACTTTTAGTGCATAACAACCAAATCTATGGACTTACTAAGGGACAAGCCTCTCCTACAACTTTAAGGGGGGTCTTAACTAAAACTCAACCCTTTGGTGTTATGTCCGAACCTTTAAATCCTTTAGCCTTAGCTGTAGCCCTTGATTGTAGTTTTGTGGCCAGAGGATTTGCAGGAGAAGTTACCCATCTTAAATGGCTTATAAAAGAAGCAGTGAAACATAAAGGGTTTGCTTTAATAGACATTTTGCAACCCTGCGTAAGCTTCAATAAAGTAAATACCTATCAGTGGTATCAAAAAAGAGTATATCAACTCGATGATAGTTATAATCCTGAAGACAGAAAACTTGCCTTTCAAAAGGCCTTGGAATGGGGTGATAAAATTCCTCTCGGAATAATTTATAGGATAAATAGACCTACTTTGGAGGAACAAATTCCTGTTTTAAAAAAGGAACCTCTGGTAAAACAAAAACCTAAGATCGAAAAAATAAAAGATTTATTAAATAATTTTTATTAAAATTTACCAAAACATGAAAAAATCTCTTTTAAGAGACCTTTGTAAAATTCAATGGTTTAAAGAAGATTTTAAGATAGAATTACAAAAAAGACAAGGAGGTTTCTCAAGGGTATAGAAAAAAGGTTACTTAATGGTTAATAAAAGAAAATCCTCTCTATCAGGAGCTTCCTATCTAGCTTCATTTATGATATAGCAAAGAGAGAAGTTTAGGGAGTAAATCTCAAGTTAGTAGGGAGTTAAGAGAGGGGTTAAAGAACTCTTAGGAGGTTTGATTAATATCTAAGAATGAAATTTAGATACACTAGAAGAATTTTTAGACCGAATTTTTCAAAGCTTTCTTTTAAAGTTTTTTTACTTTTGATGCTTTTATTTTGGTTTTTTAGTTTTAATCTTTGGTCAGCAGAAATTTTTAAGGATTCCTTTACTGAAGGAAAGGCTCAATTGCAATGGATGTTTTTTCCTCATTATTTTCTCGATAACTTAGAGGCTGTGAAAGATCCTACTGCTCCAGAAGGAGATAGGGGTATTGGAATTTTAACTAACTCTAAGGTAGGGGGATTTGCAGCTCTTAGTTATGCTATAACACCTGAAGTTAGTGATTTTTATCTTGAAGCTATGGTTTACTGCCCTGTATCAGAGGGAGATAAAGGACCTTTAGTTGGGCTGGCCTTTTTAATTGACCCGATAGAGGGAAGGTTTTATAGGTTTGTTTGCGATTTTAATAAAAAATCTCCCTCTTTAAACCTTGCTTATGTAGGTAAGGATACAAGGCATTTTCCAGTTTATTTAAAATTTTGGAAAGAAACCGATATTTCTAACCAATTTCCTAAGGAATCTGGTTGGCAAAAAATGGGGTTAAGGGTTAAAAAAGGTAAAGCTATCTTTTATTGGAATGACAGAAAACTTGAAGGGGTATTAGATGTCTCGAGGATTAAGAAAGGTTTAGTCGGAATTTATACCAATTTTGTAGGAGGATTAGGAAAAGCTGAGGCTAAGGTGGACTATTTTCTTTTAGAAATTCTTAAATAATTAAACCTTTCATATCTTTTAATAAATTTTGAAAAGTTTAATTTTTAGGTTATGTCTTTAAAACTTTTGGTGCATAAGCTCCGTCTCCTTAGGGAAAATAAAAAGTTGTAAAATTAAAAATCAAAAAATTATTTTCAGAAAGATCTATTCATGAAAAAGAATAGAAAGAGCAAGTATGGGATCTCCAGGTCCTCTTTCTTTATCTCACCTAATCTTACCAAAGAGGCTAAAAGGTTAAAAAGGCTAAACTTTATAAGAGAAACCTCTTGCCAACAAGAGGTTCTCTCTAAGCCTAAAGTTATAGAGTTTCACGATAAATATGGCACTGAAGCTACTAAAGCTGCCTTGGGAGTTTCAAAGACCACTATATATAGAAGAAAAAACCTTAAAAGATAGTGGTGGTAAGCTTAAGTCAGCTATATCTAAGTTAAAGGCACTAAAGAGGAAAAGAAAGGGGGTCACTTCGAGGGAAAAGACTGAAGAAAATAATTTATTATTACATTTTCTTGCTAAAATTTGAAAATCTCTTAAAATAAATTTTATCCAAAGAAAAATTATAAAATTTCAAAAGGTAAAAAGGAATATGAAACTTCAAGAGATAAGAGAATTATTTATTAATTATTTTAAAAACCTGGGGCATGAGGTTGTTCCAAGTTCTTCCCTTATACCCCATGAAGATCCTACTTTACTTTTTACTAATGCTGGTATGGTTCAATTTAAAAAGGTCTTTTTAGGAGAGGAAATTAGGTCTTATACTCGAGCGGTAAGCTGTCAAAAGTGTATGCGTGCAGGAGGAAAACACAACGACTTAGATAATGTGGGGTATACTCCGAGACATCACACTTTCTTTGAAATGTTAGGAAATTTCTCCTTTGGAGATTATTTTAAAGAGGAAGCTATCTTTTTTGCTTGGGAATTTATTACGAAATATCTTAACCTTCCTAAGGATAAACTTTATGTAACTGTTTTTAAGGAGGATGAAGAAGCAGTTAACTTATGGAAAAAAATAGCTAATTTTTCTGAGGAGAGAATAGCTAGGCTTGGAGAAAAGGACAACTTTTGGGCTATGGGAGAGGTTGGTCCCTGTGGTCCTTGTTCAGAAATTGTTTTTGATCAAGGGGAGCATTTGGGATGTGGAAGTCCTAATTGTGGACCAGGATGTGATTGTGATAGATTTTTGGAAATCTGGAATTTAGTTTTTATGCAGTATGAAAAAACTGAAACTGGAGAACTAAAACTCTTACCTAAGCCTTGTATAGATACAGGAATGGGGCTTGAAAGAGTTACAGCAGTAGTTCAAAAGGTCTCTTCTAATTATGAAATAGACCTTTTTAAAGGAATAATATCTGAAATTGAAGAATTAAGTCAACATAAATTTAAAGAAAATAAAGAAACCGAAGTAGCCTTTAGAGTTATTGCTGATCACATAAGAGCTTCAACTTTTCTCTTAGCAGAAGGAATAGTTCCTTCTAATGAGGGAAGAGGTTATGTTTTAAGAAGAATCATAAGAAGGGCAGAAAGATTTGGAAGAATCTTAGGGTTAAAAGAACCCTTTCTTTATAAATTAGTTGAACCTGTGGCAAAGGAATACCAGGAGGTTTATCCCGAGGTAAAGGAGAATAAGGAATTAGCTCAAACTCTTTTAAAGTTTGAAGAAAAAAAATTTTTAGAAACTCTAAACTTTGGAATGGAAATCTTAGAAAGGGAAGTAGAAAAGTTAAGAGAAAAAAAGGTAAAAATTATACCTGGAGAACTTCTTTTTAAACTCTACGACACCTATGGATTCCCTTACGACTTGGTAAGGGACTATGTTTTACCCTTAGGTTTTTCCTTAGATTTAGAAGGCTTTGAAACCTTAAGAGCTAAAGCTCGAGAAGAAAGTAGAAAGACTTGGAAGGGAGTTCTGGAAAAAATTCCCTCTGGAATCAAAAATCTTTTAGAAGAGGGAATAGAAACTAATTTTGTGGGTTATGAAACCTTAGAAGCTAAAAGTAAAATAATAGGTCTTATCAAAGAAAAGGAAAATCTTTATGTAATTACTGAAATAACTCCTTTCTATCCTGAAGGAGGAGGACAGGTTGGTGATACTGGATGGATAATTGGAAAAAGTGGAAAGGCTTTAGTAGAATCTGTAGAAAAGTTAGGAAATTTAATTTACCATAGGGTAAGAAAAATAGATGGACTTTTACAAGAAAAAGAGGAGGTTATCTTAAAAGTAGATCAAGACAGAAGATTCCATATTGCTCGACATCACACAGCTACCCATCTTTTGCAAGCAGCTTTAAGAAAAATCTTAGGGTCCCATGTGCGTCAGTCAGGTTCTTTAGTAGATGAAAATAGATTAAGATTCGACTTTACTCACTTTCAAAGTCTATCTCCTAAGGAGATTAAAACTATAGAAGAACAAGTTAATCAGTGGATTTTAGAGAATCATTCTGTAGAAGATTTTTGGATGAAAAAAGAGGAAGCTGAAAAATTAGGAGCTTTAGCTATTTTTGAGGAAAAATATGAAGATTTAGTTAGAGTTATTAAAATTGATGGAATTTCAATTGAACTCTGTGGAGGAACCCATGTAAAAGCAACTGGAGAAATTGGTTTATTTAAAATTGTAAGTGAAGGAAGTGTAGCCAGTGGAATTAGAAGAATAGAAGCTTTGGCTGGTTTAAAAGCCTTTGAAAAAGTAATAGAATTAGAAGAAAGATTGTTTAATCTTGCTCAAACCCTAAAAACCTCCCCTTCAGAAATAGAAAAGAAGTTAAACTCCCTCATAAAAGAATTAGAAACTTTAAAACAGGAAGTTAAAAAACTTAAAAGTATTAATCTTAAGGAGGAATTAGAAAATAAACTAAAGGAAGTAGAAGAAATTAAAGGAATAAAGGTTTTAATTACCTCCTTTAAGAGTGAAAGTTTGGAAGAATTAAGGGAATTGGGAGATTATTTTAAAAACAAAATTGGTTCTGGAATTTTCTTTCTCTTAGGGGAGAGAAAGGAGGATCTTTTAGCGGTTTGTATGGTTTCTAAGGATTTAACTCAAAAATATTTAGCCCACACTCTTTTAAAAGGTATGGAAGCTTTAGGCTTAAAAGGAGGAGGAAAGGCAGAACTGGCCCAAGGAAGTTTTAAAGAAAAAAGACCTTTCTCAGAAATAAAAGAAGCCTTTAAAAAAATACTTTTGAGCTTATAAATGAAATATTATACCTTAGAGTGGATTTTTTCTGTTTTTAAGGTATATCAAACCAAAAAGATTTTTTATATAGAAAAAAAACAGGTATCCTTTAAGCCTAAATTTTTCCTTTTAGCTTTGTTACATCTTTATCAAAAGAAACACCTTTCTTTAGAAGACCTTTCTGAATTCCTTTCCATAAAAAAGGAAGATATTCTTTATCAAAGAAGTTTATTTGATTTTATGCACTTAGTAGATCTCTTGAGAAAAGAATTTGCCTCTTGGTTTAGAGATCTTCTTATTTCCAGAGACTTTTCTGAAGAAACTTATGAAACCTTAGCCAGGGAGTTTTTACTTTTAGAAGAACAACTTAGAAAACAAATTCAAATTCCCCTTCTTAATCATATAAAAAATCTTAATTATGAACTTGAAGACCAAATAGAAAGTGGAAAAGTCCTCTCTAAGGATCATGAGAAGGTATTTTTTAGAATTCTTAAATTTTTTGATTGGGTAGAAAATTTTCAAGAATCTTTATGTTCCCGATTAGTCAATAGAGCTAAAGAATTGGTAGAAAAAGCCTATCCTGAAAGAGTTGAATTTTTTAACAAGACCTATTTAACTAAGGAAGAAACCTTTAAACAAAATTTAAAGGAAGAATTAAAAAGAAAAATAAGTATGAGTTTAGAATTATGAGGTCATGAAATTAAAAGAAAAAGCCCAAGAAGTGGTAAAGCGTTTAAAAAAAGCCTATCCGGAAGCTAAAATTGCTTTAAAATTTGAAAATCCTCTTCAACTTTTAATTGCCACCATTCTTTCTGCTCAGTGCACCGATGAAAGAGTAAATTCGGTTACCAAAAATCTTTTTAAAAAGTATAAAACTGCTGAAGACTTTATTAAGGTGGAATTAGAGGAACTGGAAGAGGATATTAAAAGTACAGGATTTTATAAACAGAAGGCCCAATACATAAAATCTGCCTGTGAAATACTGCTAAAAAAATACCAAGGAGAAGTTCCTAAAAGTATGGGAGCCCTCTTAGAACTTCCGGGAGTAGCAAGAAAAACCGCTAATATAGTATTAGCTAATGCTTATGGAATCGTAGAAGGGATTCCAGTTGATACCCATGTAAGAAAGGTTTGTAAAAGATTGGGGCTCATAAATTCTAATCAACCAGAAAAAATAGAGAAAGAGCTTATGAATTTAATTGAAAGAGAAGATTGGTTTATTTTTCCCTATCTTGTTCAAGCTCACGGAAGAAAAATATGCTTAGGAAGAAAACCTAAGTGTCAAGAGTGTTTTTTAAAAGATCTTTGCGATGCTTACCTATCCTCAAATTGATCCAGTTATTTTTCAGATAGGACCTTTAGCTATTCGTTGGTATGGCTTGATGTATATTATAAGTTTTTTTGGTGTTCTCTTTTTGTGTCGATATCAGCTCAAAGAAAAAAATTCTCTTCATTTAATTCCTACTTTAGAGAATACTCTCTTTATAAGTTTTTTAGGCTTAATAGTAGGAGCAAGATTAGGATTTTGTTTTTTTTACTATCCAGATTATTTTTTAAGGAATCCTTTTGAAATGGTAGCTATTTGGAAGGGTGGAATGTCCTTTCATGGAGGAATGATAGGAGCAATTTTATCAGGATATCTATATCTTAAAAAACACAAACAATCCTTTCTGTGGTGGGCAGATTTAGTGGCAGTTGTGGCTCCCATAGGACTTTTTTTTGGAAGAATTGGAAATTTTATAAATGGAGAACTCTTTGGAAAACCAAGTAACCTTCCCTGGGCTATGATATTTCCTGATGGTGGACCTATTCCCCGACATCCTGTTCAACTTTATGAAGGATTAGTAACCGGTTTACTTTTATTTTTAATTATGTGGAATTTAAGAAAAAAATCTTGGAAAGAGGGCACTAAGCTTATTTTTTTCCTAATTTCCTATGGAATTCTTAGATTTTTCTTTGAATTTCTTAGAGAACCTGCTCAAAGTATATCTTTAATTTTTGGATGGATGACCATGGGTCAACTTCTTTGTCTTGGTATGATAATTTTTGGAATTATTCTTTTTATACACACTCAAATAAAACCCATCTCCAAGGGATAACCTTAAAGAGAAAGTTTATAAATTTAAACCCAAAAAAATATACCTTTAAATTTCAAAGATAGCCAAGGTATAAAGAAGGGATACAAACAATTCTTCATTTTACTTGATTTTTTATAAATAATGTCTAAACTAAAAAAGAAAATAATTTTTTTCTAAAGGGGTGAATTAAAGTTGGAAAAAATAGAATTGACCTTGAACTATGCTATAGAAGAAATAAACAGGGTGAGAAAAATTCTTAGAGATTATGTAAAGGGGCAACCTCATATCATAGACTTAGTTCTTTTAAATTTAATAAAGGGTGGTGTAATGTATTTAATAGGTCCTGCTGGAATTTCAAAGACTCGTTTGATAAGACTGGCTGCTTCAGCTTTTTACGGAAAGGATAAGGTTTTTTACAAAAATATGGATGTAGGAACCTCTAAAGAAGATATTATTGGACATTTTGACCCAGAAAAACTTCTTAAGGAAAATAAACTTCAAAGAAAAACTGAAAGATTTTTAAATACCTTAGTTCACATTTATGACGAATTTGCCTACTTAGATGTAAAAATCAAAGCTATTCTAACTACTTATATGTTAGAAAGAATTATTACTCCAGAGGACCAAGTGCTTAAAGGAAAAACCAGAGCTATCTTTCTTACTGGAAATGTATATGAAGAACTTGAGGATATATATGCTAAACAAAATGGTATGATTGCTGTAGTAGATAGATGTGAATTGGTTCCTTACATGGATAGGCCTCCCTATTTTTCTATTATCAATGTTTTAACTGATGATGAAGAAAAGATGAGACAATTTGACTTTGAAACTCCTATTGCTTCTCCTGAAATTTTAGACCAAATTAAGGAAATAGCTAAAAAGGTTAAAATTCCAGCTATCATTTCTTATGCAGGAATTCCTCTCTGGGAGTATCTTTATGAGGAACTTCCTGATGCTGCTGTAATCTCTTTAAGAAAATATGCCAATATTTTGTCTTATGCTCAAATTTTAGCTGTTTTAGAAAATAGAATTTTTGTAACCCATGAAGATGTAGGATTCTTAGTAGAAAATGCCATTTATACTGATAGAGAAGACATAAAACAAAAGGCTAAAAGGATTATTAATTTAGTGGTTTCTATGAAGGATGTGATTTTAAATAAGATTCAAATTTTGGAAACTGTCATAAACAGTTTTAATTTGGATTTACCTCCTAATTATCTTTATCTAAGCTATAAAAAATCCCTTACTGAGGTTTTAGATGACCTTTTAGAAAGGGCTAAGAGGCAAAACCGATTAAATGAAAATTTAGAGGCCTTTAACTTTGTTATGGATTTTTTTAACACTACCTTAGGATTGATACTGGCACGGCTTTTTAAGGATAATGAAAAACATGTAGATATAGAAAGTATTAAAATAGAAGAAATACAAAATTGGATTGAAAAGAAAGAAAGAGAACTTTTAAAGGTTTTCTTAGAAATGGAAGAAGAACTCAATTACTATTATGAACTCTATAGGGATATAGAAAAGATTAAGGAGTTATGTAAAGAAATTCCCTCAGAAATTATAGATGAAGCTCGTGTTCTGTATGCTATTAGATACTTTCTATCCCTTTTTGAACCTAAAATTCATTGGGATTCCCTTCCCGATTTAGTTGCTGATACCCTTAAACCTAAGGAAGATTTTAAAGATTGGACTAATAAATTTAAAGAGAGAATGAATGATTTTTGCTAAATTTAAACCTAAGGTAGAAAGGGAATTCTTTATTATACCCCCTCTCATAAGACTGGCTATTGATTATATAAAACTTTTTAATCCCTCTGAAGATTATGAAAAATATGCTACCTTTCACGAAGATTTTGAATCTCCTCTTATTCTCACCTCCTTTGCCGATACAGAGAGAGATTTAAAATACTTTTCTGATCTAAAGACTAAAAAAGAATTTGTTTTAAATAAGATAAAAACAGATCTATTTTTAGAAACCTTTGAAGCTTTATATAATCATAGTAAAGTAAAAAAAAGACTTGATTTAAATCCTTTAGAAAATACCATTACTCTTTTAATTCTTAAATTTACTGAAAAGTTTAAAGATTATACAGAAGGAGATTTTAATATAAGTTTATATTATCACGAATATGTTTATAATAAACTTATAGAATTATTATATTTTTACTTCTTAATTGAAGAAGAAGAAAAAGGGTTTCAAAATCAAATTGTAGAACTTATTAAAAGTATAGGCAAAGAAATTTTAAATTTTAATGCTGAAGAACTAAAAGAAATTTTTGAAAAAATGTTAAGTATTTTTTGTTTAATAGAAAAAAATTTAAAAGAATTGAAAGATGTAAATGAAAGATTTTTTGACAAAATATTTGAAGCAATTGATAATAATTTAAATCTTGATGAAATTTTATATCTTGAAAAGGAAAAAACCATAAAAAAATTAAAAGATATAAAAGAATATATATTTGTCTTTGAAAAAACTATAAAAAAGTTTAAAGAAATTTTAAAAAATTACAAAAGAGAACAAAATATTGAAAATCTTTTAAAGAAAACTTCAGATATTATATATATAGTTGAAAACTTATACGAATCATTTAATGAAAAAATTTATAAAGCTGATTTACAATTTCTCAAGGAAAATTTAGGTTTAGAATTAGATAAAAATTTAGAAAATATTGAAAAAACTAAAGAAGAAATAAAAGAGTTTTTAGTAACTTTGTCAGGTAAGGAGTATAAGGAAATAAAACTTACTGAGAAGGCTATGGGAATAATGATTTATAAAGAACTTAAAAAACAAAAAGTTCTTTCTTTATTAGGAGATATGTTGAAATTTTGGAAAGCTAAAAGATTTAGATTAATAACTCCTGCAAGATTTGGAATAACCTTTTCAGATGACTTAGAAAGACTTTATTCAGATGAATTTCTTAAAATGACCTATCAAAAAAAACTTTTTGTTAAAGATTTTTATGAAAGAAACTTAAAAGTATATCCAGATATAATTAAGGAAAAAGCTGGATATGGTGCTTTTGTTATGTGTATTGATGTTTCTGCTTCTATGTTAGAAAATGATAACATAAGTAAAGCTAAAGCCATCGCTCTCTTTTATCTTATACAAGCTATTCATAAAAATATTCCTTTTATTCTAACCTTTTTTAATGTTCAATCTGATTTTGGATTTTTGTATTATAAAAGAAATTTTTATTTAGTCAAAAAAGGAGGTAAAAAACAAAAGTTAAAAGGAAACTTTTTGGAACAAATGAAACGTTTTTTAGAAGCTGTAAGTAGAGTAGGTGCAGGGGGAGGTACAAATTATTATAAACCTTTATCTTTTATAAATAATATTATGGAAAAAGAAAACTTTAAAGGAGATTTACTTTTTATTACCGATGGTATTCCAGAAGATACCTATGAAAAAGAAAAAATGAAAAGTATAGAAAATAGATTTAAAAATAGAATTGTAGTTTTAGTTCACATTAAAATTCAAAAGGGTTGGGATAAATTTTTTAACTATATCATACATACCGAAAATGAAAACTTTACCCAAAGTTTAATCTACGATATTGATGAGTTAAGAAGATTTTATTTAAAAAAAACCAAAAGATTAAATTAAAAAACTTTTTATGGAAAGAAGAAAATATTTTAGGACTCCCTTTTCTTCTAAAGTTAAGTATATCTGTAAAAATAAAGTGGGAGAAGGAGAAGTAGAAAATATAAGTTATGAAGGGCTATTTTTAAAAACTAAAGATCCTCTTGAAGTAGGAGAGGAAATTTACTTAATTATCTATTTAGAAGGCTGTGACCCGCCTATAAAATTAGAAATTAGAGGAGAAGTGGTATGGGGTCATAATCATGGTTTTGGAATTAAAATTATTTGGATATCTCCTGAAAGTTATACCTATATGAGAGACTTGATCTATTATAATTTAGCCTGTATCAAAGGACCTGAGGAAGCTGAAAAAGAACTGAAACAATTTTTAAGAGAAACTTCTCTTTGGGTAGAATTAGTCAAAGTTTTGCAAAAGGAGTTTTTGAAAGAAGAACTATTTCCCTATATATTAGAACGGGCTTTTCTTTATAGTCCTAATAAACCCTTTCTTTTAGCCAGTGGAAAAGAAAGTCCCTATTATTTAGACTGTAGAAAAATTACCTTATTTTCTAACACTTTCAATTTAATTGGAGCACTTTTTTGGAACGAAATAAAGTATTTAAAAATAGATGGAGTTGCAGGAATGAGTATGGGGGCAGATCCTATTGTTAGTGCCGTTTTAGCTCAAGCATCCAGTGAGAATATCCCCTTAGAAGGTCTCTTAATAAGAAAGGAACCTAAGCCATATGGGACTCAAAAACAAATAGAAGGTAATTTTAAAAAAGGAATGATAGTGGTTTTAGTAGAAGATGTAGTAACTACAGGTAGCTCTTTAATTAAAGCTATTTCTGCTTGTAAAGAGGCAGAACTTCAAATTGTTAAAATTTTAGCCCTAATTGATAGAGAGGAAGGGGGGAAAGAAAATCTTAAAGAATTAGGTTACCACTTAGAGTCTTTTTTTACTTTAAAAGAAATTATAGAAAGATATAATCAACTTAAAAGTAGTTCTTCTTAAAATTATTCTTTAATTTTAGAATTAAAAAGGAGTCGATTTATGTTAGTTCCTGAGGGTTTTTTATTTTCAGCTGTAAGTTGTGGGATAAAAAAGGAAGGTAAGTTAGATTTAGGTTTAATTTTTTGTAACGCTGAAGGAACCTCTTGGGGAGTGTTCACTAAAAATGTGGTTAAGGCTGCTCCGGTAATTTTAGGAAAAAAATTGATTAAAGAACCCATTACTAAGGGAATTTTAGTTAACAGTGGAGTTGCTAATGCTTGCACTGGTGAGGAGGGTTTAAAAAGAGCTCAAAAATTACTTTCTGAAACTTCTAAATTTTTAGGAATCTCTGAAAAACAACTCCTTCCAGCTTCAACGGGTATAATAGGTGACCAACTACCTTTAGAAAAGATACTTCCTAAAATTCCAGAACTAATAGCTAATCTTTCAAGTGAAAATCCTCTTTTATTTTCGCAAGCCATTATGACTACCGATACTTTTCCTAAAATTGTTAGCAAGGAAACTAAAGAGGGAATTAGGATTTTAGGAATAGCTAAAGGAGCTGGCATGATAGCTCCTAATATGGCTACTATGTTAGCCTTTATTCTTACAGATGGAGAGGTTCCTAAAAATCAATTTAAAAAACTTCTTCCTAAAATAGTAGACCAAAGCTTTAATACTATTACTGTAGACGGTGATATGAGTACTAATGACACAGTATATATACTTTCCAGCAATTTAAAAAATATTAAAAACTGGAAAAATTTTGAAAACCTATGTTTAGAGGTGGCTAAGGAGTTAGCTCATTTAATAGTAAGAGATGGAGAGGGAGCCAGTAAAATTATAAAAATTAAAATTAAGGGTAGTAAAAGTAAAAAAGAAGCTAAAAAATTAGCTCAAGCTGTAGCTAATTCTCCTTTAGTAAAAACAGCCTTTTATGGAGAAGATCCTAACTGGGGAAGAATTTTGGCTGCCTTAGGTAAAACTGAAGTTAGATTCGATCCTGAAAAAGTAGAAATTTATTTAAATGGAATACCCTGGATTAAAAATTTTAAAGTAATTAATAAAGAAAGTGTTATAAAAGAAGAAATGAAAAAATATAAATTAGAACTTTTAGTTAAACTTAAAATGGGAAAAGTAAGTTACGAATTAGTAACCTGTGATTTAACTGAAGAATATATTAAGATAAATGCTCAGTATAGGAGTTGATTAAATGAAAAAGTATAAAGAAAAAACAAAAGAAAATTTATCTAATAATCAAACAGAAGAAGTTAAGTTATATTGTGAATACTTTCAAGAGTGGAAAACCTTAAAAGATGGTTGTAAAAATTTAAGGGAATACTGTCCTTATAGAAATCAATGTTTAATTTATTTTTATTCTACAGTTAAAGAGGTGTAGGGATGAAAATCCTTCTTACTAATGATGATGGTATTTATGCAGATGGCCTTTGTGCCCTTTATAAAACTCTAAGTTTAGAACATGAAGTTTACATTGTAGCTCCAGAGGCTGAAAGAAGTGCGGTAGGTCATGCTATCACTATTCACTATCCTTTAAGAGTAAGAGAAATCAGAAAGGGAAAATTCTTCTGGGGATATGCCATAAGTGGAACACCTGCCGATTGTGTAAAATTGGCTATTTATGAACTCATTGGTCCAATAGATTTAGTAATTTCTGGAATTAATAGAGGAGCTAATGTAGGGATAAATGTTTTATACTCTGGAACGGTTTCTGCAGCTACAGAGGCTAAAATTTTAGGTTATCCAGCTATAGCAATTTCTGTAGACGCTTACGAAAATATTGATTACTGTTTTTGTGCCCATTTTATAAGTTCTTTTTTAAATAAAATTTCTAATCTACCCTTAGGCAATCTCTTTTGTTTAAACATTAATATTCCTAATTTAAATCCTTATCAAATAAAGGGAATAAAAGTGGTAAGACAATCTAAGGCTAAATTAAAAGAAATTTTTGAGAAAAGATTAGATTTACATGGTAAAATTTATTATTGGCAAGGTGCAGAAGAATATACAGAAACTGATCCTGAAACAGATGTAGTTGCCTTAAAAAATGGTTATATTACTATTACACCCATTCAATTTGATTTAACCAATTATTCAGATTTAGAAAAATTAAAAGAATTTTTTCATAGCATGGTTATAAACTTTTAGTTAGATCTAAATTTTTTATAAAAAAATCAACAAAAATCAACAAGAAATATACTTGATATTTAACTTTTAGAGTTTATATTTTTTGAAAAATAAAAAGGGGGAGGAATCTCTATGAGAAAAAGAAGTAGGACTTTAACTTTAGAAGATGTAAAATTTGTTTATGAAAGTTATGCTAATATGAGTGCCTCTGAAATTGCAGAAAAGTTAGGAATTAGTAAATTTCAAGTAAATAAAATTGTAAATGAATTGCGTAAAAGAGGAGTTAATATTCCTAAAAAGATAGGAAAAAAAGTTAATGTTTATGATTTATTTATAGAGGAACTTAAGAAAGAAGGGAAACTTTAAACTAAAACTTGTCTAATTTTTTGACAATCTTTTTCAATTTGAAGTTTTAGAGCTTCAGGTGAAGGAAATTTTTTTTCTCCTCTTACATAATTTATTAATTCTACTTTTATTTTTTCTCCATATATTTCCGAATTAAAATCAAAAATATAAACCTCAATGGAGAGGTCCTTTTCATCAAAGGTAGGATTTTTTCCGATATTCATAGCTCCCTTAAACTTTTCCCCCCTAAGGGTAATCCACACCGCATAGACTCCGGAAAGGGGGATAAGTTTAGAGTATGAAATAGAAAGATTAGCTGTAGGATAACCCAAAATTCTTCCTCTTCCTTTTCCCTTTATTACTTTTCCTGTTAAAAAATATGGTCTTCCTAAAAGTTTATTAGCCAATTCTATAGAACCTTTTTCTAAAAGACCTCTTATCAAAGAACTTGAAATTCTAAATCCATTTACAAAAATAGGTTCTATAACTTTTACTGTAAAATTATATTTTTCACCTAGGTTGGTTAAGAGTTCTACATCTCCCTTTCTTTGCTTACCAAATCTAAAGTTAAATCCTACTACCACCCCTTTAGCTCTAAGATTATCTACTATATATTCTTGAACAAAAAATTCAGGACTCCACTCAGCTAAACTTTTAGTAAAAGGAATAATAGCAACTTCTTCAAATCCCCACTCTGAGATTAAACTAAGCTTTTCTTCTAAGGTAGTTAAAAGTTTAAAAGATGAATAGGGTTGTAAAACTTGACGAGGATGGGGGTCAAAGGTGACTACTAAAGGTTTAACTTCTAATTTCTTAGCCAAATTTTTAGTTTCCTTTAATAGGGTTTGATGTCCTAAATGAACTCCATCAAAGCTTCCAAGAGTTATAACCGTATCAAACTTTAAAGGAAAATCCTTAGGTGTATAAATTTTCAACTCTTCCCTCCATTAACTTGAAAAAAGTATCAAAAAGATAAACGGAGTCTTGAGGACCAGGAGCATGTTCTGGATGATATTGAACAGAGAAGGCCTTTATTTCTGGAACATAAATTCCTTCTAAGGTATTATCGTTTAAATTAAGATGGGTAATCCATACTTCCTTGGGTAATTTGTCGGGATTTACACAAAAACCGTGATTTTGAGAGGTTATTTCCACTTTTTTATTAATCAAATTCAAAACAGGATGATTAATTCCCCGATGTCCAAATTTTAACTTATAAGTTTCAGCACCCAGAGCTTGTCCAAGAATTTGATGACCAAGACAGATTCCAAATAAAGGCTTTTTTCCCAAAAGTTCCTTAACTGTAGAAACTACATATTTAAGTGGAGCTGGATCCCCAGGTCCATTAGATAAAAAAACTCCATCAGGATTACAAGCTAAAATTTCTTCTGCCTTAGTAAAAGCAGGAAAAATCAAACACTCAGCACCTCTTTCTACCATAAGTCTTAATTGATTAAACTTTAAACCACAATCTAATACCGCTATTTTATATTTTCCTTCTCCCTTAAAATGCTTTCTCATTTCCTTGCCGTTTTTTCCATAATAATAAGGTTCTTTACAAGTTACATACTGAATTAAATCTCTTCCTACATAATCCGGACTAAGTTTTACTTTTTCTAAAAATTCCTTAGGGTTTAAGGTTTCTGTAGTAATCCCACCTTTCATAGCTCCAAAAAGTCTGATGTGTCTTGTAAGAGCTCTGGTATCTATTCCCTCTATTCCTAAAATACCGTTTTCAGAAAGCCAATCACCTAAGGATTTAGTAGCCCTCCAGTTACTATAAAAGGGTTGATATTCTCTAACCATAAATCCAGCTACTTGAATCCGTTCACTTTCTAAATCTTCAAAATTAATCCCATAATTACCGATTAAGGGATAGGTCATAGTAACAATTTGACCATAATAAGAGGGGTCTGTAAGAATTTCTTGATAACCTGTCATACCTGTATTAAAAACTATTTCACCAAAAGTTTCTCCCCTTCCAGCAAAAGACCATCCCCAAAAATAGGTTCCATCTTCCAACATTACCAAAGCTTTTATCTTTTCTTTTTTCATTTTTTAATTAACCTCCTTTGTCTCTAAGGCTTTCCTTTCTTTAATATTTCCCTTAGCTAACCAAATTAGATACTCTCTTATAAGCTCATCTATTTCTCCATCTAAAATAGCCTCAACTTTATAAGCTTCATATTGAGTTCGGTGATCCTTTACTACCTTATAAGGATGAAGGATATAAGTTCTAATTTGATTTCCCCAACTTATCTCCTTCTTTTCTCCGATTAGGGTTTCCTTCTTTTGTTCTAATTTTTGTTTTTCTAATTGATAAAGTCTTGCTTTAAGAATTTTTAAACCTGTCATTTTATTTAAGTATTGACTCCTTTCATTTTGACAAGTTACTACTATACCTGTAGGTAGGTGAGTAATTCTAACTGCAGTTTCGGTTTTATTTACATGTTGACCCCCATGTCCACTGGCTCTCATGGTCTCAATCTTTATATCTTCAGGACGAATTTCTACTTCTACATCTTCCTCTATCTGTGGAATAACAGTTACAGAAGCAAAGGAGGTATGACGACGAGAGTTAGCATCAAAGGGAGAAATCCTAATAAGTCTGTGAATCCCCTTTTCACCCTTCAGATATCCAAAAGCCCAAGGACCCTCCACCATAAGTAAAGCACTTTTAATTCCTGCCTCTTCTCCAGGTAAAATATCCACTATTTTAAATTTGTATCCCTTTTTTTCTGCCCATCTCGTATACATACGTAAAAGCATATAAGCCCAGTCTTGAGCATCCGTTCCTCCAGTTCCTGCATGAAGACTTAAAATAGCTGATAAATGATCATATTCCTCACCCAATAAAATGGTCATCTCTTGAGTTTTTAACTTTCTTTCAAATCTATGAAGAAAGGATAAAAACTCCTCTAAGACTTCCCACGATCTTTCTTCCTTATAAAAATTATACCACTCTATAAGCTCTCTAAATTCCTTAGACAGATCTTCAAATAATTCTAATCTCTCAGAAATTTGAGCTCTTTCTTTAAGAAGATTTTTAAAATAAGTAGAATCCCAATTAGAACTTTTTTGAAGCTCTCTTTCTATCTGTTGAAGACGATTTTGTAAAACCGGAAGGTCAAAGACACCCCCTTAAATTTAACAAAACTTCCTCATAATTTCTTATCAACTTTTCAAAATCTACATTTTTGTAAGTCTGAAGTAAGCTCTGCTTTTCCATTTTAGTTTTTAATAAAATTAGCGCTTGTAAATTTGCATTTTAAATATAATGCAAAAATTTTAAAATAAAAGTATCTTTTAAATTGAACTAAAAATTCTACTATTTTCATTTTTTTGCATAAGCTCCGTCTCTTTCGGGAAAATAGAAAAGTAATAAAATTAAAAATCAAAAAATCTCCTTAAGGAGGTCACCTCACATGAAAGAGAAAGGTAAATGAGGAGATTCTTTTTAGGCTTTAAGTTATAGAGTTTCACGATAAATATGCCACTGAATTAAAAAGAGTATTCCGAGGGGAATAGTTAGGTAAAAAGTTAGAGAAGGACCTTGGAGGAGAATTTTATAGAGTATAGGGAGGATAGCTGTTAGAAAATTTAGAGGCTTTTAATAAGGAATTAATGGATGATTTGATATGGTATAATGGGAAGAGGGGACCCGTTAGTCTCATACATTTCTTTGAAAATTTGTATCAATGATTATATTATTTTTTAAAAAAAGTATATTAAAAGGGGGGATAAAACTTGAAACACAAATGGGTGGAACATCTATTAGATGCTTGGGATGCCTTTATAGAAGATATTTTTTCTTTTGTGCCAGAAAATTCTAAAACCCATTTAAAAAATGCTAAAAAGGAATTTCTTTTAGCCTTAAGAAGTATTTTAGATCAGAAAATTGAAGAAATTGAAAAACCTAAGAAAGTTAAAAAAATTGAAGTGAAAAAGGAGTAAACCTCTAACCTTTATGAGGATTCTTCTTTTTACAGGTAAAGGAGGAGTAGGTAAAACTACCCTTTCTGCTGCCACAGGGGCTTATCTTTCAGAATTAGGAAAAAAGGTTCTGGTGGTTTCAGTTGATCCCGCACACTCCCTCTCTGATGTATTAGAAATAGATATAGGACCCGAACCTAAAAAAATATTTAAAAATTTTTACGCTCAAGAAATTGATGTTTATTATTCCATAGAAAAATTCTGGGGAGTCCTTAAAGAATATCTTAAGAGTCTTTTAAAATGGCAAGGAATGGATGAGATCATGGCTGAAGAAATGTCCATACTTCCAGGAATGGAAGAAGTTTCCTCTTTTCTTTGGATAAATAAACATGTAAAAGAGGCTGATTTTGAGGTAATTATAGTAGATTCTGCACCTACAGGGGAAACTTTAAGATTTTTAGGACTTCCTGATGCCATAAGTTGGTGGATAACCAAGATCTTGCCTTTACAAAGAAAACTGATGAAATTTATAAGACCTGCAGCTAAATTAGTCACCGATATGCCCCTCCCAGAAGAAGAAACCTATGATGCCTTAGAGGATTTATTTCATCAAGTATATAATTTATATTATTTGTTACAAAATCCCCAAGTCTCTTCAGTAAGATTGGTAATTAATCCTGAAAAAATGGTCATAAAGGAAACAGAAAAGGCTTTCACCTATCTTCATCTCTTTGGATTTCCAGTAGATGCCATATTTATTAACCGAATAGTTACTAAGGAAAATCCACTTTATCAAATTCAAGAAAAATATTTAGACCGAATTATAAAAAGTTTTGAACCCACCCCTATCTTCTTAGTTCCCCAGTTATTTGAAGAAATCCTGGGATACGAAAAACTTAAAAAATTTGGAAAACTAATTTATCAAAATAAAAATCCAGAAGAAATCTTTTATAAAGATAAACCTTTTGAGCTTTCCGAGAGCAACGGATTTTACATTCTAAAACTTTTCCTAAAAGAGGTTCCTCAAGAAAAGTTAGAAATTTATCAAAAAGAAGAAGACCTAATCATAAAAATTGGAAATTATAAAAAACACTTTTTCTTACCTCGGAGTTTATTAAACAAAGAAGTAACTAAGGCCTCTATGAAAGATAATAATTACTTAGAAATCGTTTTTAAATAAATTAAGAACCAAATCTAACCTTTAAATATTTCTCTAATAAATTTCTAAGTTTTATAAATTCTTCGTGACTTCCTCCCTTATCAGGATGTAATTTTTGGGCCTTTTTTCTAAAAAGAGTTATAACTTCTCTTTTAGAAAGGTTTATCAGATTTTCTAAGGAAGTTTCTAAAGTTTTAGCTAATTCCTTATAAAGTTCTCTCTCCAAAAGATTATAAATTTTTGGTCTCTCTCTATATTTAAAAACATCAAAATAAAACCATATATACCTTGACAAGTATTTACTTAAAACTTCTTCCTTAGAAAGCCCCATTCTATACTTTTCATCCTCTGATATCTTACAAACTTCTTCTAAAAATTTTTGGTCCCTTTCTTCTAAAGCCCCTGAAAAACCTAAGTTAAAAATATTAAAAATATATCTTAATTTTTCACGGTAAGTTAACTCATCCTCCATATCCCACAAAAAATTTTCTATCTCATCTCGAGACTTATTCTGAAGATAAATTAAAAAAGGAAAAGCTACTTCTAAAAAATTTTGAGGATTAGAAATCCCTAATTTTAAAACTAAAAACCTGATAATATCAAAGGAATGTAATTCCTTAATTCTAAGATTATTTTTATCAATTTTGGTTATTTTTCTTCTTTTACGATTAAGAGGAGACCTTAAACAAACCTTAGCTTCATAAGATAAAAAACGAAAAAAAATTTCTTCTAATTCATCTTGATTGGTCTCTATACCTCTTTCTCTTAAAACATCTTCTAAAGGGATATAAAAGGCTACTTCACTATAATATTCAATAAATTGTTCAGGAAATTTCCCTAAGGGATAGATTATTTTGGAACGCCAATAGGGAGCTTCAAAATAGGATTGAGCTAAAAAATATTCATAACCGTCATTTACAATTTTTCTACTAAGATACATTTAATTGAAAATTAGAAAGGGGGAAAAATCCCCCTTGATCTTTCCTGCTTACACCTCTTTTACGGTAATAGAACCGGTAGGACAAACTTCCACACAGGTCATACAGATTAAACAATCTTCCAGTCTTGCTACCACAGGTTTATCATCATCTCCTTTGTCATAAACCTGAGCAGGACAGGATTCTACACAAGTTCCACAAGCATCACAGGTGTCATAATTAATAGTAATTTCTGCTGCCATCTCGCACCTCCTTTTTATTTTTAAATTTTAAAAAGTTTAGCCCTTTCCAAAAATTTTTCAACCCAACATTTTACACTAAAAATGTGAATATGGGTATAACTGGCTAATAGATTTTTATAAAATACTCCGTCAAACCTTCCGTCAAATCCATAACCCCTTTCTATTTCAAATATAAACTTTATGTCTTTATTCTCTTTTACGTTTACCGGTTTAGAATAATGAAATTCATGACCTTTTATCAGGCTTCCTACTTCAAAATAGGGATTTTCCTTTTTCACCTTAGCCACTACATAGCCATGTCCTTGAGGTTTTTTTTCCACCTTAAAACTAAAGGGTAAAACTCCTACCATCGGATAACTCTTATTTTTCCAAATAATTTTTTCTCCTAAGTACATTAATCCTCCACATTCTGCATAAACAGGCATACCCTCTAAAATAGCTTTTCTAACTTCCTTTAAAAGGGTGATATTTTCTGATAAAGATTCTGCTTTAACTTCAGGAAACCCTCCTCCTAAGTATAGTCCACTTATATCTGAAGGAAGTCCTTTATCTTGACAAGCATTGATATATTTTATTTCTGCCCCTAAGCTTATTAAACTATCTAAGTTTTCAGGATAATAAAATTGAAAAGCTTCATCCTTAAAAACCCCTATTTTAACTCCAGAAAACTTTCTATTATTCCTTTCTTCAAGGTTATCTATAAAAATAGGAGAAACATCTCGAGCTATTTTAAATATCCTATCTAAATCTACATTATTCAAAATAGCCTCTCTAAGTTCTTCTAAAAATAAACTTTCATCATACTCCAAAGAGGTAATCAAACCTAAGTGTCTCTCTAAAGGAACTTTCCTTAGTTTAGGTAAGACTCCTAAAACCTTTACATCCGTATAATATTCTATAGCACTTCTAACAATATTTTCATGTCTAACACGAGCAATTTGATTTAAAACCACCCCTCTAATTTCAACTCCCTCTTCAAAAGAGATAAACCCTTTAACTAAAGCTGCTAAACTTCTGGTAACCTTAGTACAATCTAAAACTAATATAATAGGAGTTTTCAAAATCTTAGCTAATTTAGAAGTACTACAACTTCCCTCTAAATCTAAACCGTCAAAAAGACCTCTGTTTCCTTCAAGGATAGCTAAATCTGAATCCTTAGAACCTAAGTAAAAAGAGTAAAGATTAGTTTTAGTATCAAAAAGAAAGAGATCTAAATTTCTACAGGGAGTTCCAGAAATTTTACTCAACCAACCAGCATCTATATAATCAGGACCCTTTTTAAAGACCGAAACCTTAAAGCCTTTATTTTTAAAGGCTGAAACTAATCCTAAAGTAAAAAGAGTTTTTCCCGCACCTCCCTTATGGGAAGAAACAAGAACACGAGGAATATAATAACTAAAAGACATAACAAAAATTAAACTTCTTCTTTCATCTTAACCACTAACTCATGGGACTCTTTGACACCTAAAGCTATTTTATAAAGGATGGTCAAAATTAAAAATCCCACTGCCCAAACACCTAAAGTGATTCCTATTTCAGGCAAAGTTGGTCTATAAGGAGTAATGGTCTCAAAGGGTGTAGGAGTATATCCTCCGGTAATTAACCCAATACCCTTATCAATCCAACAGGAAAGAAAAACTGCTATACAAGCGATAGCTAAGGTAGTTTCATTTTTACGAGTAGAGGGCACAACTAAAAGAATAATGGCTATAGCTGCTAAAATATAGGAAAGCCACATGGTAGGAACCCATTCAGCATGCCCGTGAAGTCCTGCAAAGAGATACTGAATAGGGGCTTTATGTCCAGGAATTCCACTATAAAAAGCTGTAAAGACCTCAAAAAGGAAAAAGAGAACATTAACTATAAAGGCATAAGTAACTATTTTAGAAAGGGTCTCTATAGCTTTTTTTCCTGCATCAAAATTGGCTACCTTCTTAAGTAAGAGGGCTAAAATGATAATTAAAGCAGGACCAGAAGAAAAAGCGGAAGCTAAGAATCTAGGAGCCATAATAGCTGTTAACCAAAAATGACGTCCAGGTAACCCTTGATAAAGAAAGGCAGTTACAATATGAATGCTGGGAGCCCAAACTATGGCTAAATAAATAAAGGGTTTAAGCCAAGAGGGATATTTAGTTCCTTTATATTCAGCATGAAGAACTGTCCAACCACAAAGTAAATTTAGTAATAAATATCCGTTTAAAACAACCACATCATAAAACATAATTGAATTGAGAGTGGGATATCTTAAAACATTAAAAACTCTCATAGGTTGACCAAGATCTACCAAAATAAAAAGAACACACATAGCAACTGAAGCTACAGCTAAAAATTCTCCCAAAATGGTAATTTTCCCGAATTCTTTATAATTATGCCAGTAATAGGGAAGAACTACCATTACTGCAGAAGCTGCCACTCCAACTAAAAAGGTGAAATTAGCAATGTAAAAACCCCAAGATACATCTCTACTCATTCCAGTAATACCTAATCCTACTTTTAACTGATAAAGATAACAGATAAATCCTATTAACACCCAGGATAGAAGAAAACACACCCAGAGCCAATATTTGGCACTCCCTCTTAGAGCCTTTTCAATCATCTTTGCACCTCTCCTTTAACTTTTTTAGATTAAGTAAAAAACAGAAGGATCTGTTCCAAGTTCGGCCTTTCTTCTTATAGAAAATCTCTCTTTCAAAATTTTACTAATTTCAGAATGTTCATCCTCTAAATCCCCAAAGATTAAAGCTTTATCTGGACAGGACTCCACACAGGCTGGAATTTTTCCTACTGCTAACCTTTCATAACAAAAGGTACATTTCTCTACCACTCCCTTAGTTCTGGTAGGATACTCTGGATTTACCTTAGCAAGGTAAGGACGCGGATCAACCCAGTTAAAGCTTCTGGCTCCAAAAGGACAAGCTGCCATGCAAAAACGACAACCTATACATCTATGATAATCCATCATAACAATACCGTCTTCTCTTTTAAAGGTAGCTTGAGTAGGACAAACTCTTACACAAGGAGGATTGGCGCACTGGTTACATAGAAGTATAAAAGGTTTGTGGGCATAAATTTTAGCTACAAATTCATTAGGTTGTTCAGGAAAAACATGTTCATATTCGTCCTCCCAAATCCACTTAATTTCTTTCTTCTTGTCTGGAATAGAAGGAACATTATGTAATTTATGACAAACCTCTACACACTTTAATTTACAATCTGGTTGAGCATTAACACACTTTTTAATATCAATGACCATTCCCCATCTTTTAGCTTTTAAAGCCTCCGGTGGAGCTATATAACTCTGAGCCTTAACCTCCCTTCTAAAAAGGAAATTAGCAGAAGTAATACTACCAACTAAACCCAAACCTAAAATTTTTAAAAAGTCCCTTCTTTTTATTTCCATTTTTTGGCCACCTCCGGTGCGATATGACATGTCCAACAATCTGGGTGGGTTACTACAAAATTATGACACTTATCACAAAATTTTTCTTTGTTTTCATGACACTTCATACAAGTATTTTGTAAACTTATTTTAAAATTTTTACCCTCCCCTGATAAATAAACATGTTGATTTTCACGTAAAACCTTAATTCTCCAATCATCTAAAAGCTTCATATGTTCTCTTCTCATAAACTCCTTAGATTCCACACATTTCTTTTCCTCCTTAGGAAGTTCAACCTCAGGAACAGCTTCTAACCTTCCAACATTTAACCAAATAGGAAGGGTAAAAAAGAGAATTAAGATGATTATCCCTGGAATTACCTTATCTGCATTATACATAACTTAGCCCTCCTCCTTTTGCAAATTAATCCACACCTTTCACAGGATGTTTTAGTGGTCTTCTTCTTAAATCCACATCTCTTGATTTCTCTCCTTCAAGGACCAAAGCATTAGCAACCAGTTCGTGAACTCCACTTACTGCAACTTCAGGAACCCAATATTCCATAAGGGAACTTAGGGTTGCTCTATCAATAGCACAAATGCAAGCTATTTGATTCACTCCATACTCTTTATGCACATATTCTACCGCGTTAGCTCTCGGAAAACCTCCTCTCATTCTTATTTCCATATTCTCACCGGCGTTAAGACCAGACCCAGAACCACAACAAAAAGTCTTTTCTCTAATAGTATTTTCTGGCATTTCAACGAAATTATTACACACATGTTTTAATATAAATCTTGGCTCCTCAAAAAATCCCATAGCTCTTGAGGTATTACAGGAATCATGAAAAGTAACTATTAAATGGTCATTTCTTGAGGGATCTAATTTTAATTTCCCATGGGCAATTAAATCTGCTGTAAATTCACAAATATGAACAATTTTATTATCCTTAGCATGTTCAAAAACCGTTCCGGTAATAGGAGATTTAGGAACCTCTAAGAAATCAATAGGACCAAACCAGGTATTATGAAATTGATGCCAGACTCTCCATTTGTGACCACATTCTCCACCAAGTATCCACTTAACTTTAAGTCTTTTAGCTTCTTCATATATTTTGGCATGAAGTCTTTTAGCCATCTCAAAAGAATTGAAAAATCCAAAATTTCCACCTTCAGAGGCAAAGGGACTTATAGTTACATCCAAATCAAGATAATGAAATAAAACCAGGATCCCTAACATGGTATAAATTCCTGGATCTGCAAAATAGTCTCCAGACATGGGCACATATAAAATTTCAGCTCCCTTTCTATTAAGATATTTTTCTAAATCAATTTGGATTCCTGCAATTTCTTCAAAATCCCATATTAAAAATTCTAAGTTTTCTTTAAGAGATTGAGGCGGAACTCCTACATGATTACCTATGTAATAACAATTATGTACAGGCTTAATTCCCCAGTCCGTTGCAATTCCTAAACTAAGTAAAATTTCTCTCATTATCATAGTTACTTCCGCAGTATCTATCCCGTAAGGACAAAAAACAGAACATCTTCTACACTCAGTACACTGATAAAAATAATAAAACCACTCCTTTATTACTTCTTCAGTTAATTTCCTTGCTCCAGCAAATCTTCCAAAAAGTTTTCCAAAAATAGAAAATTCGCCTTTTATAACAGATCTTATAAGTTCAGCTCTCAAAACAGGCATATTTTTAGGATCTCCTGTCCCAAGGAAAAAGTGACATTTATCTGCACATGCTCCACATCTTACACAAATTTCCATAAAAAGCTTAAAAGATCTATAGGTTTCCATTCTTCTTAAAATTTCTTTTTTTATCCTTTCCTTCCAATCTTCAGGTAAGGGCCATTTTTCATCATAGGGTTGCCAAGTTCCCAAACTGGGAAGGTCTAAATCTTTTAAAACCTTAGGATCTATAATAGATAGGAAGTATCCTCTTTTTAATTCAGGTTCTATATCCATCCAGTGTCTTTCTGGAGTTTTATGAAGCTCTACATCCTTTAACAAGGCATCTGGTTTAGGAAGACTCATACCTTTTTACCTCCCTTAAGCCTCTTTTTTGTTATAATTAACTCTTTATGGTAGGTGGTTCTTTACCTGGAACATACAAACTATACCATTCATGTTCTTTTTCTGGCTCCACTTCCTCATCTATAGGTATACCTGCATTTTCCATTTTATCTCTAAATCTTTCCTGATATTCATAGTAGGTATAATGCTTTACAGGATAATTCCAAGGATTAACATGTC
The DNA here is from genome assembly GCA_025062245.1 of Thermodesulfobacteriaceae bacterium. GTDB lineage: Bacteria > Desulfobacterota > Thermodesulfobacteria > Thermodesulfobacteriales > Thermodesulfobacteriaceae > Thermodesulfobacterium. Next base: position 10,362 of record JANXAD010000004.1, on the reverse strand, counting down.
TTACAGCACGATTATTATTAGCCATATTACGGGTTGGGCTAAAAAAGATTCCAATCATGTGAACTAACTTGCTAAAAGGAAAATAGGCTGCTAAAACTGAAACTAAAAAAAGATGAATATAAAAAATACTACCAATAGGAGCTTTCGGAATAGTGGGAGTAAAGGTTGCCAGTCCTAAGGTTAATTGCTTAACCGCATATACATCTACTTTAATAGCATATCTCATTAACACACCACTTATAACAATTCCTAAAATCAGAAAGAGTGGAAAATAATCTGAACCATAGGAAATATAATTTACCTTAGGATCTATAAGTCTTCTTAGAAGAAGAAAAATTAAGCCAGCTAAAATTAAAAGGTCAGTAATATAAATAGGAGGGATTCCTAAGTGGAAAAAACTATCTATATAATCAAGTCTTACGATAAAACCAGGAACAGGATTAGTAAAAAGTCTTATGTGCCTCAGCATAATTATAAAAAAAGAAAAATGAAACAAAATAGCTCCTAACCATAGCCACTTAGCAGAACCATAAATTAATCTTCTTCCCTCAAGGTCTGCTCTTAAATTTCTAAAAAGACTTCTAAAAAGGAAAATTTCAAAAAACATTCTCAAAACTACTTCCCAAGTAGTAAAAGGAGCCTCAAGACGACTATGTTTAACCCAGGGTAAACTTTTTTGTTGCCCACAGGTGGTAGGAATTTTAAAAGGTTGAGGAACTTTAGCCCAACTTATAACTCTATAAATAAGTCCTAAAACTAAGATCAAAAAGGCCACATAGGGAATAACAATTCCAAATAAAACCTGAAGACCCAGTAAGGTTCCTATATAGGCTATAATAATTAAACCTATAACTATAATTAAACTTATTCCTGCTTCCATACCTCTCTCCCTCTCTATTTATTAATAATTTTCCTCTTCTGGAATACTTTTAACCATACCTTCCATAGGATCATAAACTAAACCTGCTCTTTTTAAAAGAAGAAAAGTATTTCTCCTATATTCATTAAACTTAATCTCATATAAAGTTTCTCTAAACTTTATAAAATAATCAAAAGCCCTCAAAGTCAAAATATTAATCCTATCCTCTAACTGTAAAAATTCTTCTATTCCAAATTTATCAATAATTTCTCTCCCTATTTCCTCTCTCAAGATGGTCTTAAGTTGTAAAAATAAATTTAAAGCTTTAGAAGGAACAGGTTCTTGAACCGCTCTAATTTGCATAAGCCTTTTTAAGGGCTCTTGAGCCTTCTCCCAACTAAACTCCCCAAACAAAACCTCCATTATACCCTTAAAACATTCCTCTACTCGGTAACCCACAGGATTTTGAAAACGGTCTGTTTCTCTAACAAAAAATCTTTTAGCTTCCTCTCCAAAACTTTCCCAAAAAATATCCTTCCACCTTTTTAAAAGGTACTCCTGTTTACCCTCTAAATACTTCCTAAATTTTTCAGAAAAAAACCAAGAATCTCTATTTTTCATTTTTAATTTAATTTTTTATAATTTATTAAACTAAAATGTCAACTGCCAAATTATAACAATATCCCTAATTATAACTTTAAAATCTTAATTTAAAATAGTTTTTTTCTTATTTATTTTCAAAATCTATTCCTTATAATTAACTCAAATCCCTTTAAACTAACACCCCAAGAAAAAACCATGCTAAAATCATAAAAATGATTATTTAGGTTGGAGTTATAAAAAGGATAATCTAACATAAAATTTAGCCTTTATAACCTCCCTTCGCCATACCCATCTTTTAAGATACTACCCAAAGCTTTCAATTATTTAAAAAAATTAGTTTTTAAATTAAATTACAAAATAAATTAAAAATAAGATTTAGTGATTTTTTTCACAATAAAGGCTATCTACGGATTACCTATAAAATTAAAAGAAACCTTTGAAAAATTCGGCTTAAATTTAACTACCTAAGCCTCTCTCTTGGCTATCTCCTGTCTGTCATCCCAATTTAACCCCTAAACCACCATCTCAAACCCCTTAATCCTTCTCCTTATATGCCCATACCTCATAAACAGGTTTTAACTAAAGACTTACCTATCTTTACTTACTCCCTTGCCGCTTTCTCACCAAGCTCTAAACTTTGAGATACCCCCTTGTTTTTTCTGTAAATTTATTCTTAAATTTTTTTAAACCCTTGAATTTTGTAAAGGTCTAAAAAATATAAGGAAGCTTTCTAAAAAGTTCCAGTTTTTCCGAATGAGAAATTTTAACTTTACTGATAATTTCTTCTAATTCCCTAAGGGTTGTTTCATAAAGTTTTCTATTTAACCGATAGGGATGACCATCCTTTCCACCGTGAGCATAGGCATAACAAACCGGATCTTCTCGAGAAGCCCTCACATTATAGATAAGTTCAGCAGTAAGAGTGAGAGCTCTCAAGGTCTTAGCTCCTAAGCCCGAAGTTAAAAGAAGTTCTTTAAACTCTGAAGGAGGATTTTCATAAGTAATTTCTAAAACCTTTTTTAAATTTTTATAAGTAAGATCTCTCAGGCTAAGCTCATGGTCTTTCTTAAATATCAAATAATTTTGCAAGCTTACTTCTTTTAAAATTTTAGCTGGATTTTCCCTTATTAAAGCCACCAAAGAATTCTGAACCGCTTTGCTTTCTTTAGCAACTAAATTCAGCACTTCCTTTCTTTTAATTGGAGAAAGGATTCCTGTATGAGGTTCTTCACAAAGATCTACGGTATTTTTACTATACCAGTGATATCTCCGAGCATAAGCTGTGGTTTCATCCATTCCCTGTTGGACAACTGCCCAGCTTCCTTCTTTAGAAAAAATGAAGAGATGAAAATAAAGTTTAAATCCATCTTGTAAAGCATGATTATCAATTCTGGCTGTCAACCTGCTTAAGGTTATCAAGTATTGAGTTTCTAAAGGTAAAGCATGTTTTTCACCCCAAAATTCTATCTCTTGAGGAGTTTGAAGAGCTCTTTTTCCTTTACCTCCGCAAAGATAAATTCCTATCTCCTTAAAATAGGGAGAAAGAGCTTCTTTTAGGGCTCCTCCTACTGTAGTGGTAAGGCCAGAGGAGTGCCAGTCAAAACCCAACAAACATCCCAAAGCTTGAAACCAAAAGGGATCTGAAATTCTCCTTAAAAGTTCTTCCCTTCCAAATTCCATATAAACTAAAAGTAAAATAGCTCTACTTAGTCTAACCATTTTTTCAAAAAGCCAGGAAGGACATTTTCCTCCATGAAGAGGAAGATCCACGATGTCTTTTTTAATCATCCTCTCTTTCTTCTAAAGCCCTTTTAATTTGAACTATTATTTCTTCACAAACTTTCTCTGGAAAAGAGGCCTCTTTAATAGGTCTTCCAATTACCAAATAGTCTGCTCCCAAGAGAATAGCCTCATAAGGAGTAGCAGTTCTTAACTGGTCATCTCTTCTTTCCTCACTTAGTCTTATCCCTGGAACTATGGTTATTAATTCTGGAAAGTTTTCCTTAACTTTTTCTACCTCTTTAGCAGAACAAACTATACCTTCACAACCTGTTTGATAGGCTAAAAAAGCTAATCTTAAAACTAATTCCTTAAGATCTTTTGCTAATTCTGCATTAAATCCTAATTCTAAAAGATCGGCTCTATCTAAGGAAGTCAAAATGGTAATTCCTATGATCTTTAAATTGTTATAAGCCAATTCTAAAGCTTTACGTAAAGCTAAACTTCCTGCTAAAAGATGCACACTAACCCAATCTACTCCCATATTTGAAATAACTCTTACCGCTTTACTTACCGTATTGGGAATGTCGTTTAATTTTAAGTCTAAAAAAATTTTTTTGTTGGTTTTATTTCTTATTTTTTCTATTATTTGAGGACCCTCTGAAATAAAGAGTTCTAAACCTATTTTAAAAACCCCTATAAAGGGATTTAATCTTTCTACCCAAAGGGTAGCCTCTTCAGAGGAACTTACATCTAAAGGAAAAATTATTCTTTCTTCTGCCGGTAGCTTAATCAGTTTCACCTTTTTCCCTTTTAAGCCCCTCTACTTGTTCAACAAATTCAAAGGGGTCTTTAAAATCTCTATAAACTGAAGCAAATCTTATGTAAGCTACTTTGTCCCATTCTTTTAAAGCTGACATAACCTTTTCTCCAATATAAGAAGAAGGAACCTCTATTTCTCCCTTTTGAATTAAATCTAATTCTAATTCTTTAACGAAATTTCTTATTACTTCCTCACTTACGGGTCTTTTATGGATAGCCTTTTTAAGGCCTGAAAGTAACTTGTTTCTATCGTAAGGCTCTCTTCTACCATCCTTTTTTATTACCACTATATCTAATTCCATTTTTTCATAGGTGGTGAATCTGTATCCACAGACTGAACATTCCCTTCTTCTTCTTATAGAAAAGCCATCTTCTATGGTGCGTGAGTCAATAACCTTAGTTTCAGGCTCTTTACAACGGGGACATTTCATTGTATCTTTTAAAAAACATTATACAATAGGTTTAAATTTTTACCAAATTTAAGCTATGATAGAAGTTTTTCAATCCTCTATAGAAGAAAAAGAAAATAAACTTTTTTATACTGTAAAAGAGATAACCCAAAGTATAAAGGATCTTATGGAAAAAAGTTATCCCCTCTTGTGGATAGAGGGTGAAATAGCTAATCTGAGGTATAGTCAAAATGGTAATGTCTATTTCAATCTTATAGAGGAGGAGGCCTCGTTAAAAGCTATTATTTTTAATTCTCAGAGGGATTCTAAAATAGTTCCTTACTTAAGAAACGGTCTTAAAGTTATTTGTTTAAGTAAACTTACCTTTTTCTCCCGTTCTGGAGAATGTTTTTTAGTGATAAGAAAGATAGAACCCTTAGGAACGGGAGCTTTAATTTTAAAAAAGGAAGCTTTGATTGAAAAATATAAATCTCTTTTTGACCCAAGTAGAAAAAGAGCACTTCCTAAGTATCCCAAAAAAATTGCTTTAATTACTTCCCTTTTTGGAGCAGCCCTTCAGGATTTTCTTAAAATAGCTCAAGACAAATGGGAAGTGGAAATTTTAGTATATCCCGTAAAAGTTCAAGGGGAAGGTGCAGAAAAGGAAATTGTTCAAGCGGTTTATGAAATAAATCTTAATTTTCCTGAAGTTGAAATTATAGTAATTACTCGTGGAGGAGGTTCCTTTGAGGATTTAGCTCCCTTTTATAGTGAAGATATCATCCTCGGTCTAAAGGATTCTAAAATACCTATAGTTTCTGCGGTGGGACATGAAATAGATTATACCCTCTGTGATCTTATTGCAGATAAAAGATGCCCTACTCCTTCAGCTGCTGCTCAAGAGATTTTACCAGATAAAACAGAAATCCTTAAAAAATTAACTTTTTATAGAGAAAGACTTTCCAAACAAACAGAACTCCTTTTTTCAAAATGGGAAAGGTTAGTTCATCAATTTAAATGGAGACTCCAAAAAAGGAGTCCTCAGGAAAAGTTAATTTCTTGGGAAGAAAATCTTAAAGCTTTTAAAAAGCATCTTCAAATAAACTTAGAAAAGCTTCTCTTTCAAAAGGAAAAGAAATTGGAAAATTTTAAAAACTTACTTTTTTCCCTATCTCCTCTAAATATTTTACAAAAGGGCTATAGTATAGTAAAATCATATCCTGAAGGTAAAATTGTTAAAAGTGTTAAAGAGGTTAGAGAAAAAGAATACTTAGAAATTCAATTAGCCGAAGGAAAACTTTTGGTAAAGGTAGAAAAAATTTTAAGGTAAGAAGTTTTGGAAGAAAAAAGAGAATTTCTTTCCTTAGAAAAAGCTTTAAAAAGGGTTGAAGAAATTCTTAAGCTTTTAGAAAATCCCAATTTAGAGTTAGAGGAAGCTCTTTCTCTTTATGAAGAAGGTATGAATTTAATTCTTCTTTGTGAGGAAAAATTAAAGAAAGCTCGGGTTAAAGTAAAGGTAATTTTAAAAGAAAAAGAGGAATATCAAATAGAATCCTTGGAAAAAGCTTTAGAGACTTTAAAAAATGGAAAAAAATAACCATTTTGATCTTATTTCCTACTTAGAACTTCGAACCCAAAGGATAGAAAAAATTTTAGAAACCTACTTTCCAAAGGCCAAGGGCTATGAAGAAAGGGTTATTTCTGCTTCTAAATATAGTCTTTTGGCTGGTGGAAAAAGATTTAGACCTATTTTGTGTTTAGCTGGTTGTGAGGTTGTGGGAGGAGATTGGGAAAGGATTCTTCTTTTTGCAGCAGGACTGGAATGTTTACATACCTATTCTCTGATACACGATGATCTTCCCTGTATGGACGATGACGACTTAAGAAGAGGAAAACCCTCTTGTCATAAAGCCTTTGATCCTGCAACGGCTATTTTAGCTGGAGATGGACTTCAGGCTTTGGCCTTTGAATTTTTTACCCATCCTGAGTTAGTAAAAAAAGTAAATAAAACGAGACTTCTAAAGGCTATATATTGGGTTTCAAAAGCTATAGGTTTAAGAGGCATGGTAGGAGGCCAAATGGTTGACCTCCTAATGGAAGGAAAGAAGGGAAATCCTAAGGTTTTGAAATGGATCCATCTTCACAAAACCGTTTGTTTTATGGAAGCTTCCCTTTTAAGTGGAGCCCTCTTAGGAGGAGCCCAATCTAAGGAACTAAGAGTTTTATCCTCTTACGGAAAAAATTTAGGTTTTGCCTTCCAAATTGTGGATGACCTCTTGGACATAATAGGAGATGAAAAAAAAATCGGCAAAAAAACCTTTTCTGATGTAAAAAAACAAAAATTAACCTACCCTGCCCTTTTTGGTTTAGAAAAAACTAAAGCATTAGCAAGTAAACACATACAAAAGGCTATAGAAAGTTTAAAATTTTTTGGAAATAGAGGAGAACCCCTAAAAGCCTTGGCTAATTTCATTATAAATAGAATTTCTACAAGTTCTAAGTCTATTCAAAATGAGCAAGTTTCTCTCTAAAATAAATTCTCCTCAAGATTTAAAAAAATTGAAAATTTCTCATCTTAGGGCTTTAGCTCAAGAAATAAGAGATTTAATTACAGAGGTAGTTTCTAAAAACGGAGGGCACTTAGCTCCTAATCTTGGAGTGGTTGAACTGAGCTTAGCTTTACATTACGTATTTGACTCTCCTAAGGATAAGATTATTTGGGATGTAGGACATCAATGCTATACTCATAAAATCCTTACAGGAAGAAGGGAACTTTTCCCTACCTTAAGAACCTATCAAGGATTAGCAGGCTTTCCTAAGAGGGCTGAAAGTATTCATGATATTTTAGATACCGGTCACAGTAGTACTTCTATTTCTGCAGGTTTAGGAATAGCTACAGCTTTAAGGTTAAAAAAGAAAGAAGGTAAGGTTATTGCTGTAATTGGGGATGGAGCTATTACTGCTGGCCTGGCTTTTGAAGGTTTAAACAATGCAGGTTTTCAGAGGGAAAATTTAATAGTTATTTTAAATGACAATGAAATGTCTATTTCTCCCAATGTAGGAGCCCTTTCTTCCTTCATTTCTAAACGGCTAACAGGAAATTTAGCCCGTTTTCTTAAAAAGGAACTTGAAAAGTTTGTGCCTAAGTTTCCAGGAGGAGAAAATCTCTTACATCTTTTGAAAAAAGGAGAAGATATTTTAAAATCTGCCCTAACTCCAGGGGCTCTTTTTACAGTTTTAAATTTTGAATATATTGGTCCTGTTGATGGACACGATCTTGAAACCTTGATTGAAATTTTAGGAAATATCAAAAAAATGGAAGGACCTATAGTTTTTCATGTTTTGACTAAAAAAGGTAAGGGATATCCCTTTGCTGAAAAGGATCCTGAAACTTTCCACGGAGTTGGTCCTTTTGAAGTAAAATCAGGAAAAATTATAAAATCTTTAAATGAACCTCCTTCTTACACCGAAATTTTTGGGAAAACCCTTTTAAGATTAGCTGAAATGGAACCCCATTTAGTGGCTATAACTGCAGCTATGAGATTAGGAACCGGACTTAAAGCTTTTTCTGAAAAGTATCCGGAAAGATTTTTTGATGTAGGAATCTGTGAACAACATGCTGTGACCTTTGCTGCTGGATTAGCTTTAGAGGGTTTAATTCCAGTGTGTGCTATCTATTCTACCTTTTTACAAAGAGCCTTTGATCAGATTATTCATGATGTAGCCTTAAACAATCTTAAAGTTATTTTTGCCATAGATAGAGGGGGTTTGGTGGGAGAAGATGGAGCTACCCATCACGGAACCTTAGACCTTTCTTATTTAAGACTAATTCCCAATCTCATAGTTATGGCCCCTAAGGACGAAAATGAGCTTCAACACATGCTCTATAGTGCCCTAAAGTATCCAAATCCAGTAGCTATAAGATATCCCAGAGGACCGGGGCAGGGAGTAAGCTTAGATTGGGAATTTAAAGAAATTCCCTTAGGAATTTCAGAAATTTTAAAAGAGGGAAAAGAGATAGCTCTTTTAGCTATAGGCCACTTAGTTTATCCCTGCTTAAGGGCAGCTTATGAATTAGAAAAGAAAGGAATATCGGTAGCAGTAATTAATAGTAGGTTTGTTAAACCCTTAGATGAAAAAACTATTTTAGAGGTAGCTAAAAAAATTCCCTGCTTAATTACCGTAGAAGAAAATACTCTTATAGGAGGGTTTGGTTCAGCTGTAGCAGAATTTCTTTTAGAAAGGGGTTTTAAAGGAAAGTTTAAAAGAATAGCCCTTCCAGACAAATTTATAGAACATGGAGAGTTAGGAATTTTAAGAAAAAAATATGGTTTAGATTCAGAAGGTATAAAACAGGAAATTCTTAAATGTTTGGAGTAGGCATGCTTAGAGAAAGAAAGGTAGTTATAACTGGAATGGAAATGATTAGCCCCTTAGGGGTAGGAATAGAAGAGTGTTGGAAAAAATTAATTCAGGGAATTTCAGGAATAAAAAAGATAAGTCTTTTTGAAGTAGAAAAATTTAGGTGTAAGGTGGCAGGAGAATGCACTTCCTTTTTTCCGGAAGATTTTTTAGATAAAAAATTTATTAGGCGTTATGACCGAATGTTTCATCTTTTTGTCTCTTCTGCCCTTCTTACAGCTAAAAACTGGAACTTTAGAAAGGAGGAAATTAAGAATCCCTTTAGATTTTCTGTTATTGGAGCTTGTGCTCTGAGTGCTCCTTCAACTTTTGAAGAAAACTATAAAAACTATCTTTCCTCAGGACCTAAAAAGGTTTCTCCCTTTGGTGTGATAAATGTAGCAGGAAACACGGCAGCTGGGGAGGTAGCCAGAATTTTTAATGCTCGGGGTCCTCAATTCTTTCTACAAGAGGCCTGTTCGGCAGGAACTAAAGCTATTGGGCTTTCTGCTCAACTTATAAAGATGAATATCATAGATATAGCTTTAGTGATAGGGGCTGATGCCGGAATAACTCCTACCATTATAGCCAGTTTAGAAAACTTAGGAGCTATTGTAGATGAAAGATGGAATGAGGAGCCTCATAGGGCCTCCAGACCCTTTGACAAACTTAGAAAGGGATTTATTCCTGCTGAAGGAGCAGGATGTCTTATTCTTGAAGCTTATGAACACGCCTTAGAGAGGGGAGCCAAACCTTTGGCTGAAGTGGCCGGCTTTGGAGCTACCTGTGATGCCTATCATCCCACAGCTCCAGAACCAGAAGCTATAAGTATAGCAGAATGTATTAAAATAGCCTTAGAATCTGCCAACCTAAAACCAGAAGAAATAGACTATATAAATGCCCACGGCACAGGAACTCCTCTAAATGACCTTACAGAAACTAAAGCTATCAAGAAAATTTTCAAAGAGTACGCCTATAAGATTCCTATTTCTTCTAATAAGTCTATGATTGGACATACTTGGGGGGCTGCAGGAACTATTGAAACCATTTTCTCTGTAAAAACTATTTTAGAGGGAATTATTCCTCCTACTATCAATTTAGAAAATCCGGATCCTGAGTGCGACTTAGATTATGTTCCCAATGCTTCTCGCTTTAAAAAAGTGAAAACCGTTTTAAAAAACTCCTTTGGCTTTGGTGGAATCAATGCCTGCTTAGTGTTAAAGGCTCTTTAAAAATTCTTACTAATTTTGTAACTAAGGATTATTTCAAGCAACCTATCTGCTAAGGTTTTGTAATCCTCTAAAGCCTTAGAATAGGGAGCATAGTAAAGAAGAGGCTTATGAGCCTGAAAGGCTTCAGCTACTTTTATGTCTGTTCTGATAGAAGGAAGAAGTTTTTCCTCACCAAAGTTTTTCTTTATTTCTTCTATAACCCAGCGGTGCTGATTCAGACGAGGGTTAAACATAACCGGTAAAAGTCCTGCCAGCCTAAGTTCTGTATTATCCCTTACTGCTACTCTAAAAAAGACCCTCACAAGAGACTTGATACCCTCAAGAGAAAGGTAATGAG
>JANXAD010000049.1 GCA_025062245.1 Thermodesulfobacteriaceae bacterium | reverse complement strand
ATCTCCTCACTTGCAAAATATCTGGATGGATGGATAAAGAAGTATAATAGGGAGAGGATACACTCTTCATTGGGATAGGTAGTGCCTGAGGATATTTGGAGGTTAAGGAGTAACGACAGGGATGAGGTTAACGAGAGAGGTGTCCAAGAAGGGGGGCGAAAAACAAACCCTAACATTTTAGTTGTCCAAAATTTGGGAGGACATCTCAAAATTTTGAATATATCTTTTTTAATTTAAAATTAAATTTTTATCGGCAAATTTGGGCCTAAAATGAAAATTGCTAATCTACTTAACTTATGTTAAATTTTTATTCAAATGGGTTTTGAACTTATTCAGAGGGTTTATCAACAAAAGAGAAACGAAAGAGAAAGGCTAAGACTTAAAATTTTAAAAAAGACTTTTTTAGCTTTAGAGGAACTCTCTAAGGAAGTTTCCTTTAAAGAAGCCTATCTTTTTGGTTCCATAACTAAACCTTACCGATTTAGACCAAATTCTGATGTAGACTTGGCTTTTTTAGAACTTGAAAAGGATAAACTTTTTTATACTGTAGCCTTTTTAAGTAATTTTCTTGAAAGAGAAGTAGATGTAGTAGAATTAGAAAGGGTATCTTTTAAGAAAAAGATATTTACTGAGGGAATCAAGTGGAAGAAAAACTAAAAATACTTTTAGCTGAGCTTGAGGAACAAAAAAATCAAATTTTAGAACTCCATCAAAAAATAGAAACCAAGGTTAAGGAGTTCGAAAAAAATTTAGATAATGAGGACCTAAGAGATAGCTTAGCTTATAAGCTTCATAACCTCTATAATGCCTATGAAGAGCTTTTTAAAATAGTAGCTGAATTTTTTGAAAATCAAATTGAGGAAAGAACTAAATATTATACGGTTTTGTTAAAGAGAATGTTGTTAAATCTTGAAGGAATAAGACCTGCTTTGATTTCTAAGGAAAGTTTTAAAATTCTTGATGAACTTAGAGCTTTTAGACATCTTTTTAGGCATGCCTATAGTTATGAACTTGACTCTGAAAGAGTTTTAAAGCTTGCTCAAAAGGTTTACCATCTTAAGCCCTTTTTTATGAGAGACTTTAAAGAATTTTTAAAAAAAATTATCCCTCAAAGCTTGGAACAAGGATAATACCTTTTTCTTGTGCCAGCTTCAAAGCACTTCTTTGGGTAAAGTGAGTTTAACGGAGAAAAGAAATTATAATTTTAAAATTTACGGATTTCTTTTAAAAAATGCTTGGTTTCTCTGAAGAGACGCCTTCCCTAATTTGCCGATAGGAGGATAGAGAAAAACCCAAAAGTCTCGTCTTTTCTTAATTTCCTTATGTCAAAACAAACTTTTCTCCCTTTTAAATTAGGTCTTTCAAAGGAGGTAATTACACCAAGAAGTGGCCTTGCACTTTTCTCAGAAATCTTTAGAGCCTTTGGCATAAAGGCCTTAGTTGAGACCTTGATGCCAAAGCCTGTTTCAAACAGAGGATACAGTCCCTGGCAATACATAGAGCCGATCCTACTTATGCTTTTAGGAGGAGGCAAACTGTCAAGAGTTTGTTCGGAGATTCCGTATAATCTTTAGGTAGCAGCAAAGGAGTTATTTGGCAACTCAGCTTCAGAGAGGATACGGATGATTTATGTTTTAGGTATTAACCCTAACATTTAATTTGTCCAAAAAAGGGGAGCGATCCATTTTGTCTTCTTTACCTTCGCTCCTTCCCTCTGCTTAGTCTTAAAATTATCCAAAAGATTAAAAAAATAGGGGGTAAACCAGGCGCTTGAAGCCCTTAAAAACCTTCAATAGAATTTCAAAAAATTCTCCAATTAGAAGAAGGGCAATGAAAAAACGAAGCTTGTCCTTTCTTCAGATAGAGATCAAACTTTAGGAAGTTTAAAAAGTTGGAGGGAGAATTATAAGTTTTAAGATTGCTTTGACATCTATGAATGATAAACTGGATAATATAGAGCGGGAACTTAGAGAACTATAAAATCAGAACTTAATGAAACAAGAATCTATTTGAATGATAGCTAATCAAAGGATAGATGAGGTAGTTATAGAGATGGGTAAGCTTAGGGCAGAAATTGAAGGAAGTTGTAGTTGTAAGTTAGATTGTCCAAAATTAGGAAACAATCCAGTCTCATATAATAAAAAATTAGGCTAAACTTTATAGACAGGCCTTTAGGGCCTCTGAGAAATTAGGATACCTAAATTGAAAACCTAATTTAGTGAGCCTTTGAGGAATTACCTTTGAACTTGCAGTAATTACTTCAGCTAATTCTCCGTAAAAAATTTTTAAAACCCAAATAGGGACTGGTAGGAAGGCAGGTCTTTTTAAAGCTTGGGCTAAAATTTTAGTAAACTCATGGTTTCTAATGGGTTGGGGAGAGGTTATATTAAAGACTCCCTTTTCTTGCTTCTGAAAAATAAACAAAATGGCTCTTGACAAATCTTCAATGTGAATCCAAGAGAACCACTGCTTTCCTGAACCTAATTTTCCACCTAAGCCAAGTTTAAAAACTGGAAGAACTACTTTTAACATGCCTCCACCTGGTCCTATGACAATTCCAAATCTTCCAATGACAACTCTTACACCTTTTTCCTTAGCTTTAAAAGCCTCCTCTTCCCAGGCTATACAAAGCTTAGAAACAAACATATCTCCAGGGGGGCTTTCTTCAATCAATTCTTCCTCCCCCCGATTTCCATAATAACCTACAGCAGAGGCGTTAAAAAGAACAGCACCTTCCTTTAAGGCTTCAACTACCCTTCTGGTAGATAGAATTCGAGAATCCCAAATTTTCTTTTTATAATCCTCTGACCATCGATGAAAAATAGTTTCTCCAACTAAATTTACTACAAAATCACATTTATTTAAAACTTCTTGCCACTCACCTTCCTTAGTAGGATCTCCAAAAACTATCTGAACCGAAGGAAGAAGGTTTCCTATTTTTTGTGGATTTCTACTTAAAACGAAAACTTCAAATTTTTCTCTCAAAAAATCCTTAACGAGATGAGAACCAATAAATCCTGTGCCGCCAAGAAGAAAAATCTTCATTAAAAAACTATTTATACCATTTCAATTCCACTTCCACAACACACTTAGTTTTTCCGTTTTCATCCTTTTCTTTATATTCAATTTCTGCTTCCACATTTCCTGGTATGTTAATTTTAAGATCCCCTACCATAAAGTATCCCGATTTTACATCTCTGGCTACTTCTTCAAAAAGGGCAGACAGAGAATCAAAGTCAAAAAATACTTTAACTTCTTTTTTTTCTTTCTCAGACATATTTTCCTCCTATTTTTGTAGTTTTAATCCTATTTCTGCAAGCCTTTTTCCAAAGGCTCTCAAGATAGCCCTTTCTTCAGGATCAATTTCTCTCAAATTATCTGTTCCAGCAACATGTCCTGGTCCGTAGGGAGAGCCACCTCCCCGAGTGTAAAAAAGTTCTTTTACTGAATAGGGTACCCCAACAAAAATCATACCTAAATGTAAAAGGGCAGGTAAAAGAGAAAAAATAGTCATTTCTTGTCCCCCGTGAGGGGTAGCTGTAGAAACAAAAATTCCTGCCGGTTTGCCCTCTAAAGCTCCTTCCATCCATAAATGAGTTAACCGATCTATCTGATTTTTAAGTTGAGCTGAAACTACACCAAATCTTGTAGGAGTTCCAAAGGCTATAGCTCCTGCTTCCCTGAAATCTTCTGGAGTAACTAAAGGAACCTCCTTTTGTATATCCCTTCCCTTTTTCATATCCTCCCTAGATTCAATAATTTCCTCAGGAATTAATTCAGGAACCCTCCTTATAACTGGAATAGCTCCTGGAACCATTCGCACTCCTTCAGCTACTTCTAAAGCCATTTTATAAGTATTCCCATAGGTGCTATAATAGACAATTAAAACTTTCATTTTTCTAAAAATCTCTATATTTTTAATCGGCTAATTTCATTACCTCTCCACAACAAATAGGTGTAGGATCATTGGGGGCAACCTCCACTATGGTGCCACACTTTATACACCCATATCTCTTAGGAATGCCGGAAACCGAAGAAACCTTTACCTCTTCAATTAAAAATTTAGCTTCCTCTGTACTTCCAGGTACATAAATACCTAAGGGACGAATTCTCTTATCTTCTTGAACACAGGTAACTAAAAGTTGCCAAAGTTTATTTAGCTCTTGAGCTTCCTGAAGATTTTCAGGAATCAATTTAACTATTTGCCCTTCTATTTCTATTTTCATTTATACCTCCTATTAATTTAAAATTTTTTTTAATTTAATTTAAATTTTTTTTTTGTCAAGATTTTTTTGAGACCATTTACAGCCGTAAGGCCTCATTTAAAATTCCAAATGAAATTTTATTCCTTGCCTCGGCGTGAACCTTAATTCAATAAGGTATCTTAAGGATTGACTTAGCATAAATTTTAAGGCAAGTAGCGGGATTAAGAAGATAATTTGGGAGGATGATTAAATAGAATAAGAATCATGGAAACGACTGTAAGAGGTAGTAAAGACAACGATAGGTCTTTTCTTTAGATTTTTAATAAGATAATTCAACCTCTTGCAAATTTTGAAAGTTGAATTAATATTTAAACCAATTTTAAACTACTGTAAAAGAAATTATATTCTTTTCTTAAATTTTTCCATAGTTTCCCTATGAGGTATTGGAGTGATAGAGATAGAAAGGATAAAAAGGCAGATTTTAAGGAGGCTTTCTCAAAAATCAGCTACCTTCTGGGAATTAATAAATTATCAAGATAGTCACATTATCAATTTTTTGCAAGCCATAAAAGAACTTCTAAAAGAAGAATTAATAGCCTATAAAAAACCCTATTTTTTTCTTTTAAAAAAGAGCCCTTGGTTTCCCTATCAAAATCCAGGCTGTCTTTTTTGTAATCCTCCTTTTAAAGAGGGCTTCTGGAGAGAAATTTTAGAAAAGTTTAAAAGGATTACGGAAGATAGACCTCTTCCTACCAGCGACTTTGACCAAGGTTTTATAAAACCAGAAGATACAGTCAAAAGGACTGCCTTTATTTATGAAAGAGGAGATTTAGAAAATACAGAAATTTTTATTTTGGGAGATGATGATCTTATTTCTATAGCTATGGCTTTAACTAAACTTCCTAAAAGGATGGTAGTAGTAGAAATAGATGAAAGAATAAACGAGTTTATTAGAGAAAAAACTAAGGAAATAGGTTACTCCCCTATAAAGGTTTATAACTACAATGTTATAGAGACTTTACCTCCAGAGTTAGAAAGAGGTTTTGACTTGTTTGTAACAGATCCTGTGGAAACTAAGAAAGGTCTTAAACTTTTTATTAGTCGTTGTATAAGTTCCTTAAAAGGAGAGGGTTCAGCAGGGTATATGGGGTTTACCCATAGGGAAGCTTCTCTTAAAAAATGGTATGAGTTTGAAAAATTTCTTTTAGACTCAGGTTTGGTAATTACCGACATCTTAAGAGACTTTACCACTTATCCTGAGGAAGAGAATCGTTGGGAAGACTTTTACCGCACCTATAGAATTATGAAAGAATTTGACTTAGAACTACCTAATGTAGATTGGTATAAATCCTGTTTTATAAGATTTGAAGTAGTTGAGGGTCCTAAAATTTTAGAAATTGAAAAACCTAAAAATTTAGAAGAACTCTACTTTGACGAAGAAGCCTGGGCTACTCCTCTTCCTTCCTATTTAGAAAAAATACCCTTTTAAAAGGAGGTTAAAGGTCCTATGGCTTATACTACCTCTGACTTCAGAAGAGGACTTAAAATAGAATGGGAAGGAAAACCCTATGAAGTCTTAGAATTTCAACACTTAAAGGTTGCCCAGTCTCAGGCTACCGTTAGAACTAAGTTGAAGGACTTAATAACTGGAAGGGTTTTAGAGGTAAACTTTCGCTCCGGTGAAAGATTTGAAAAACCAGAATTGGAAGAAAGGGAGGTGCAGTATCTTTATAAAGAGGGTTCTAATTTTGTTTTTATGGACTTAGAAGATTATGACCAAATCTACTTGAATCAAAAAGAAGTAGGAGAGGCTATTAAGTTTTTAAAGGAAAATCTTACGGTTTCTATACTTTTTTATAAAGGAAAGGCTATAGGAATTGAACTTCCCAAGGTAGTGGAGCTCAGAGTAATAGAAACTGAACCGGGGTTTAAAGGAGATACGGTGGGCTCTGCAACTAAACCTGCTAAATTAGAAACAGGAATGGTAGTTCAAGTTCCACTCTTTATTAACGAAGGCGATGTAATTAGAATAGATACCCGAACAGGAGAATATGTGGAAAGAGCAGGATAGAAATTAAATGGTCTACTTTATAAGAGCTAAGAGTTACTACAGATACGCTTTAGAACTTTTTAAAGATCTTTACTTACTTAAAGGAAAACCTGAGGACTTTAAAAAAAGAGTTAAAAGCATTTTAGAATTGGGGCTTAAGTCTATCTGGGCTTTATCTCAAATAAATCCTCCAGAAAAAGCCCCCAGCCTTGAGGAAATTTATTCTAAGGTTTTAGAAACCTTAAGCTCTGAAGAAAAGGAAAAAATGGAAAAATTTTATAAAGAAAGCCTTTCTCAAGAGCTCTCTGAAGAGGAAGTTATAGAGGCTCTGAGAAACTTCTTAAATTTAGTAAAAAGTATTCTTTCTCCGATACTATAAAAAAGTTATTTGCACACTTAAAAAACTGAGGCATAAACTTAAGAAAAATTATTTAAAGAGGGAGATGAATTTAAAACGTGTTTAAAGTTGGAATTTGTCCTCACGAACTAGAAGGTAAAACTTTAGCTTGGCAAAATTTTGTTCAAGCTTTAAGCCAAAGCTTAGGCCTTCCTCTGTATTTAGAACCTATTAAAGACTTTCCAGAAGAAAGAAAAAAAATAGAGGAAGAAAATTTTTTACTTTATTATGCCTCCCCTCTTGTATCTAACTTACTTTACCAAAAGGGATATGAACCCTTAGCCTCTTTTAAAGACCAAAGGGACTATTTTTTGTGGATAGGAACTAAACCTCTAAAGGACCTTTTAAAAAGAAACCTTTTAAAAGTTTCTTTGGTAGAAAACTCCTTTTTTATACTTTCTTTATTACAGTTTTCACAAAAATTTAACTTTGACTTTTCCAAATTTGAATTTGTTTGGACAGAGTTTTATAAAGAAGTTTTAGAAAAAGTTCTTTCACAAGAGATAGATTTAGGGGTAATCCATAAGGAACATTTTTTTAAATTGGAAAAAGAAAAAACAGAAAAAGTAGAAATCTACGGAGAATTTACCTTAGATACCAGCCATCTTTTTATGGTTAATTCTCGGTTTGAATTAAAGGAGGAACTTAAAAAAACCCTTCTTTCCTTAGATAGAAAAATCTTAGAGGACTTAGGATATGAAGCCCTAGAACCTATTTTAGAGTCTCAAGTTAAAAATATAGAGAATTTATTTTTATTTAACCAGCTGGTTTTGGAACTTTTAAAGGAGAAAAAAATAGCTGAAGCCTTGTTAAAAAGTCCCTATTTTGGAGTTTTAATTTATCACCAAAGGTATCTTTATGCGAATCCCTATGCTTGTAATCTTTTTGGCTACTCCATGGAAGAATTTCTTCAATTAAAACCTGAAGATATCTTTTACTTTGAAGAGGATAAAGAATTGGCAAGATCCATAATTAGGAGGCGGCTAAAGGGAGAGTTTTTTACTCAAATTTATGATGAAAAAGTTTTAAAAACTAAAAAAGGAAAAAAAATTTATGCTGTGGGGTATTCTAACACAATTTTTTATGACGGAAAATATTGTGGTTTAGTAATTATTATAGATGTTACTAAGAAAAAAAGATTAGAAAGGGTTTA
>JANXAD010000048.1 GCA_025062245.1 Thermodesulfobacteriaceae bacterium | reverse complement strand
AGAGGCTACTTGCAAACTTTTATTTTAGAAGGGTTAATTAAGAAGTTTAATGGAATTTTTTATTTTTACAATATAATATTAAAGTTAGAACTTTAAGTTTTTACAAGAAAAGGCCTTGACCTAATTCAGTTGTCTAATGAAGATTTTAAGATAAAATTATAGAAAAAAACGAAGAGGTTTCTCAAGTGTATAGAAAAAAGACTTCTCCATGGTCAATAGGAGAAAATTTTTCTATCGGGAGTTTTCTTAAGATACCTTAGCTAAATTAAGGGAACTCATTAATTGGAACCTCTTTGAGAAAATTTTCTCTAAGCTTCATTTAAAATATAGCAAAGAGAGAGGTCTAAGGAGTAAAAGAGGATATCAAGTTAGGAGGGAGTTAAGAGAGGGGTAAAGAAATTTTAAGAGGTTTGATTAAAAGAATTTTTAGATTGAAATTTTTAAAGGTCACAAAAAAATGAAAATTTTTAAGTTAATAAGTAAAAGAGCCTCAGCAGGAGCTGGTAAAACCTTTGCTTTAGCCGTAAGGTATCTTAATCTTCTCCATCAGATGGGAGAGCCTTCTTCTGAAAAGTTAAGACAAATCGTAGCTATAACTTTTACCAATAAGGCTTCTGCAGAAATGAAAGAAAGAATTTTAAGGTTTTTAAAAGAAATAGCCTTTGAAACTGAGTTTTATCAAAAAGTTTTAAAAAAAGAAGTTTTTTTAACCCCAGATAAAGCCCGTTCTTGGATTGAGGTTATTATCAAAAATTACTTTGACTTTCAGGTAAGAACTATAGATAGTCTTTCGGTAGCCATCTTAAGAGGACTTTCCTATGAGTTAGGTATCAAACCTGAATTAAAGGTTCTCTTTAAAGAAAAGGAAGTTTTAAAGGAAGCTTTTGAGGTTCTTTTGTCTTACTTAGCAGATCCTCAAGCTGAGGAATATCACGAAATTTGGAAAAAGGTTCTTCGGACCTATCTTACCTATGACGAAAGGGGAGGTTTTTATCCAGAAAGTGGCCTTAAAAGAAGAATTCTGAAAGAGATTGTTCCTAAAATAGGAAATGAAGATTTAGATATAGTTTTAGATCCAGAAATTAAAAAGCAAGAGATAGAGGAAGCCTTTTCTCAACTTAAGGAAACTTACAAAAATTTATATTCCTTTTTGATGGAATACCGAAAAATCCTTTCTTCTCATATAAAAATAGACTCTAAACCTGAACCAGAGGTAGTAAATTCAGAATTTTTTTTAGATTTTAATAAAGTTAAGGTTTTTTTAGAGACAAAATTAGAAGATTTTTTTAAAGTAAAACTTAAAGAAGAAGAAAGGAAAGTTTTTGAAAAAATTATCTTTGATTTTCGTCAAAGATATGAAAACTGGTTAAAGCTTTGCCAAGAGTTTGCCTATGCAAAATTAGCTGATTACTATCCCTTTTTGAAGGAACTTCAAAAATATACCCAGGAACTTTCTTTTAGTGAAGGTCTTCTTTTAGGAAGTAAACATTGGACTCAATTAATTTTAAAGGCTATAGAAGATAAAAAGGTCTTACCCCTTATTTATGCGCACTTTGCTTGTGAGTTTAAGCATTTCCTTTTTGATGAATTTCAGGATACCTCTTTAGAACAATGGGAAGCCCTTTTTCCTATTCTGGAGGATGTTTTATCTTCTTCCGAAGAAAGTACCTTTTTTGTGGTGGTGGACCCTAAACAATCTATTTATGCTTGGAGAGGAGGAGAGTGGCAACTTTATCATCAAATTTTTGTCCATCAGAAATATTTTTCCTTTATTGAGAAGACCTTAATAAAAGAGGAGTTTTTAACCCAGAATTACCGTTCCCATCCCCATCTCATTTCCTTTTTTAACTATCTTTTTAAAAATTTTTCAGAAGAGAACCTTCTTTTTTATAAGAAAATAAAAGTAGGAAATAGGGCTAAATCTTTAGCTGAAATTTGTTTGGGAGAAAGGGCTCCCTTAGAGATTAAGCAAGAATTTTGCTCCCATCTTTTAGAAGTTTTTAAAGATTATGAGCAAGAGGTAGGAAAAAAAAGGGAAGAAAAAGAACTTTATGATGAAAAAGAAGTTAGAATTAATATCTTTGAAGTAGGAGACTTTAATTGTTCTAAAAGTGAAACCATAGAAATTTTGAGAAATTGTTTTTTAGAAAAAATTTCAGAGGAATGGGAAAAATGGTCAGACCTTTCTGAGGATACTCCTATAGCAGTTTTGGTGAGAAAAAATGAACAAGGAGAGGAAGTCTCCTCTTGGCTTTTACAAGAAGGAATTCCGGTCCTTACTGAGAATTCTTTAAAAACCAGCACTTCCTTGGTAGTAAAAGGTTTGATTTCCTTTCTCAAGCTTATAGAAAATCCAGAAGTAGAACTTTATCTATATGGATTTTTAGCTTCAGGTCTTTTACCTTCAGGACCTAAAAATGAAGAAGAGTTGATTGCTCTTTGGCTTGACCCTAAGGAAAAGGAAAAATTAAAAAAAGAGCTCTTTGATTTAGTAAATAAAATTAATTCCTTAATACCTGGAAAGGATCCCTATCAACTTCTTTGGATTCTTATGGATGAACTTGATTTAGAGTCTCGGCTTTCAGAAGATCTTTCCTTTCATAGGCCCTTTGTAGAAAGATTTTTAGAAACTCTTCATCAGTTCGTAGTAGAGGAGGGACCAAGCTTAGCTCAATTTCTTAAATTTTGGGAAGAAGGTGGGCTTGAGGCTAAAATTGGAACCCCTGAAAAGGTAAAAGCTGTAAGAGTAATAACCATTCATAAGGCCAAAGGACTTGAATTTCCTGTAGTCTTTATACCTTTTACAGACTTTACCCTAAGGGATCTAACTCCTGTGGAGGTAATTGAAAGAAATCAAATTCCTAAGCAAAAATATATAGTTCACCTAAAGGAGCCCTTACCTGAAGAACTACTTAAAAAGCGCTATCGAATTTTTTCTAAAAATATTCAAGAAGAAATACACCTTTTTTATGTAGCTCTAACCAGGGCTAAGGATAAGTTATACCTTTTTTTACCTATTTATAAATCTGTAGGGCTTTTACCTCTTTCTAAGTGGATAAGACCCTTAATTAAAGAAGTTATAGAAAGTTGTGAAAAAGAAGGTATTCCTATAAATTATTATGTTTCCTTACCAAATTCCTCTCAAGGGAGAAGCTAAATTTAGAGATGAAGTATCCTTTCAAACACTTAAAAGTAAAATCTAACGAGCCCTTTAATTTAGAAAACTTAACAGAAGAGCTTAAAAGAAGAAAAAGGGGTGAAATTTTACATTTAACCTTGAGTCTGGTTAAAACTTGGGAAGATTTTGAAAAAATTTCCCTTTTAGTAAAAAAGGCTTTTTTTATTTCTGGAGAAAAACCTTTTAACTGGAATCTTGAAAAAGACTTCATTAATCCTCTTAAAGCCTTAGTTAATCTTCCTAATCTCAGAATTCTTTTTCCTTCTTCTAAGGAGAAATTAGAAAGTCTTTTTAGAGAAAGAGACCTTCTTTTTAAGGGGTTAATCTTTCGTCCTGATAGAATTATCCTTTATCCTTATAAGGTTATAGTAGTAGATTTTAAAACCCATCAATTGGAAGGTCAAAGTAATCTTTTAGAAAATTATCAAAGACAAGTTAAAAATTATACCGAAGCAGTTTTTCAAATCTTTCAAAGACCTGCTCAAGGTTTTTTACTCTTTATTGAGGAACCTAAGCTTGAAGAGGTTTGTTTTCTATGTTAGGTAAACTTTACTTGGTAGATCTTTCCTTAAATCTTTTTGAAGTTTTAATTCAACATCTTTTGGAAAGAAACCATCTCAGTTCAGCTCTTATTCTTTTTCCCCACCGAAGGGCGGTAGAGTTTTTAAAGTATTATCTAAGTAAGATAGTTCAAAAACCTCTTATTCTTCCCGAAATAAAAGCTTTTATGGATTGGGTTATCGAATATTCAGCAGAAGTTCAAGAAGAACCTGAAGTTCTTCTTAATATATTAGATCAGGCTTGGTTAATTTATCAAAGTGTATTAGAAGTCTCTAAGAAGGAGGGAGGTTCCTTTCCTCAATGGTTTAGAGATTGGGAAAAGTTTTTACCCTGGGCTATAAAATTAGCTGAACTTTTTCAAGAGTTTGAGCAAGAATTAAAGGAAGTTAAAGACTTTCTTTATCCTCCAGAGGAAGTTTTGCCTTCCAAGGCTGTTGAACTTTTAGAAAATCAAGGAAAGATTTATCAAGAGTTTATTAAACTTTTAAAAAAGAAGGGATATACTACTGCTTCCCAGCAACTAAAGTTTCTTGCAGAAACAGAAGTTCCCCTTCCTCAAAAGCCTACTTACATTGTTGGTTTTTATGCTTTAACCAAGGCAGAGGATAGACTATTTAGAAAATTTTTTGAGAGGGGAAGCTATTTTTATTGGCATACCCAAGTGGATCAACTTTCAGAACTTCACGAAAAGTGGCTCTTAGAGTGGCAAAGGGATTATAACTTAAAACCTATTAAAATTTATGGAAATAAGTCTGTTCCTCAGTTTTACTTCTTTGAAGCTCATGACCTACATTCAGAACTTGAGGAACTTAAAAGTAGACTTCCCCAAAATCTTACTCACCTTCCTCCAGATGAAATAGCCATAGTTCTTCCTTGTGCGGATAATCTCATACCAGTTTTACACTATCTTCCTTCTCTATCAGTTAATGTTACCTTAGGATATCCTCTCAAATTTACTCCTTGGGCTACCCTTTTAAATTCTCTCTTTGAACTGGTTTTGAAGTATCACCCTGAAAGAGGCTTTAAAACTTCAAGTTTTCTTGAATTTTTAAAAAGTCCTTACTTAGAAATCCTTAAAAATCTCATTCAAAGATTAACCACCTACGGAGGAAGTTATATTAAAAAAGAAAAGATTTTAGAAATGGTTGATCAAGGGGAAAGGGCTTATTTAGAGACTTTGTTAGTTGAGCTTGTAGAACCTCTAATCTTAGCCGATACCCCTTTTAAAGTTTCACAAGTTTTAAAAGAAAGTTTTAAAATTCTTAAATTAAAAGAACCAGCAAGTGCTTTGGATAGAGAAGTTTTATTTACTTTTGTAGAAGGTGTTCTTAAAATGATAGATTCCCTTTTTTTTACTAAGGAAAGAATGTCTAAAAGGGGCATCTTTAATCTTTTTAAAGAAATTTTAAATTATGTTACTATTCCTTTTGAAGGAGATCCTCTTACTGGAATTCAAGTTTTAGGTCTTTTAGAAACAAGACTCCTTTCTTTTAAAAAAGTCTATATCTTAGATTTAAATGAAGGAATCTTACCGTCTTTAGAAGATATAAACCCTCTTCTTCCGCAAAAGGTAAGAAAAATCTTGGGAATTTCTGATAAAGAAAGGGAGGAAACCATTATTAGATATCACCTTGAAAGACTTATCTATTCTGCTAAAGAGGTGCATCTTTTTTGGCAGTATTCTACTTCTGCCAGAAGCGAACTGGGTTTAGAAACTAAAAAAATTAGAAGTAGATATGTAGAAAAACTTATCTGGGAAATAGAAAAAAGTGAAAGAAAATTTTTTGAAGAAACTTCCTACAAAGAAAACTTCAAAAAATCCCAACTTCATTTAGTTCCTGAGAGTTTTAGATTAGAGAAATTTCTCATCAAGTTTGACTTTTTGAGAGAAAGAATATTAGAAAACTTAAATCTTATTTCAGCTACTTTATTAGAGGAATACCTTAAATGTCCCCTTCAGTTTTTTTATCATCGAATTCTTCAAATAGAACCTCTCAAAAAGGAAGAAGAGATAGCCTATGATGAGCTGGGAAAGGCTGTCCATTCTGCTTTGGAAGAATATTTTGAAGAAGTTACGGGTTTAAGAGGGGAAACTAATTTATTAGGTATTGAGGTGTTTAAGGAACAATTGGATTTCAAAAAATTATGGAAAATTTTTTTAAAAAAGCTTGAGACTCAAAGATTTTATCAAAGTATCTCTCCTGAAAGGCGTTTCCTCTTAGAAGAAACTGCTAAATTTAGACTTAAAAAATTTTTAGAAGAAACCCATCCTAAAGTTACTAAAATCGTTACCTTAGAAAAACGGATAGAAAGTTTTTTAAACTTAGATACCCTTGGTAATTTTAGAATAGGTGGAGTTATTGATAGGGTTGACCTTCGGGAAAGTGAAGGTTCTCAGTTTTACTTGATTTTAGATTATAAAACAGGTTTTATAGAAACTCCCAATAAAAGGTTTTTGGAACTTACTAAGGAAAAAATTTTAAAGATGGATTACAGTGAAGAAGCATTAAAAAGTTTAAGAACAACCTTAAACCACCTTCAGTTGTTATTTTATATTTATCTGTGGAAAAAGTATTTAGAAGAAAAAAATCAAGACAGTCAGATAATTGAAGCAGCCTATGTTAAACTTTATAGGGATGGCCGTGAAGAGTTTCTCAAATTAAGACACGAACCAGAGGGTATTAAATGGTTTAAAGACTGTTTTCCTTTAATTTTAGAATTTATAATAAAACATTTACTCTATTCACCTTATTGGTATCCTGCTAAAGAAAAAAACCATTGTAATTTCTGTCCCTATTTTTCTATGTGTAAGTATAGCGTATAAAGGTGTTTGACAAATTTTTACATCTTAAGTTTGGATGAAAAATTAAAGCTTATACTTTAACATTTTTTAACCTATAAGCCCTTTATAGAGTTTTTCATCTTTTTCTTTTGGTTAAGAATGCCTTTGGGTCTTTCGCTTAGAGAAAAAGACCATTTTGGCTCTTACTTACAGAGTTTTTCTTGCTTTAGTTTCCAAGGGAATTTTAAGATTTAAACCTTTAGTTATAACTTCTTTTTCTGAATTAAGAGTAAGTCTTTATAAGCTCAATTTTTACTAAAAAAAAATTCTTTTTAATTTCTACTTTTCTCACTTTAGGAATGATAGTTTTTCAGAACTTATCGTAAAACTTCTTTTTAAATACCAAGCTTTTTCTCATGTAGATATTAAACCAACTAAAGCTGCTCTGAGATTTTAGGCTTTAAGGCTTTTCTTTATGTTCTTTGGTCTTTGATTTATAGGGTATTTCAAGGTTGTTCAAAAATAGGCAAGATCTGAGGTGATATATTATTGTGGTAAATATAGATGAATAAGGGATGGCACGAAAGGAATTTAAGTTTTTGATAGCTCTTTGAAAGTTAAACAGGAGGGTTAAGGGCAGGGGTCCCCTTAGGTAAAGAAAGAGCTTTTTATCTAAGATCCTTGCCTTTTGTATAAGTTTTCGACTTTATGTAGGATTTTTAATTTAATTAAGGAGGATGGTTTCATTTTTCTGTTATAAAAACCCCTTTTTTTGCATAAGTTCCTCCTCTTATTGGAATGTAAGAAAGTGGTAAAATTAAAAATCAAAAAATCAATCCCAGAAATGCCTCTTCATGTATTCTTTTACTATCTCTCTAAATATTATTCAAGATACAAAAATGTTTGAAAGACTCAAACTCTATTAAAGAAGCTTTTTCCAGAGAGGAAGTTCTCTATAGTACTCAAGCTACTAAAGAAGCCTATGGAGTATCTAAAAGCACTGTTTAAAGATGTTGGTATCCAGACCGAGAACACCAAAGAGGAAGGCTCGAAAAGCAGAAGAGAGCAGAAATAGGTAAGGAAAAGCTTAAGCCTTTTGTGGATAGATTTTGGTAAGAGGGGAATGAGGAAAGGTGTGGGTATTGAGGATAGGGAGAATAATAGGGTATTTGAAAGAAAGGGGGTTAATTTGAGGGCAGAAGTGAGATTAAGCTTATAGGCAAGGATAGAAAAGCTTGTAAAGATATTGAAAAAGAGGAGGAATGAGAGGAGATATGGGGGCAAGAGGGGGAAAGAGCATCTAGAAAGCCATTGCAGATAGATAGCC
>JANXAD010000047.1 GCA_025062245.1 Thermodesulfobacteriaceae bacterium | reverse complement strand
GCACCTTCCCTGCAACTAAAGAAAGAAAGGCAGACTTTGTGGGAAGGCTTGAAAATGGCACCCTTATTCACCTTGAAATCCAGAGCACCTTTGATCCCACTTTGCCTCTAAGGCTCATTGAGCTTTACTTAAGGATTTATGAAAGATACGGGGCCTATCCTTTACAGGTTTTACTTTGGGTAGGAGACAGGAAATGTCCCTACAGAGAGAGGTATCGTTTGGGAAGACTTGAGCACCGAGTTAAGGTTGTGGAGCTGAGGAAGATTAGTTGTAGGGAGCTTCTTGAGAGTGAGGTGGAGGAGGATCAGTTGCTTGCTATTTTGTGTAAGAAGGAGAGAGACTTTTGGGATAGGTTAAGGGAGAGGGTTGAGAGGCTGGAAGAAGGAAAGAGAAGGGATTTTTTGATGAAGCTTTTGATACTTGCAAGATTGAGGAAGGATGCTTATAATGAAGTAGTAAGGCTATATGAGGAGGTGACGAAGATGCCTTTAGTGATTGATAAGAGGAGGGATCCCTTTTACATAGAGGGAAGAAAAGTAGGGAGAAGAGAGGGAATAAAGCAAGGCCTACAACAGGGAATACAACAGGGGTTAGAACAGGGATTACAACAGGGATTACAACAGGGACTCCTAAAGGATGCTCAGGAGATGGTGCTTGAGGTAGTGGAGGTGAAGCTTGGGGAAGTGCTAAAAAGTCTTGAGGAGCAGATCAAGGCAGAAACTGACCGAGAGAAACTAAAAAAAGCTTCACAGGGAGCTCATCCTTGCCTCAAACCCCATGGAAGTAATCCAACAATTTGGCTATAGAGTCAATGAACTCTAATCAAAAAGCATCTTACAGTCACCCCTTTAAACTAAAGGTTCTATTTATCCCTTTGAGATAGGAGGGGTGTAAACAGGTAATGGAGGAGAGGTTTGGGTATGATATAGAGGGGTTTAACAGGGAGATGATGAAGTATTTGTTGTGGTATAATGTGGAGATGGGCCTTATGGATTGAGTAACAAACTGTCGTTAAGATGGTGTTGCGAAAATTAGGTCAAAAATTCCTCTCAGTCTAAAATCCTATGGACTCATACACTCTCTTGCTAAAGTAAAGTATCAAGAATATAATATCTTTGTGAGGCAAATTTTAATAGTAGAAGATCACAAAGATATAGCCCATCTTATTAAAACCAATTTAGAATTAGAGGGTTTTAAAGTTCATGTAGTTTCTTCTTTAACTCAAGCCTTTTCTTTTTTTTCTCTATCTCAAGATATAGCTTTAGTTATTTTAGATCTTATTCTTCCAGATGGAGATGGTCTTGAAATCTTAAAATATATGAGAACCTCTGGAAAGTATAAAGATATTCCGGTTATCATTCTCTCTGCTCGAGGTCAAGAACTTGACCGAGTTTTAGGCTTAGAGTTAGGAGCCGATGATTATGTAGTAAAACCTTTTAGCTTAAGAGAAGTAATTTTAAGAGTGAAAAAACTACTTAAAAGGTCAGAAAAAAGGACCACTCAACCCATAAGTGTGGGGCCTTTTACCCTTGATAAGGACAAAAAGGCTATCTATTATCAAGAAACTCTTTTAGAACTTACTACTACAGAGTATAAAATTTTAAGTCTTCTTATAGAAAATCCTCACAAGGTTTTCACCAGAGAAGAACTTCTCTATTATATATGGGGACAGGATAAAGAATATTTTTCTCGTGTACTTGATGCCTATATTTGTAGATTAAGAAATAAATTAAGTAAAGCTGGAGATTTTATTCAGACCGTTAGGGGCTTGGGATATAGATTCGTTCCAGAAGAATCTTTAAATGATTAAAGATTTTCTGGTTTTAAGTCTCTTAGGACTCTTTTTTTTAAGTCTGGTTCTTTTATTTCTTTATTTAAAATTTAAAAAAATTCAAAAAGCAAGTTTTGAAAAAGAAGAAAAATATAGAAGAATGGAAGAAAGTTTATTTAAATTACCTTTTCCCATATTCTTAGGATTTAGTTCAAAAATTCTTTGGCAAAATCGTAAAGCTTTAGAAATATTTGGTTTAATAGATAAAAAGGAAAAATTAAAAAGTTCTTTAAAAAAATCTAAGAGATTTTTTCAGGAAATAGAAATTCCTATAGACCAAGAAAATTATCTGGTTATTATTATAGATAAAACGGATGAGGAGGCAACCAAAAGAGCTTATCAGTTGGCCCTAAGCTACCTTTCCCATGAGTTAAAAACCCCTCTTACCGTAGCCAAAGGATATATAGAAAATCTTGAATCAAAGTTAAAGATGGATCACCATTTTAATATAGAATTTGAAAAGGTAAAAGAAAGTTTAGAAAGACTGGATAAACTTATTAAAAGAATTTTTTCAGCTTTAGAGTACTTAGTTAAGGATATTACTCCCAGAAAAGAGGAGTTTAAATTACAAGAAATTATAGATGAAGTTATTTTTTGGTTAACTCCCCTTTGTGAAGAAAAGGGGATAAAAATAAAAACTCTTTGGTGTGACGGTGATTTAAAAATTAAGGGAGATAAGGAACTTCTTATGCAAGCTTTTTTTAATTTACTTGAAAATGCAGTCAAATACTCCCCTCCGGGAGAGGAAGTTATTCTTAAAGCTATGTTAAAGAATAATCAAACTTTTATAATATCTATAAGAGATTTTGGACCAGGAGTAGAAGAGGAAGATCTTCCTTTTCTTGGTTTACCCTTTTTCAAAACTAAGGAAAGTGAAGGAATGGGTTTAGGACTTTTTATAGCCAAGAGAATTATAGAAAACCACAAAGGAAAAATGAAGTTTAGACTTCCTGGATTAGGATTTGAGGTAGAAATAGAAATTCCTATGTAATTTTTATTGAATTTCTCCTCTTAGATAAGCTTCATAAGCTGAAAGATCAAAATATCCATGGCCAGAAAGATTAAAAAGAATAATCTTTTTTTCTTTTTGTTTTTTGCATTCTAAAGCTAAGTCTATAGCTTTTTTTATGGCATGAGCAGATTCTGGAGCTGGGATAATCCCTTCAGTTTTAGCAAATAAAATCGCAGCCTCAAAAACTTCCTTTTGATCGTAAGCTGTAGCTGAGAGATAGCCTTCATGGTAAAGTAAACATAATAAAGGAGCATCTCCGTGATACCTAAGTCCTCCTGCATGAATAGGAGAGGGAACGAAATCGTGCCCCAGGGTATACATCTTTATAAGAGGTGTAAGACCAGCTGTATCTCCAAAATCATATCTATATTCTCCTTGAGTGAGGGTAGGACAGGCCTTAGGTTCAACGGCTATAAATTCTGTTTTAGTTTTTTCTCCTGTAAGCTTATCCTTTAAAAAAGGAAAAGCTAAACCTGCAAAATTACTCCCTCCACCTGCACATCCTATGACATAATCTGGATAGATCCCTATTTTTTCCATCTGAAGTTTAGTCTCTAACCCGATAATAGTCTGGTGAAGAATGACATGATTTAAAACACTGCCAAGACAATATTTGGTATGAGAAGAATTTAAAGCCCTCTCTATGGCCTCACTTATAGCGATTCCCAAACTCCCAGGATGTTCTGGATCTATTTCAAGAAATTTTTTTCCTGAAGGAGTATAGGGAGAGGGAGAAGGAAAAACTTGTCCACCCCAAGTTTCGATCATAATTTTTCTAAAGGGCTTTTGTTTATAACTTGCTCTAACCATGTAAATTTCACATTCTAATCCAAAAAACTGAGAGGCAAAAGCTAAGGCGCTTCCCCATTGTCCTGCACCTGTTTCCGTGGTAAGTTTCTTTATTCCTGAAATTTTATTATAGTAAACTTGAGCTATAGCAGTATTAGGTTTATGACTACCGGGAGGGGAAACACTTTCATTTTTATAAAAAATCTGAGCTGGAGTTTGTAAATACTTTTCTAATTTCTCTGCTCTATGTAGAGGGGTGGGTCTCCAAAGAGTATAAAGGCTTAAAACTTCCTCTGGAATTTCTATCCATTCTTTCGAACTTACTTCCTGTTCAATTAAAGGCTCTGGAAAAATAGCTAAAAGTTTTTCTAAACTAATAGGCTTCTTAGTTTTAGGATCTAAGGGTGGATCTAAAGGCCTTGGAAGATAGGGTATTATGTTAAACCAACTTTTGGGAATTTCCCTTTCCTCAAGATTTATTTTCATACTTTTCTCTCCCTTTAATCCTTAATAATTTCCTTTTTCTTTAAAACCTCTAAAAGTTTTTCTACTAATACAGAAGGCTCATCTTCTATAATGACTCCCTTAGCCTCTATCTTTTTTTCTTCTACACCCACCACTTGAGTAGGAGAACCTTTAAGTCCAACTCTTCCTTCCTCTACTTTTAGGTCTTTGGCACTCCAAAAAAGAGGTTCTATATTTTTAACTTTAAGAATTCTCTTAAGGGAAGGTGGTCTAAGGTAATCTAAATTAGGAGAAATCGTAGCCAAAAAGGGACCCTTAACTTCTAACTCCTCTTCTCCATAATCTGTATCTCTTATTACTATCCAGTTTTCTTCTTCTTTGTAAATTTTTTTTACCAAAGTTATAGAGGGAAGGTTTAAAATAGATGCAGTTTCTGGTCCAACCTGAGAAGTTTCGCTATCCATAGACTTTACTCCCATGAGAATTAAAGAGAAGGGAGAAAGTTTTTCAATAGCTTTGGCTAAAACATAACTGGTTGCAAGAGTGTCTGAGCCTGCAAAAAGTTTATCCGAAATTAAAATCAATTTATCTGCTCCAAGAGAGTAAGCCTGTTTTAAAATGGGAATTACATTTAAAGGTCCCATGGAGATTACCGTTACTTCTGTTTGATATCTTTCCTTTAGAGAAACTGCCATTTCCAAAGCATATCTATCATAGGGATTTAAAATTAACTCCATATCTTCTCTTTTTAAAGTATGGGTTTCTGGGTCAACCTTTACAGTGCCAGGTTTAGGAACACCCTTTATGCTTACTATAATTTTTTCCATAGGGAAAACTCCTTTTACTTTTTATAAAATTTTAAAAGGTCACGAGAAATGATATTTTTTTGAATCTCGTTAGTGCCTTCGTAAATTTGCAAGCATTTAGCATCTCGAAAGTATTTTTGAACTGGATAATCTCTCATATATCCATATCCTCCCATCATTTGTATAGCTCTCTCAGTTACCCACATAGCCATATCGGAGGCATAATATTTACTCATAGCAGAAAAAAGAGAAATTTCTTTAGCTCCATTATCTATATATTTGGCTACATTATAAACCAAAGCTCTGGTAGCCTCAATCTTAGTTGCCATTTCAGCAAAGGTATGACTTACAGCTTGAAAATTATAAATTGGTTGACCAAACTGGATTCTGGTGGTGGCGTATTTTAAGGAAGCTTCAAAGGCTGCTTGAGAAATTCCTAAGGCTTGAGCGCCTACTCCACATCTTCCATAATCAAGGGTTCTCAAGGCTACTATAAAACCCATTCCCTCCTTTCCTAAAATTCGAGAACTTGGTATTTTACACTCGTTTAAAAATAGTTCTGTAGTTACTGAAGCCTTAAGCCCTAACTTTTTTTCTTTTTTACCTACCGAAAATCCAGGATCTCCTTTTTCCACTATAAAAGCACTGGCTCCTCGAGCACCCTTAGTTGGATCCGTAATAGCAACTATTATATAAAGGTCAGCAATTCCTCCGTTAGTAATCCACTGTTTTATACCGTTTAAAACATAAAAATCTTTTTCTTTTTTAGCTGTAGTTTTAATAGCAAAGGCATCACTTCCTGCTTGAGGCTCAGTTAAAGCAAAGGCACAAAGCTTTTTTCCTTTAGCTATATCTGGCAAATATTTCTCCTTTTGTTCTTTAGTGCCGTAAAGAATGATAGGATAGGCTCCAAGAAAAGAGGCAGCATAAGTAGTGGAAATTCCTGCACAAAAATAGGAAAGTTTTTCTACTGCTAAACAAAGCTCAAAAACTCCCCAACCTAAACCTCCGTATTCCTTAGGAATTACTATACCAAATAAGTCAGCATCCGCTAAGGCTCTGATAGGTTTGGGATCAAAAATTTCCTTTTCATCCCATTCCAAAGCATAAGGTTTTATATACTCCTCTCCAATTTGTTTTACCAGTTCTACCAAAAGTTTTTGTTCTTCAGTAAAAGAATACTCTAACATGAGGCACCCCTTCTAAAGATTTCTAAGGTTATTAAATCTAAAAGATGAGAGGCTAAAAATTCTTTAGAAAAATTTTTAAATTCCTCTCTTTCCTTAGTAGGTTTGTATATTATAAAATCTGAAAAATCTTTTCCCGGAGTTGAGAGGGGATTAGCTACTATAAAATCAAATTTTTTTTCTTCCTTTTTAGATAAGGCATAATTTTCTAATTTAGAAGGTTCATCTAAAGCAAAACCAACGGTTATTTGATGAGGTTTTTTAATTTGGGAAAGAGTTTTAGAGATGTCTTCAGTTACTTCAAACTCTACTATTAGTTTTTCAGTTTTTTTTAACTTTCCCGGATAGGGTATCTTGGGTCTAAAATCACAGGGTGCAGCACTAAAAATAGCTATATCACACTCTGGAAAAATCTTTAAACAAACCTCTAACATTTCCTTAGTAGTTGAAACTTTATAAATCTTAGGGAAAGGAATTTCAGAAAAGTAATTTAATTTAGGAAAGTTTTCTAAGGTTTCAGAAATACTCCATATTAAATGAACCTCTGCCCCCCTATAGTAACCTTCCTTAGATAAAAAGTAAGCCATTTTTCCAGAAGAAGCGTTGGTAATAAATCTTACTTCGTCTAAAGGTTCTTTAGTAGGCCCTCCAGTGATAAGAACTTTTTTTCCCTTTAAAGATTTTTCTTTAAAATGAGCTTTCACTACTTCAACTATCTCAGATGGTTCTGGAAGTCTTCCCTTTCCAACTTCTCCACAAGCTAAATCACCCTCAGAAGGTTCATAAATTAAATATCCAAAACTTTTTAATTTTTTTAAGTTTTCTTGAACCAGGGGATTTTCCCACATACTTACATTCATAGAAGGGAAAAGGTAAACTGGAGCTTTAGTAGCTAAAAGGGTAGCTAAAAGTAGTTCACTTGCTTGACCTGAAGCAAGTTTAGATATAAAAGAAGCTGTAGCTGGTAAAATAAGCACTACCTCACCAGATTTAGCAAGCTCAATATGAAAAATTTTTCCCTCTTCTACCTTAAAAAAATCTTCCTCAGTATAAGTCCTTTGTCCACTTAAAGTAGAAAATACCATAGGGGAGATAAATTTTTGGGCAGAATTAGTCATAATTACCTTTACACAAGCACCAGCCTTAGTTAAAAGTCTTACTACTTCACAAACCTTATAAATAGCAATTCCACCACATACTCCCAAAAGGATTTGTTTGTCTTTTAAAATTTCAAACATCTTTATTTTATTCCACTTAAAATCGTTACAATTCTAACTTCTGTAAGAATCATTCCTTCTGAAATACTAATAAAAGCATATCCCTCAGGCCTTCTAAAGGCTAAAAAAATAACTTTTGAAGCAAAACTTCCTATTTCTTCCCAACCCTGGGCTCTCATTTGAACTCTATAAAACTCTACCAAAGAACTTCCACTATATCTTCCTGTAAAAACCAGAGTTCCCGTTAAAAAGTTTTCTGTCTTTAAAAGAGCGCTTCTCTCTGGTTTATAGTTAAGATCCTTTAAAACGGGAATATAAGGGATAGGATAATTTAAATCTTTTACCTCTTCAGCTGCCTTTGGCTCTCCTATCTCTTGAGCTAAGCTAAAGTTTATCCTTTCTAAAAAGAAAGGATTAAAAATAAAAAGAAAAAAAATAAAAGAAAGAAGAATTTTCTTCATTTTAAACCTCCTTTCTAAGAGTTAAAAAAACTTTGAACTTTTCGTTAAATTCTAAAAGAAAGACCTCTTTATGTCAAGAGTTTTAATCTTCTTATCAAGATGTCAAAGGTTTTAAAAGCGCAATGCTTTCCAAAAAGCTTCTTGAAAGGCTAAAACTCTTAGTAAATAAAAATACAAAATCCCTCCCCCTCCTGCATAAGTTCAGAGTCTTTTTAGAAGGAAAAAAGGTGTTAAAATTGAAAATCAATTGTTTAGCTTCTCACTAACCCCATCTCCCATCAAA
>JANXAD010000046.1 GCA_025062245.1 Thermodesulfobacteriaceae bacterium | reverse complement strand
CATACTTTCGTGCCTCAAGCCCTCATCCTCTCTTATCTCCCTTAAATCCTCTATGTGTTTGCTTCCCCCTAAAAGCATAAGTAGTATCGGCTCTAGGTATTGCCAGGGACTGTATCTTCTGTTTGAACCAGGCTTTGGCATCAAGGTTTCAACTAAGGCCTTTATGCCAAAGGCTCTAAGGAATTCTGAGAAAAGTGTAAGGCCACTTCTTGGTGTAATTACCTCCTTTGAAAGACCTAATTTAAAAGGGAGAATAGTTTGATTTAGCATAGGTAGAGCTCATCTTGAAAGTTTTCATTTCACCTACTGGGTGATATTATAAAATATTGGGGAATTAAGAAAAGACAAGACTTTTGGGCTTTTCTTTATCCTCCCATCGGCAAATTGGAGCACATACACGACCTTGACAAAGTTTAAAAATTAAACTATATTTTTTATTTAAGAAGCCGAGGTGGCGGAATTGGTAGACGCGCTGGCTTGAGGGGCTAGTGGATGCAAAATCCGTGCGGGTTCGAGTCCCGCCCTCGGCACCATTTTTTACTTCTCCTTTTTAGGATTTAAAATCTCTTGTAAACTTTCCCCTAAAAGGGTAAAGGCTAAAACTGTAACTAAAATAGCTAAACCAGGAATTACCGAAAGCCACCAAGCAATTTCTAAAGTTTCCTTACCCTCTATAAGAATATTTCCCCAAGAAGGAATGGGAGGTTGAACCCCTATTCCTAAAAAAGAAAGAGCTGATTCAATTAAAATAGCATGTCCCATTCCCAAAGAAGCTGAAACTAAAATAGGTGGAAGGGCATTAGGTAAAAGATGTTTAAAAATTATTCTAAAAGTGCTTGCTCCATAAAGTTTAGCAGCTAAAATAAAATCCCTTTCCTTCAAAGATAAAATCTCGGCTCTAACTAAACGGGCAACTCCCATCCAGCTTGTAATTCCAATAACTATCATTATGGTCAAAATAGAGGGCTCTAAATAGGCTACTACTGCTAAAATAAGAAAAATAGTAGGAAAACAAAGCATTATATCAATAAATCTGCATATAATAAGGTCAACTATCCCTCCTAAAAAGCCAGCTAAAGCTCCCAAAAAGGTACCTATAGTTACAGAAATCCCTACAGCTACCAAACTCACTTCCAAAGAAATTCGAGTAGCATAAATCACCCTACTAAAGACATCCCTTCCTAAAAGGTCTGTCCCAAAGGGATGTTTTAGAGAAGGCGGAAGTAAAATTTGATCAACTCTGATCTCAAAAGGGTCATAAAGAGCTATATAAGGAGCAAAAAGAGCCAGAAATATTAAAGTCGCAATGATACTTAGGGAAAAAAGGGCAGTTTTATGTTTGAAAAGTTCTTTCATTTTCTTCTACTCAGTTTAATTCTGGGATCGGCTAAAGCATATCCTAAGTCTGCTAAAAAATTTCCAAAAAGCGTTAAAAGGGAAACTAAAAAGAGATTAGCCATAATAACAGGATAGTCTCTGGACATTACAGCTTGCCACATAAGTTGGCCCACTCCCGGAATCCCAAAAATGGTTTCAAAAATTACACTTCCTCCAATAAGACCAGGAATAGAAAGTCCTAAAAGAGTAATAAGGGGTAAAAGAGCATTTCTCAAAGCATGTTTGTAAATAACTATTCTTTCCGGAATTCCCTTAGCCCTGGCAAAAAGAATATAATCTGATCTTAAAACTTCATACATAGAGTTTCTAATGTATCTTGAAAAACCTGCTATCCCTCCAAAGGTAGCCACCAAAAGAGGACATATAAGATGTTTGGTCCAATCCCAAAGTTTTTCCCAGAAGCTCATCTCTGAATATCCTATTACCGAATGAAGACCTGAAATAGGTAAAATCTGAAGTTTAACTCCAAAGAGCATCATAAGGAGAAGGGCTAACCAAAAACTTGGCATAGCATAACCTATAAAGGTAAAGAGAGTAATTACCCGATCTAATAAAGTTCCTGCTTTGACAGCTGAAAAAACTCCTAAGGGAATACTAAAAATCAAGATTAAAAAAAGAGATAAGGAATTGATCAACAAAGTGACTGGAAGTCTTTCCTTTATTTTATCCCATACAGGGCGATGATCTAAAGCAAAGGATTTACCAAAATCAAGCCTCATAATGCCCTTAAGCCATTTCCAGTATTGAACATACCAAGGTTTATCAAGTTCGTACATCTTAACTAACCTTTCTCTATATTCAGGAGTTATTTTAGGATTGAATTCTGTTAAAGGACTTAAAGGTCCCCCTGGAGCTAAATGAATAGTAGCAAAACTAATAACCGTAATTCCCCACAAAGTAATAACTAAGGTTAACAAACGTCTCAATAAAAAGTTGAACATGGTTTAAAAGTTTAAATCTTTTTAAGTAATTTTCTTTCTGCTTCTGAAGACTTTAAATAAAGAGGTAAAATTTCTTCACCAGTTTTAAACTCTACTAAATTTCTCTTAAGCTTATAATAGGCTACCTTAGCTAATAACCCTGGACTTAAATTAACAGAAAGTTCTGGTTTTAAAAAAAAACCTTTTAATTCTTCTCTCAAAAAAGATTCCCACTTTTCTAAAGTTTCACTTAAAAAAAGGGTTTCTTCTTTTATGAAGTTTTTCACTTTTTCCAAAGGAATGCAACAAGGAGCTATTTCAGGTACAAGTTCAAAATTTTTCCACCTATAAAGAGCAAAAAAAACTTCTTGGGTATAGGCATCAACTAAACACGCTAAAGGCAAAGTTACCTTAGGAAAATTAAAAGCAAGAGCCTCAAGACTATATATTCCTATAACAGGTTTTTTATGAGCTAAATCTAAAGCTTTTAACACCGACATCCCTATTCTGAGACCTGTAAAACTTCCAGGACCAAGATTTATAACATAATAGTCTATTTCTTCCAAAGAAAAGGGATAAAATTCCTTTATCCTTTCTAAGATTTTAAAAAGAATTTTAGAGTAGGACTCCTTACTTCTTATAGTAATTTCAACTAAGAGTTTTTCTTTAAAGAGAGCTATTCCTCCGAGTTTTCCAGAGGTTTCTATAGCTAAAATTAAGGGATTTTCCATCCACTTAAAAGTCTCAAAATATCATTATAAAAAACAGCTATACTTAAGGCTATAATTAACATTAGACCAATTTTAAAGATTATTTCTTGGGTTTTAAGAGAAATGGGTTTGCCTCTTAAAGCTTCTATGCCAAAAATTACTAAGTAACCTCCGTCAAGCATAGGTAGAGGCACTATATTAATGATGCCTAAATTTATAGAAAGAAGGGCTGCAAGAGAAATGAGAGCTACTAATCCTAAACGAGCTGTATCTCCTGCTATCTTACCTATGGTTAAGGGCCCTCCTAAGGTAGAAAAGGGAAGTTCACCGGTAAAAAGTTTAAATATAGCCTTAAAAGTTAAAGCTGTAATTTGATAAATTTTTTCTAAGGATAAAAGAAAGGCTTCTAAGGGATTATAACGTTTAAATTCAAATTTAGAAACTGCTTTTATACCTAAAAAAGGGACAGCAGTTTTTTGACCAAAAATATTATATCCTTCTCTAAATTCAGGCTCAATTGGAATATCAAAAATTTCCTCTCCTCTTTTAATTTTTAAAATAATAGGCACTTTTATTTCCTTTTGCCTTAAAATTAAAAGAATTTCTTCAAAGGATTTGACCTTTTTTCCATTAATTTCTAAAATTTCGTCTTCCCTTTGAAGTCCTGCTTTTTCTGCAGGAGAATTAGGTAAAACTTCTCCTATTTTAGATGGAGCATAATATATTCCTACCGTAGTAAAAAGAAGCCAAAAAATTAAAAAGGCAAAAATAAAATTAGCTAAAGGGCCTCCTAAAACAATTAGAGCCTTTTGCCAAGGTTTTTTAAAAGCAAAAGCTTTATCTGGTTCTACAATACCAGAGATACTCTCGGGATGTTCTCCATAAAGCTTTACATAACCTCCTAAAGGAATAATGGAAATTCTATATTCTGTTTCTTTACCTCTTATACCAAATATTTTCGGACCAAAACCCAAGGAAAAAACCTCTACCCTGACCTTCATCCACTTAGCCACTAAAAAATGGCCTAATTCATGAACTAAAATAAGAAGACCTATTACAAAGATGGCTGAAATTAAAGTTAAAATCATGAACCCTTCTCAACTAAGTTTTTAGTAAATTGGCACACCTCTTGATGAAGAAATAAAATATCTTCTAATTCTTCCTTTACCTGAAAATTAATTTTAAATTCTTTTAAAGTTTTTTCAAGAAAATAGGGAATTTTATCAAAGGTTATCTTTCTTTCTAAAAAAGCTGAAACTACTACTTCATCTGCAGCTTCAAGTATTAGGGGAGCAAAATTGCCTTCTCTAACAGCTTCATAAGCCAGCCTCAAACAGGGAAACTTTTGAAAATCTGGCTTTTCAAAAGTAAGAGTACCTATTTCCTCTAAATTAAGTTCCTTAACTGGTAGCTTAATTCTTTCAAAAAGAGTTAAAGCATAGGCAATAGGAATCTTCATATCTGGCCAGCTAAGATGAGCCAAATAACTACCATCTATTAACTTAACTAAAGCATGCACTATAGACTGAGGATGGATTAAAATTTCTATTTTTTCTAAAGGAAAGTCAAAAAGCACTTGAGCTTCTATAACTTCAAAGCCTTTATTCATTAAGGTTGCAGAATCTATAGAAATTTTAACTCCCATTTTCCAGGTAGGATGTTTAATAGCTACCTCTGGAGTAATATTAACAAATTCTCTAATAGGTTTTTTATAAAAGGGACCTCCTGAAGCAGTAAGAAAAATTTTTTCTATATTAGAGAAAGGTTCTTTATTTAAAAGTTGAAAAAGAGAAGAGTGTTCACTATCTACAGGTATAATTTTTCCTCCAGTTTGCTTAGCTATTTTCTTTAATAAACCTCCAGCACATACTAAACTTTCCTTGTTAGCTAAAGCTACAATTTTGCCTTTTTTCAAACCGTAATAGGTAGGTATTAAACCTTTTATTCCCGAAATTCCTATAAGTAATAGATCAATTTCGGGAAGAATAGAAAGTTCCTTTAAACCTCTGTCCCCCCATAAAACTTCTGCAGAATAATTCAGAGAAGCTTTAAGTTTTTTAGCTAATTCCTCATTTTCTACTACTAAGTAGGGAACTTTAAATTTTTGAGCTAAGTTTTTTAGTAAGTTTAAGTTAGTTTTAGCTGAAATTCCCAGAACTTGAAATCTTTCAGGATAGCTTTTTACTATTTCAAGGGCAGCCCTTCCTATGGAACCTGTTGCTCCAAAAACTGCTAATTTTTTCATTGAGTTTTTTCTTTAGGTGGAAGGGGTAAAGGCGGAGGTGGAGAAGTTGGTTGAGAAGGAGAGGAAGTAGTATCTGTTGGAGCTGGAGGAGGACTGACAGGTAAAAGAAATGATTTGTGTTTTTCAGTAGATACACGAGTTAAAAGTAAAGAGTTAATGAAAAATAGAATAACTAATACAATGGTCACCTTATTTAGAAAATTTCCAGGCCCTTCCCCTCCAAAGATAGCTTCAGCTCCTCTAAAAACCGCTCCATACTCAGACCCCTTAGTCACATTGATTAAAACTATTAATACAATAAGTATTGCTAAAGTTAACTGAAAAATTATTAAAAGGGTGTCCATGTTTTTCCTCTTTAAGTTTTATTTCATGGAAAAAAGTTCTGCCCCTGGTAAACTTCCTACAGGTTCTGAAAGAAACATCTCTCCATTTTTAATCCAATTTTTAAGTATTTCAGCTATTTGTCTCCCTTTATAAAAACTGGAAAGAGGCACACTAGGAACCCGTTTTCCAAGAATATTTATTTCTCCACTTTTAAGCTCAGCATAACTTACTATTCCATAATTTCTCTTTATTCCATTAGGATAATCATAGGAGTAGTCTACTACAGGGGCGAAGAGATCTTCATCTGAAAGACCAGCCCACTCAGCAACTTCTTCATTAAGAAGAGGAATAGGAATGCCTAAGCCTACTGCTAAGGAACAACCATATCCTATGTGACTGGTGCCCACAAGCCACTCAGGACTCATTTCTTTTAAGTTTCCTAAAACCATAAGGGTAGCTGCTGGAAAAAGAGGAACTCCCTTAGGGGTTCTCTTGACTTCCATTTTGTGTTGGGTACCTGCATAAACTACATAACCTTTAGCTCCCCCCAAAAAAATACGAGTTCCAATACCAATAGTTTTTAAATAGGGATCCTTAAATAGGGGGGAAAGACAACCAGTGGTAGCATAATTAGCATTTCCAATATGAGGTTTTAAAACTCCCATATAGGTATATAAAATCTTGTCAGAAAGATTTATAGCTACATTATAATTTTGATAGGCATTGCGAGGATTACACAAAATAGCATTAGTTAGATCATGGATAGTTATTTCCTTTTCTAAGTATTTTCTGGGATAACAATGGGTTCCATAAGCTGTAGCCCTAAGTAAAACCTTTTTTCCTGCTACTAAGTCATGAATAACATGTCCTCCACCATACCGAAATTGTCCCGGGAAAACCTTATTTAAAGGATCATCTTCCCTGGGTTCTGTAGCTCCTATATAGATATCCACTGCAGCAAGCCCTGCATAAGCAGGAACTTCATTTAACCACACTCTGTGAGCCTTTATAGTGGGAACAGAATGCCCAAAATTGATAAAGGCACCTGAGGAGCACATGGGAGAAAAGGTTC
Source organism: Thermodesulfobacteriaceae bacterium (assembly GCA_025062245.1). Classification (GTDB taxonomy): domain Bacteria; phylum Desulfobacterota; class Thermodesulfobacteria; order Thermodesulfobacteriales; family Thermodesulfobacteriaceae; genus Thermodesulfobacterium. The sequence continues at coordinate 1,432 of JANXAD010000046.1, read as the reverse complement.
CAGTAGTCACCACATCTACTTCCTTAGCAGCTTGAACAGGACCCACCTCTTTAACTAATTGAGAAAATTCTTCGGCTGTAAGAACTACCACTTCTCCCTTCTCTATCTTTTTATTGATTTCTTTTATGGTTCTAACAACCCTGTTTTTTTCAGTCATATTCTTAAACTCCTCAATCTATAATAGATACTACCTTATGTCCTAAAATTTCTAACTCTAAAGCTATCTTGTCTAAGGCTATTTTTTCTAATCTTATAAAATAGACTTTTTTTCCTTCTAAGTTGGTTTCCATACCTATAGAAATAATCTTTCCTCCAGCCTTTTTAATCACTTCAAGAACATTATCTAAATTATCTTCCTTTGGAATTACATCTAAACGAGAAGATGACCTTAAAAGCCCCATAATTTCAATAAAGGCTTCTACAATATCAGTAACAGTTATGATGCCTACTAATTTTCCGTTTTTCACTACTGGAAGTCCACCTATCTTATATTTATAAATTATTTTAGCCACTTCATCTATAGAGGTATCAGGATCTACAGTGAGGGGATTTAAAATCATAACCTCCCTTAAGGATAAATGAAGCTTTTCAGGAGATAAATAGGGCCTTAAACTACTTTCCGTAACTAACCCTACCAGTAATCCCTTTTCTACTACAGGAAGATGTCTTATGGAGTGAATTTTCATCAATTGTAGAGCATCTTCTACAGTATGCTCGGGAGTAACCGTTAAAACATTAGTAACCATCCAGTTCTTAACCTTCATATTTATCACCTATTCTTTAAGAGAAACTATAACATAATTTTTTAAATTACCAAGATAATGTATGAGTCCATATGATTTAGGAGTGAGTAGAATTTTTGACATAATTTTCGCAATACCATCTTAACGGCGATTTATTACTCAATCCATAAGGCCCCTCTCCACACTCTATATCATACCCCAACTCCTCCTCCATATAGGTCTCTCAAATCCTCCTCCAACTTCCTATTAAATCGCTCCACATAACGACTCCCCTTCGGATTCCTCGGATAATTAAAATAGTGCTCTATCCCCTCTTTCTCTAAATACCTCTCAAATTCCCTCAAAAACTTAACTCATGGATCGCTCCCCTTTTTTTGGACAAATTAAATGTTAGGGTTAATAACTAAAACATAAATCATCCGTATCCTCTCTGAAGCTGAGTTGCCAAACAACTCCTTTGCTGCTACCTAAAGATTATACGGAATCTCCGAACAAACTCTTGACAAGCGGAGACCAAAAATACAAAGGCCTATCCTCTTGAGCCTCTCAAAAGATTAAAGGCCCTTGAAACCGAAAACTCAAGACTCAAAAAATTGCCAGCATGTAAAGAACTTGAAATACAAACTCTGATGCAGAATTATTAAAAAAAACTTCTAAATCGCCAAAGCCCCACTATGTGCTAATATCTC
>JANXAD010000045.1 GCA_025062245.1 Thermodesulfobacteriaceae bacterium | reverse complement strand
CGGATGTGTTTATAGGGATAATTATCTTTAGAAAATTAAATGAGGCCATGAAAGAGATTTCCTTTAGAATTTTAAATAAGGCATTACGCAAGCTACTTGTATGAGACTGTCTGAAAAATGTGAAAGGATCTAAAAAGGGGAGAACAATACAATTTCTTTCGTCATTTCTTTCGTCATTTTAAACTTCATCTTCTTTAATAAACACTTTTTAGTATACTATCTATAAATGAAAATAAAGTTAAATAAATTTTTAGGATTTTTAATTTTATTAAATTTAATAATAATTCTAAGTTGTCAAAAAGATTATGACAAAGAAAAAACTTCAGATTTTATAAAAATTAAAGTAGTTAAGGTAGTAGATGGAGATACTGTAATTCTTGAAAATGGAGAAAAATTAAGATATGCTGGAATAAATACCTTAGAGAGACAAACTGAAAGTGGAGAGGTAGAACCTTTTGCAGAAGAAGCTTATCAATTAAATAAAAATTTAGTAGAAGGTAAAGAGTTATATTTAGAACTAAGTTTTAGGGAAAAAGATATTTATGGAAGATTGTTAGGGGAGTTATATTTTGAGAACGGAACTACGGTTTCGGAAATTTTAGTTCAAAAGGGATTGGCTTTAGTTTGTTATTACCCGGGTAATAATAAATATTATGAAAAGTATCTACCTTTACAGAAGGAAGCTTTAAAACAAAGAAAGGGTATCTTTTCTCTCATAGACCGATTTCCTAAAAATTTTCCTTTAGTAGGAAATCAAAATTCTAAAAGATTTCATCTTTCAGATTGTAAAGAAGTTAAAAAAATTAAGAAAAAAATTTCTTTTAAAAATTTAGAAGAAGCTTTTTTAAAGGGATATTGTCCTTCAAGGGAGTGTTTTAAATTTAGGAGTAATTTTTTTAATTCCTCCCATATAGGGACGTAAAACCTCAGGAATAATAACCGAACCATCTTCTTGTTGATAGTTTTCTAAAATAGCCATCACTGTTCTTCCTACAGCCAGCCCAGAACCATTTAAAGTATGAACATACCGAGGTTTACCTCCACCCTTAGGTCTATAGCGTAAGTTAGCTCTTCGAGCTTGAAAATCTTCACAATTTGAACAAGAAGATATCTCGATGTATCTATTTTGTCCTGGGACCCAAACTTCTATATCATAGGTTTTAGAAGAGGCATAACCTAAATCCCCTGTACATAGCAAAATTACTCTATAATGGAGTTCTAAGAGTTGAAGAGTTTCTTCAGCATCTAAAAGTAAACTTTCTAATTCTTCATAGGAAGTTTCAGGAACTACAATTTTAACTAATTCAATCTTATTAAATTGATGTTGTCTTATAATTCCACGAACATCTTTTCCATAAGCTCCTGCCTCAGCTCTGAAACAGGGAGTATAAGCTGTATAGTATAAAGGTAAAACTTCTTCAGGCAAAATTTCATCTTTATGAAGATTGGTAAGAGGAACTTCTGCTGTAGGAACTAAATAATAATTCCAGTTTTCCAATTTAAAGAGTTCGTCTTTAAATTTAGGTAGTTGCCCTGTTCCAAACATAGTAAGTTCATTTACAATAAAGGGAGGAAGGATTTCTTTATAGTTATGCTTTTTCGAATGAAGGTCTAACATAAAGTTAATTAAGGCTCTTTCTAAGAGGGCCCCCTCTTCCCAGTAAACTACAAACCTACTTCCAGCTAATTTAGCAGCCCTTTCAAAATCTAAAATACCAAGTCTTTCCCCTATTTCCCAATGGGGCTTAGGCTCAAAATCAAATGTTTTAGGTTCCCCCCATATCTTAACCACTACATTTTCAGTTTCATCTTTACCTATGGGTATACTTTCGTGAGGTATATTAGGAAGAAGACTTAACTGGTAAAAAATTTTATTCTCAACTTCTTTTAGTTCTTCCTCTAAAAATCTTAATTCTTCCCCTAAATTTTTGACCTTTTCAGACAGAATTTTAACCTGAAGTTCCTCTCCTAATTTTTTTAACCTACCTATTTTTTCTGAATTTTCCCTTCTTAAGTATCTAAGATTCTCTACTTTTCTAATAAGTTCCCTTCTCTTTTTATCTAATTCGAGAATTTCATCAATAGGATATTCTTGTCCTCGAGTCTTTAATCTTTCCTTTACCCACTCAGGTTTCTCTCTTATTAATTTTAGATCTAACATAAAATATAAATTTAGCATAATCTTTTTATTTTAAAAGTAAATAAATTTCATAAGCCCTTTAACTAAACTTTAATTTCTCCAAAAGATAATGGGCAAGCCAAATTTTTTATAATTTTAAAAATATCATATTATTTCCAAATCGTTTATATGCCTACCTATGTCCCTGCATAAGTTCCGCCTCTTATTGGAATGTAAAAAAGTGGTAAAATTAAAAATCAAAAAATCTATCACAGGAGAGCCTCTCAATGAAAAAGGGGAAAAAACCCAAGGTAAGTTTGGAATCAAGATACAAAAATCCTTGAAAAACTTAAACTCTATTAAAGAAGCTTCTTTTAAAGATTCATAACAAATATGGCCCTCAGGCTACCAAAGAAGCTTATGGAGTATCTAAAAGCACTGTTTACAGGTGGAAGAAACTTTTAAAGGACAGTGGAGGTAAAGAGGAAGGCACAAAAGCAGTAGAAAGAAGAGGCCACGAATAGGTAAAGAAAAGCTTAAGCCTTTTGTGGATAGATTTTGGGAAGAGGAAAATGAGGAAAGGTGCCGGTATTGAGGATAGGGAGAATAATAAGGTATTTGAAGCTTATATGCAAAGACAGGGAGGGAGGAAGAGGGAATAGAGCACTATTTTAATTATCCGAGGAATCCGAAGGGGAATAGTAGTGTTAAGCGATTTAATAGGAGGTTGGATGCGGATTTAAAAGACCTATATGAAGGAAGAGTTGGGGTATGATATAGGGGAGTTTAACAGGGAGCTTACGAAGTATTTGTTGTGGTATAAGGTGGAGAGGGGACTTATGGATTGAGTAATCAATATGGATTGAGTAATGAGTTGCGGTTAAGATGGTATTACGAAAATTAGGTCAAAAATCCTACTCAGTCCCAAATCATATGGACTCATATACTATGCTTGACTTTTTTTAGTTTTGGTATATAAAAAAACAATATATGGAAATAATTTCAGTTAAGACTAACCGTAAAGTTGAACTTTTAGATATTACCTCAGAAGTTCAAAAAAAAGTTCCTTCTAACAAAAGTGGAATATGTATTTTATATGTTCCCCATACTACGGCTGGAATTATAGTAAACGAGGGAGCTGATCCCTCGGTACAAGAAGATATTTTAAATGTATTTGCAACCTTTGTTCCTGAAAAATTTTCCTATAAACATCTGGAAGGCAATTCTCCAGGTCATGTTAAGTCAAGCTTAACAGGACCTTCTATTACTCTTATAGTAGAAAAGGGTAAATTAGTATTAGGAACTTGGCAAAGAATTTTTTTTGCTGAATACGATGGGCCAAGAAATAGAAAAGTTTATTTTAAATTTATAGAAGGAGAATAAAATGGTAAAATATAGATTAATACTATTCTTATTAGTAATATTTCTTTTTTCTTGTAAAGCGGATCCTAAATTTTATTCCCATAAAACTTCTTCTCACAAAGAACTTGCTCAACTTTACTTAAAAGATGGAAGATATACAGAGGCTCTTCAGGAGTTGGAACTGGCTAAAAAAACAGATAAATGTGATGCTGAAGTGTATAATTTATTAGGTATAGTCTATATGGCTAAAAAAGACTATGAAAAAGCTGAAGAATATTTCAAGGAAGCGTTAAAGATTAACCCTTCCTTTTCCGAGGCTTATAATAATTATGGCTCTTTAAAATTATCTCAAGGGAAATATCAAGAAGCTATTACTTATTTTGAAAAAGCTCTTTCTAATCCACTTTATTTAAACTCTCATATAGCTAAAGCTAACATAGGATGGGCCTATCATAAATTGGGAGATAAGGAAAAGGCTATCTCTTATCTTATTTCAGCTATCAAGGATAATCCTCAATATACTAAATCTTTAATTTATTTAGGTTTACTTTATTTAGAGGATGGAAATTTAGATTTAGCAGGTTTTTATCTTAAGAGAGCTTTAAGAATAGATCGCAACTCTGGAGAAGCTCGCTACTACTTAGGGGAGGTTTTCTTTCGTAAAGGGCAGTTAGATTTAGCTAAGGAATTATGGCAATCTATAGTATTTTTAGCTCCTGATTCAGAATGGGCTCATCAAGCTGAAGAAAAAGTCTATTTAGTAGAGAGAATTATTTCTAATAGAGGATTAAACTAACTTTTTAATCTTTAAAGGCTAACTTTTTAGCCTTTAATTCAACACCCTTTTCTTTAAAAGCTTCTAATCGGTTAAGAGCCCTAAGAAAGGCTTTTAAACTCGCTATTACTATATCTCCATCTCTTCCTAAACCAGCAGTTCTAATTCCGGTCTCATCTTCAATAATTACATCACTTATTCCTTCAGCAGAGGTTCCACCACTTAAAGCATCTATATGAAAATCTATTAAACGGATGAATTTTTTATCCGGTTCTCTTTCAAAGGAATATCCTAAAGCAGAAGCCACTGCCTTGTAGGCAGCATCTATAGGACCAACTCCTATACCAATAGATACCTTTCTTCCTTCCTTTCGATCTTCAATTTCAACTTGAGCAAAGGGTTTTAATGAACTTCCGTAAACACTGATTACTTGAGAAGAAAGTAGATAAAACCTATACTCCTTTTCTAAAAATTTATCAATAAGTATACCTTCTAAATGTTCATCAGCTATATTTCTCAACACATCTTTTACCTCATTTTTATAAATTTCAAAAATCTCAGTTAGTACTTCATCTTCCAAAGTCCAACCTCTACTTTTTAATTTAAACCCTATAGCATGGCGTCCAGAATGTTTGCCTAATACAATAGCTGAACCAGTCCATCCTACTTCCTCAGGAGAAATTATTTCATAGGTGCTTCTTTCACAAATGACTCCGTGTTGATGAATACCTGCTTCATGAGAAAAAGCATTAGCTCCTACGATAGCTTTATTAGGTTGGATTATCATTCCCGTATATTTGGATACCAATTGGCTAACAGGCACGATTTTCTTAGTATTTATATTAATTTCCAAAGGATAGCCTAATCTTTCTTTAAAAAAATTTGAACGAGTTTTTAAAGTCATTATAATTTCTTCTAAAGAAGCATTACCTGCCCTTTCTCCGATTCCATTGATAGTGCCTTCTATTTGGGTTGCTCCTGCTAAAATAGCTGAAAGTGAGTTAGCCACTGCCAGTCCTAAATCATTATGACAATGAACTGAAATTCTCAATTTTCCCTCTTTTAAAGCATTTTCATAACCCTCTTTTTTTAAATTTTCTATTAAGAAAGAAATAAGATTAAAGTATTCTTGAGGGACTGTGTAACCCACTGTATCAGGAATATTAATTGTTTTAGCACCCGATTTAACAGCTGTTAAAACTACTTGAAATAAATAATTCCAATCACTACGGGTAGCATCTTCGGCGGAAAATTCTACATCCGGACAAAACTTTAAAGCATACTTTACCGCAGATTCAGTAATTTCTAAAACTTCTTCTCTACTTTTTTTTAACTTATACTTTAAATGAATGTCTGAGGTAGCAATAAAGGTATGAATCCGAGGAGACTCTGCATATTTTAACGCCTCCCAAGCTACTTCTATATCCTTAGGGTTAGCCCTGGCTAACCCTGCAATAGTTACTCCCTTTATTTCTTTAGCCAAAGTTTTTACAGATTCAAAATCCCCAGGAGAGGTTATGGGAAAACCAGCTTCAATAACATTTACTCCAAGTTCTACTAAGGCTTTAGCAATTTCTAATTTTTGTTTTAAATTTAGAGATACTCCAGGAGATTGTTCTCCATCTCTTAGGGTAGTATCAAAAAATAAAATTTTAGGATGCAAAATATAACCTCCGGAAAAATGCCGAGGGCGGGAGTCGAACCCGCACGGGGTTATCCCCCAGCGGATTTTGAGTCCGCCGCGTCTTCCAGTTCCGCCACCTCGGCTTTAAACTCTAATATTACTAATAAAATTTAACTCTAATCTTTTCTATTTCAACCTAAATTTCTAATATAATTAAATCCTAAATCAAAAGCTTTAAGATTTATTTCGTGAAATTTTAAAGGAATAAGAGCTAAAAGAGATTCCTTTAGTTTCTCAGTAGAAACTGGAAAAAGATTTAAGGCCGAGGCTGCTCCTAAAAGAACTATATTTAAAGTTTTAGAAGAGCCTGCCTCCTTAGCCAATTTTTCTCCAGGAACTAAAAAAATTTTAGAAAAATAGCCTTTTATTTCTTCCAAAAAAGGCTTTAAATCTGGATAGGTTGTTAGCCCTTCCTTAACAGCTAAGGGTAAAACCGGATCTTCACTTATTAATAAAGTTCCATCCCTTTTTACTCTCCTTATAGCTCTTAAGGCTTCAACCGGCTCAAAGGCTATTAAAAAATCAGCCTCTCCTTCTGAAGTGTAAGGACTATTTCCATAGATAGTAATAGAACTTTCTACTATTCCTCCCCTCTGAGCCATACCATGAACTTCGGAAAGAATAATAGGTATATTTTCCCTCAGGCAGGCTTCTCCCAAGGCTCTGGTAAAAAGAATAATCCCTTGCCCTCCTACACCTACCACTAATCCTTTTAATCTCTTCATAGTTCTGACTCCTTTTTATTTGAATTTAGATTTGTAAAGAATACAAGGAGCTTTAGCTATTATTACACTTAATTTTTTATTTTCTAAAAAGGGTCTAATTAGATTTTTAGCCTCTTCTTTTTTATAAGGATTTATTTCTACACAAGGAATTTCTAAAGCTTCGGCAATTTTTTTGATGGAAATAGTAGGTTTATCCTTAAGACTAGGGGCTTTCAAGATTTGAGAGGGGACAGGTTGATGCCCTGTCATAGCTGTAGTATCATTATCAAGCACTACTAAAATAAAGTGATGGTCATTATATTTAGCATTTACTAAAGGAGAAAGACCTGTATGAAAAAAGGTTGAATCTCCAATAAAAGCTATCACTTTTTGAGAAGTAGCTACCTCAAAACCACAAGAGGTTCCCACACTTGAACCCATACAAAGAAGATAATCAGCCATTTTTAAAGGAGGTAAGATACCTAAGGTATAGCAACCTATATCGGTGGGATATATAGTATTTTCCTCTTCTTTTAAGTCTTGTAAAACTTCCTTTATAATTTTATAAGTCTCTCTATGAGGACATCCTGGACAAAGAACAGGAGGCCTTGGAGGTAATTTATTGGAAAAGTCAAAGGGAGGTATTTCCAAATGAATCTCCCTTTTTAAAAATTCAGCTATGGCTTTTTTAACTTGAAAGGTTGAAAATTCAAAATATCTTGGGAAGTAATTTTCTCTTTTTCCTAAGATTTTAGTTTTAATTCCATAGTTATAAGCAGTAATTCTTAAGCCTTCCTCTAAATAGGGTTCCAACTCTTCTACCACTAAACAACTTTCTACTTGAGACAAAAACTCCTTAATCAATTTTTCTGGAAAGGGATGGGTAAAGGTAAGAAGTAGAAGAGAAACTTCTTCTGCTACCCCAAGATCTTCTATAGCATCTAAAACATAGTTTATGGCTACTCCAGAAGCACATATTCCCATCTTTCCCTTAATAACCATTTGGTTTTGTTTAAAAACTTCTGCTATTTCTTGGGCTTCTTTTAATTTTTGTAAAAGAATTTTATGTCTTTCCCTGGCTACAGCAGGTATAGGAACATATCTAAAGGGATTTTTTTCAAAAAAACCTTTGTCAAACTTTAAATAAATTTCTTGAGGAATTTCTCCTACCTCTACAATTCCACGAGCATGAGACACTCTGGTAGTAGTTCTTAAAATTACCGGAATTTCTAATTTTTCTGAAAGTTCAAAGGCAAATTTGGTTAATTCGTAGGCTGATTGAGGTGAGTAGGCTTCAAGAAGCGGAAGTTGAGCTAAACGTGCATAATAACGATTATCCTGCTCATTCTGACTGGAATGACAAAAGGGGTCATCAGCTGTAACTATAACTAACCCTCCCTTTACTCCTACATAAGCTAAAGTCATTAAAGCATCACTTGCTACATTAAGTCCCACATGTTTCATACAAGTTAAGGATCTTAATCCACAAGCAGAGGCTGCTCCAACGATTTCCATAGCTACCTTTTCATTAACTGCAAATTCAAAATAAAGACCCGGTAGTTCTTCTTGAATTTTGAAAAGATGATTTCCAATCTCTGAAGAGGGCGTTCCAGGATAGGCAGAACCAACTTTTACTCCACTCTCTAAAGCTCCTCTTACAATAGCCTCATTACCTAACAAAAACTTTTTAGTATTATTTCCTTCCAACAAAGGGTGCATGTTTAAGCCTCCTAAAATTGGTTTTATTTTTAAGAGTCTATAATATAATAAATTTTTTAAAAATTTCTATCTGAAATTTAAAGTGTTTGAAATTTATAGAATTTATTAATTAATGTTTCTAAAAAAGATCTTTCTTTAAAGAAACTTTAAAAATAAAAAATCAAGACCGTTTTTTTCTAAATAAAACTTAAAATTTTTGAAAAAAAGTTCCTTTATGTTAAGCTTTTAAAAAAGGTCTTTCTTAAAAACTATCTTACATAGACTGCTTCTACAATAGCTAAAGTATTTTGGGGACCATAAGCTGTAGAATTAAGAGCAAAAACTTCACCTTTACCTGTTTTAGGACCTGTATAAGCTACTCCTCCAAGCATTTCTCCTGGAATACTTCCTCCAGGAATTCCATAATAGCAGATTTGAACCGGATTGTTAAATTGTCTGGTATCTCCTAAAAGTTGAAATCTAAGGAGCACCTCTACACAAAAGGGATAGGCATTACTTGAAGTAAGAGCTCTTGTTCCACGGGGTGCTCTTCCGACACCCATTTCATCAAAATATCGGTTAGAAATGTAACCTACTAATAATTCCACTCCTCCCGCAGCAGCCTCTCTTAAACTTGAATAGGTTCGCACCGGAAAGGCTGCTTGGGTAAACTTCCACCATACTAACATTAAACTTCCTAAAAGTATTAAAGCAATGGTAGACAAAACTATAGCTAAAAAAAGGGCTGAACCTTTAGTTCTTATCTTTTTCTTAAATTTTTGAATTTTCATTTTTATTATTCTCCGTTTATAAACAATTATAAGTTCTTAAAAGGGATAATTTCTTCCACAATTCTCCACCTATAATATTCCCAACCGTTTTTAATTGTAAAATTTCCACAATTAGAACTTTGGGGAGGGGCTATTCTATTTCTACTTCTTCCACTCACCTGAACAAGTAAACATACTCTTAATCCTGAGGGTAATTCATATGAACCAATAATTTCTGAAAATTTCATTCCTCCTATACAATCGAACAAAGGCTGTTTTAAATTAAGAGTCTCTCTGTAAAGAGAATAACTTTCTGGAGCACACTCAGAGGGGGTAGTTGCATTATCAAGATATAGCCTTAAAGATACCCTTCGAGGATAGGCTTGGGAGTCTGTATTATGTAAATAATATATAAATCCTTGAGTATTATTAAAAATTTTACAAGTATTTATTCCTAAAAATTCCCTCCCTGTACCTAAAGCTATACAAGTTCCGTTTTCAGCAGATTGAAAATTACATTCTATAAGTCTTCTATCAAATCCTTGAGTTAGGTTATTCACCCACCAGCATCCTGAAAATCTTGTATCAGAGACATAGGCACTTCTTAAATAAAGTTCATCATTTCCTCCCGTTTCATTACA
>JANXAD010000044.1 GCA_025062245.1 Thermodesulfobacteriaceae bacterium | reverse complement strand
GAGGAGTTTGGGTATGATATAGAGGGGTTTAACAGGGAGATGATGAAGTATTTGTTGTGGTATAATGTGGAGAAGCGCCTTATGAATTGAGTAACAAATTGTCGTTAAGATGGTGTTGCGAAAATTAGGTCAAAAATTCTATTCAGTCCCAAATCATATGGTCTCATACAATTATCTTGACAAAATAGAGTTTAGACATTAAATTAATTTTAACTTTTAAAATTTTTAAAAAGTAATTAGAGGGAGGAGGAGAAAAGGGTTCATACAAAAATAAAAAGCTTTATAATAACTCTCCCGTTAAAAGTTATTTTAAATATAAAAAAATATAAAAAATATTAATTGGGAGGGTTTTAAAAGTACTTACTAAAATTAAAGTTTTTTATAAAGAGAGTAAATTAATTAAAAGACAGAAGTAATTTATTCAAAAAAATTTTATGGGGTAAGAGTGTTCTGGGGCTCTATAAAGAATTAGGGTTAGCCAGACCTCGCCCCATTAATTTTAAAAATAGTTTTTTTAAAGGTTAAATCTTCAGAATTTTTAAATTTTCATAAAATTCTCCTTCTCCCTCTATAATAAATAAATTCTAAAGGGGGAGAAATATCATGTTTGCAGTAACTTACCTAATAATAGGTTTTATAGTCGGCTCTCTTTTAGTAGGTATTATTTGGTATTATAAAAAACGGGCTGAAGAAAAAATGGGATTAAATGTAGAAAAGAGGGCTCAAGAAATTTTAAAAAATGCTCAAGAAAAGGCTAAAGAGATCTTTGAAAATGCAGAAAGGGAAGCTCAGCTTAAAATACAATCTGCAGAACTAAAAATTAAGGAGGAAATTTTAATTTATAAACAATCCTTAGAAAAAGATTTTGAAAAAAAACTTCAAGAAATTAGTGTTAAAGAAGAAAGATTACTTAACAAAGAGGAGTTTTTAGCCAAAAAAGAGTTAGACCTATCTAAGAAGGAAGAGAATTTAGAAAAAAAGTGGAAAGAAATTGAAGAAATTAAACAAAAATTAGAGGAAAAAAATAGGGAAATTGAAAAAACCTTAGAAAGGGCTAAAGAGGAATTAGAAAAAGTTGCAGGACTTACAGAAAGAGAAGCTAAAGAATTATTACTTAAGAAGGTAGAAGAGGAAATTTTAGAAGAAAAAGCTAAAATGATCATGAAAGTAGAAAATGAAATTAGAGAGGAAAGTAAGAGAAAGGCTCAAGAAATTTTAGCCTATTCTATTTCTAAGGCAGCTATTTCCTTTGTTACCGAAAAAACAGTCTCTGTGGTTCAACTTCCCAATGAAGAGATGAAGGGAAGAATAATAGGAAGGGAGGGGAGGAATATAAGAACTTTTGAGACCATAACAGGGGTTGACCTTCTTATTGATGATACTCCTGAAGTAGTAGTTCTCTCTTGTTTAGATCCACTTAGAAGAGAGATTGCTCGTATTTCTTTAGAAAGACTTATAGCTGATGGAAGAATTCACCCCACAAGAATAGAGGAAGTAGTAAAGCAAGTAGAAGAGGAGATGGAACAACACTTAGTAGAAGTAGGGGAAAAGGCTTGTTTTGAATTAGGTATCTATGGATTACATCCTGAACTCATAAAAATGTTGGGTAAGCTTAAATTCAGAACGAGTTATAGTCAAAATGTCTTACAACATTCTATAGAAACTGCCATCATTTGCGGAGCTATCGCAGGAGAATTGGGATGGGATGTAAAAAAGGCTAAAAGGGCTGCTCTTCTCCATGATGTAGGAAAGGCTAGTAGTTATGAACAAGAAGGTCCTCACGCCTTAATTGGAGCAGAAATTGTCAGAAAATATGGAGAAGATGAAGAAATAGTAAATGCTATAGCTTCCCATCACGAAGATGTGCCCATTACTGGTATTTTAGGAGTAATCTTGCAAATTGCAGATGCTATCTCTGGTGCAAGACCAGGTGCTCGAAGAGAACTTTTAGAAGCCTATATAAAGAGAATAAAAGAATTAGAGGACATTGCCTATTCCTTTGAGGGAGTTCAAAAGGCTTACGCTATACAAGCTGGAAGAGAAATAAGAGTAATTGTAGATGAGAAAAAGATTACAGATGAACAGGCCTATCTTTTAGCTCGTGAAATCGCTCAAAAAATAGAAAATCAACTGAATTACCCAGGAATTATAAGAGTTACCGTAATAAAAGAAACCAGAGCTATTGAATATGCAAGGTAAAGATAAAAAACCTAAATTGATGAAAGTAATTTTTTTAGGAGACATAGTAGGGGAACCAGGAAGAAGAGCAGTAAGGGAATTTTTACCATCCTTAATTAAAAAATACTCCTGTGACTTTGTTATTGCTAATGGAGAAAACGCAGCAGGAGGATTTGGTCTTACAGAAAAAATAGCTGAGGAGTTGTTCTCCTACGGAATTGAAATTTTAACCTCTGGAAATCATGTTTGGAAAAAAGAATTCTTTCCCTATTTACAAAAAACAGAAAGAGTTCTAAGGCCTGCTAACTATGGAGAGAAGGCTCCTGGTAAAGGATGGACTATAGCTTATAAAGACGGCCAAAAGCTTGGAATTATAAACTTAGAAGGAAGAACCTTTATGCGTCCCTTAGATAATCCTTTTATAGTAGGACAAAAATTAGTAGAATTCTTAAAAAAAGACACTCCCTTTATTTTGGTAGATTTTCATGCTGAAGCTACTTCAGAAAAAGTGGCTTTAGGCTTCTTTTTAGATGGTTTAGTCTCAGCAGTTATAGGCACCCATACCCATGTTCAAACTTCGGATGAAAGAATACTTCCTAAAGGAACAGCCTATATCACTGATGTAGGTATGTGTGGAAGTTTAAATAGTATTATAGGAATGAAGATAGATCAAGCAATAGATATGTATCTAAACCTATTTCCCAGAAAATTAGAAGTAGAAAAAAACGGACCTCTAAAGTTAGAAGGAGTTTTTCTTGAATTTGATTCAGAGGGTAAAGCTCAAAAAATAGAAAGATTAAGGATTATAGAATAATTCCTTAGGTTTGTTCTTTTTCCACCAGCGTTTAAATAAATTCTGCTTAAGCAAAGAAAGTCTATCTATAAAGAGGATTCCTTCTAAATGGTCATATTCATGTTGAAAGGCTATAGCTGCAAGCCCTGAAAGTTCTCTTTCAAAAGATTTTCCCTTTAAATCGTAAGCTCTAACCAAAAGATGGGCATATCTATCTATCTTGGCATAATATCCTGGAATACTTAAACATCCCTCTTCATAACTAACCTCACCCTGAGTTTCAAGAATTTCAGGATTAATAAAAACTAAAAGTTCTGGATTACCCTCTTTTTGAGCTACATCTAAAATAAAAAATCTTTTAGGAATCCCTACTTGATTAGCAGCTAACCCTAAGCCCTTTACTTTATACATAAGTTCAGCCATTTGTTCTATAGTCTCTTTCAACTTTCCATTAATCTCTTCTACAGGTTTGGATTTTTCTCTTAAAATTGGATGCCCATAAATTAAAATTTTCATTTTAGAATCCCTTTTAGTTTTTTTGATTTTAAAAATAATTTGAAAATAAATTTTTTCAACTTAAAATTTATAGTATCAAGTTTTTTGTGTATGAAATTTTTCTTCTTTTAAAACAATTCTAATTTCTTCTTTCCCATACCTATCCCTTCTGCAACCGTGACTTTCCTTGAACTTCATATAACACCCATTCTCTATCTTTTCCACCCCTTCTTCGCAATCCAATAGGGCTCTTTTTTAATTAGGAGCTTTTCTAAAAAGTCTTTTATACCTTTTAGAAGTTCTTCCATGATTAGGTTTACAAGCAAGTTCATACACAATTTTTTATTATACTACCTAAAAATAAAAATTTACATTTCTAACCTGGTTATAACTCCGTGAAGTTTAGTAGAGGGGAGTTCTAAGAATTTTACAAAATGAGGACTTGCTTGTTTGATAAAGGCATAAAGTTTCCAGACAGGATTTTCAGTCTTTATATCTTCAAAACCGTAAAAAATGGCTCTCTCATTAATCCCATGTTCTCTTAAAATATTTTCTACATTTATATATTCCATATAACCGTGAGAAATTTGAAAAACCTTGGCTCCTGGGCAAAGTTCTTCTAAAAAACCAGCCGTTATTCCAAAGGGCTCATTTTTTCTAATAATTGAAATAAAAATATTTTCTTCATAAAGGATTCCATGAAAAAAGAGGGTTTCCATAACATAGGGAGGAAAAAGACTTGGCTCTCTAATAAAAAAAAGGGCTGTTCCTTGTATTTTAGGATTAGCTGGATAAAATCGGCTAAATTTATGAATAAATTCTTCCCGATTTAAAAAGGTAAGATTTCTATAAAGAGCCTTTTGTCCTTGAGTATATAAAAGAATAAGTAAAAAGGGAAAAGTAGCCAATAAAATTGACCAATAACCTCCCTCTAAAAATTTATGCCAAGTAGAAGAAAAATAAACTGTGCAAACTAAAAAAGTAAAAATAGAAAGCAAGACTGATAAGAACTTTTTTTGAAGATAAAAAACAAAAATTAAAAAAAGTCCTGTAATAGTCATAGTTGCAGTTACTGCCAAGCCATAGGCGGCAGCAAGTTTATGAGAAGAACTAAAATGATACATTACCAAGCATACAGCTATATAAAGAATCCAATTAACTATCCCTATATATATTTGGGTACTTAGTTCTGTGGAAGTATATTTTACCTTTACTAAGGGTAAAATTCTTGCAGACATGGCTTGATAAACTAAACTAAACATGGCACTTATCATAGCTTGAGAAGCTATAACTGTGGCAAAAAGAGCAAGAATTAAAAAAGGGATATAAAGAAGAGCATGTGTTTGGAGACACATTTCAAACAACACATACTTAGCTTCTGGATTTAAAAATAGGAAAGCCCCTTGTCCAAAATAATTAACTATTAGAGCTACAAAACCTATTTTCCAAGCCTGTTTTATAGGGTTAGCACCTAAATGCCCCATATCGGCATACATAGCTTCACTACCTGTGGCACAAAGAATAATTTCACCCAGAACCAGAAAGCCTTTCCAACCTTGATTTAGTAAAAAATCAATTCCATATAAGGGATTAATAGCTTTTAATACTCCCGGAACTTTTAAGATATAAATAAGTCCTAAAATAAAAAGGCTTAAAAACCAAATACCTATTACCGGACCAAAGTAACTGGAAACCCTTTCTGTGCCTTTGGACTGAAAGTAAAATAAAAAGGTTGCTATAATTATGCTAATTCCTACTATATAAGTTTCAGAAAGATGGGTCAATCCTGGAATAAGAGAAATACCTTCTACAGCACTAAGAATACTAATAGCTGGAGTTATAACTCCATCTCCCATAAGAAGAGAAATAGCCATAAAAGAAATGAGGTTAATAATTCCTACCCCTCTTTTAGACTTTATTAAGGATTTAAAAATTTCAGCTAAAACAAAGGTTCCTCCCTCACCCCTTAAACTTAAACTCATAGCAAGAACCATATACTGAAGAGTAGGTATAATAACCATAGTCCAAAAAATAATAGAAAGGACTCCTAAGATGTTCTCATAGGTAGCTGGAAGAAGTAAAAAAACCACACTCAGAGTATAAATAGGACTTGTTCCTATATCCCCAAAAACAAGACCTATAGCTTTGATAATTTTCTGCATTCTTAGACTTAGAAGATCCTTTTTTAATTTTGAAGACGCTCAGGATGTTCCTTTAAAAATTTTTCTATTTCTTCAAAAAAACTTGAAAGAAGTCTTTTTTCTTCAACTTTTTTAATAATTTTTCCTTTTTTAAAAATAATACCTACTCCTTTCCCTCCAGCAATTCCCAAGTCAGCCATTTTAGCCTCCCCAGGACCATTTACTATACAACCCATAACAGCTAAGGTTAAATCTGCCTTTATCTTACGAGCCCACTTTTCTACCTCTTTATAAAGTTTCAAGAGATCTATTTCACATCTTCCACAGGTTGGACAAGCTATTATTTCAGGATAAAGTCTTCTCAAATTAAGATTTCTTAAAATTTCATAGGCTACATAAACTTCTTCTACTGGATCGGCTGTCAGGGAAACCCTTATGGTATCTCCTATGCCTTTTAACAAAAGTTGAGAAATAGCCAAGGTATTTTTTACTGTCCCGGGAATTATTCCTCCAGCTTCTGTAACACCTATGTGTAAGGGGAAGTCTGAAACTTTAGAAAAAAGTTGGTAGGCTCTTACAGTGTCCCACCAATTAGAAGACTTAAGAGAAACTTTTAAATTATAATAATCAAACTTTTCAACTATATAGTTTAACCAATTTAGGGCACTTTCCACCATAGCTTTAGGTTTAGGAAAACCATATTTTTTAAAAATTTCTGGCTCTAAGGAACCGGCATTTATACCAATTCGTATACAAACCTCCCTTTCCTTACATACTTCAATCAAACGATCTAAGTTTTTTCGATCTTTAAAGGTCCCTGGATTAATTCTAATTCCAGAAACTCCTGCTAAAACAGCTTTTTCTCCTAAAAGGGTTGCAAAGTGTAAATCAGCTATCACAGGAATAGGGCTTTCCTTAGTTATATCTCTAAGAGTTTTAACAGCCTTTTCATTAGGAATAGCAACCCTTACAATTTCACACCCTGCAGAGTAAAGTCTTTGAATTTGTTCCAAAGTATCCTTTAGCTTACAGGTATCAGTATTAGTCATGCTTTGAACACGAATAGGATTTTCTCCCCCTATCTCTACTTTTCCTACTTTAATTATTTTGGTTCTCCTTCTTTTGATTTTAAGGCTCATCATTTTTTAAAATCAAAGTTAAGCCCAAAAATTTATAAAATCAATATTGATGGAAGGTAAAACATAAAAAAGTAACACTAAACTATAAAATTTCTTCAGGTTCTAGGTCTATCACCATCTTTATTCCTGAAATTTTAAAATTTTTAACCAATTCTCTCAGTGCTTGCTGGATAAACCTATATTTCTTAGCCTTTAAAATTAGGTGCCATCGGTAAAAACCTCTTAAGCGTCTAAAAGGAGCTGGACAGGGGCCTAAAATTTCTAAATTTTCAAAATTTTCTAAAAACTTCTTTATTTCAGTTATTTTTTTTATTACCCTATCCTCTTTTAAACCTTCCAATCTTACTAAAGCCATTCTAACCCAGGGAGGAAAATTAAACTTCTGTCTAAGTTTAATCTCCTCTTTAAAAAAGCTTTCATAATCTTGATTTAAAGCGTATTTTATAACATAATGGTCTTTTAAAAGGGTCTGAAAAAGGACTTTTCCTTCTTTTTCTTCTCTTCCTGCTCTTCCACAGGCTTGAACAAGAAGTTGAAAGGTTTTTTCGGAAGCCCTATAATGAGGTAAAAATAAGCCTTCCTCTGCCCTTAAAATTCCTACCAAATTTACTTGAGGAAAATTATGTCCATGAACTCCTGCTTGGGTTCCTACAATTATCTTAGGCTTGTCTTCATAAATTTTTCTTAAAATCTCTGAAAGTCTTTTCTCTGAATTTATGGTGTCTCGGTCCAAACGAACTATTTCTACTTTTTTAAAGATTTTCTTTATTTCCTCTTCAACTCTTTCTGTTCCCATTCTTTTAAATTTTATTTTTATCCCTCCGCAATTAGGACAAACTCTTAAAGATTTGAGACTAAAGCTACAATAGTGGCAAAGCAAAGCTTCTTCATCTTTGTGATAAGTTAAAGGAATTCCACAGTTAGGACAATTCCATATATAATGACACTCTTCACATAAAACTAAAGGAGCATATCCTCTTCGGTTTAAATAAAGAAAAACCGAATGCCCTTCCTCTAAGGTTTTTTCTATTTCCCTTTTTAGTTCTGTTGAAATTATTTTAAATTCTTTATTTTCTATTAACCTTGTTTGAGGTAAATTGGTCCAAGGTCTTTCTTTAAGCACAAAAAGCTGATATTTTCCTTGAAGAGCCAAGTAAAAACTTTTTATACTTGGGGTGGCAGAACCTAAAATGATAGGAAGGTTTTCTATCTTAGCTCTTAACAAAGCTAAATCTCGGGCATGATATTTACAAGGTAAATATTCCTCCTTATAAGAAGGGTCATGTTCTTCATCTACAATAATAAGTCCTAATTTTTCTATGGGTGCAAAAACAGCTGAACGGGTGCCCAGAACTATCTTAGCCTGTCCCTCTAAAATCCTTATCCACTCACTTAATCTTTCTCCAGGAGATAAAGCACTATGAAGCAAAGCTACTTCCTCCTTAAAATGCCTTAAAATAAACATTTCCATATAGGAAGTAAGAGCAATCTCAGGAACTAAAATCATAACCCTTTTATTTTGGCTTAGGACTTCCTTAATAAGTTCTAAGTAAATTAAAGACTTTCCACTTCCTGTAACTCCAAAAAGTAATATAGGCTGAAAATCTCCTTTTTCCACTAAATTTTTTATCCCTTCAAAAACTTCCCTTTGTCTTTGTGTTAAGTGATAGCTAATTTCACCTACATAAGGAACGGTAACCTTTCTAAATTTAGGTATCTCTATTCTTTCCAAAACTCCTTCTTTTATCCACCTCTCCACCTCTTTCTTAGAAACTTCTTTTAACAAAACTTTTTCAGGAATCTGAGGACTAACTCTAAAAAATTTTTCTAACTTAAAATTGTTAATCTCTCTATCCTTAAAACTTAAAAAAACTTCGGTAGGAATTTTTACTTTGGGATACTCCACTTTTAAGGCAATCCATCTTCTACTTTCGTATTCCTTTATTTTTCGCAAATTTAGAAAAGGATTTTTCTTTAAAAAATTTCTTAGGGTTATCCCTCTTTTCTTTATCAAGGTAAATTCCTTAGGTAAGAAACCTTTTTTCAAGGCTATCTCCCCTTCCGGGGTTAGGTATACTCTCTTAGAAGGTAGAGAAAAAATTCCTGAGGGAAGGGCTATCCTATAAATCATACCTATAGGAACCATGTAATGCTCTGCAATCCTTTCTAAAAATTGCAGAAGAAAAGAGTTAACCATGGGTTTTTCATCTAAGGTCTCCTCAATAACTTTATAGTTTCTGTCTTCCCTTTCCACCCTTTCACAGGACTTTATTATTCCAATTAACTTAGAATTTTTAAAAGGAACTAATACTCTAATTCCTGGTAAGAGAAAATTGGGACTAAAATAATGAAAGGTTTGGTAAACAGGAAGAGGTAAAATGACCTCAACTAAATACATTAACTTGATAAAATTCTTGATAGAATTCCTTTAGAACCTCCTTAAGCTCTTCATCCTTTTTAGCATAATGTAAAATAGTTTTAAAAAATCCCTTTTTATTTCCAGTATCTAATCTTTTCCCCTCAAAGAGATAGCCATAAACTTCATAGCCTTCTTTTATCAACAACTGTATAGCATCAGTTAATTGATACTCTCCTCCCACAGATTTTTCGATTTTTTTTAGGAATTCGAAAATAACAGGTTGAAAGATGTATCTTCCGATAATAGCTAAATTAGAGGGTGCTTCTTGAGGAGAAGGCTTTTCTATGACTCTTTTTATTTTTATTATCCTTTCTTCTAATCTTTCTCCCTCAATTATTCCATATTTAGAGATATCTTCTAAGGGAACCTCTTCTACAGCTATAATACATCCTTCATATTTAAGATAAACTTGCATCATCTGTTTTAAACAGGGTTCTTTAGCATCTACCAAATCGTCTCCTAAAAGGACCGCAAAGGGTTCATTTCCTATAGTTTTTTCTGCCATCAAAACTGCTTGTCCTAATCCCTCTGGAATTTTCTGAATTACGGAAATGATATTTTTGACCTTCTCCTCCACTTCTTCTACTTTTTTAAGTAAGTCCCACTTTTTTCTTTCTTTCAAAAAAGTTTTAAGTCCAAGGTCTACATTGAAATAATTTAAAATATCTTCCTTTCCCTGAGAAATTATAAAAATTAAGGTATCGATTCCTGAGGCCAGAACTTCGTCTACCACATATTCTATAGTTGGTCTATCAATAATATTAAGAAGTTCCTTAGGCACCACCTTAGTTACTGGAAGCATTCTAGTTCCAAGTCCTGCAACCGGTAAAACTGCCTTTCTTATCATGATGTTAAAACCTCTTCTGAAAAACTTTCTAAAGCCTTATAATAATTCCTATAAAGAATTTCCCAATAAAGGGAAGCCTTAGAGTATATTTTTTCAAAAAATTCTAAATCCTTTTCAGAAATCAGTAAGTTAGCTGATAAAAGAAAGGTTTTTTCTGGATCTAAGGTATTTTCAGAAGGAAAGATGTAAATTACAAAAATTTTTCTTCTTTTCTCTATAGGTAGAGTATCTAACAAAGTTTTAAGATCTTGAACCTCTTCTAAACCATTTCCAGCACATATTACCACCTTAACCATTTCCAACTTTAACCAAGCTTCTAATTCAGATTTATCCTTTAAAATTTTAACTTCGAAATTATTTTGAAAAAAATATTGAGAAACACTCTCTAAAGGTGTTTTTAATTCCCAGTAAATAAGACAAACAGGTTTATCTATGAGTAAGTCTTTTAACTCTAAAGTCATCGGACGCCTTTGCTTCCAAGTTCTAAGTCTAAGACTTCCTTTTCTTTACCTTTTTGTTTCTTTATCAATTCTAATTGTCTTCCTACCAAATCTCTTCTAATACAAGAATATAGGGCTACTTCCTCTTCTATAAGGTCTTCTTTAAAAAGAGAGATGATATGTTGATCAAAGGTTTGCATTCCAAAGGGTCCACCTTGACTCATGGTATCATAAAAGGTTTTTCCTTCACTTTCTCCATTTAAAATGAGTTCTCTAGCTCTTAAATTATTATAAAGG
>JANXAD010000043.1 GCA_025062245.1 Thermodesulfobacteriaceae bacterium | reverse complement strand
TCAAGAAGGTTGAGGCTTTAGGTGGTAATGTCAAGGAGATGATAGGGGCGGTGGGATGCCCCCCAAATTTTGGCTTAAAAATATAGCCATATATTATTATAATAGTCTCAACTTATATCGGTGATTTTCCAGTTTTTAAATTCTTGACTAACTTTACAAAGGGTTTATTTTTTAAAGCCAATACCCATGCTTTATGATTTTTTACTTATCAATCCTTGGATATACGACTTTTCAGCTTACGATTTTTGGTTAAGACCCTATGGACTGCTTTATATAGGTGGAAAACTGAGAAAACTTGGATACCAAATCTACTATCTTGATTTACTTGATCCCTTTTATCCCAAACTTCCTAAACTTCCTAAAAGAAAGGAATTTGGAATAGGAGCTTTTTATAAAGAACCTCTTCCCAAACCAGTCTATTTTAAAGATATCCCAAGAAAATTTTATCGGTATGGTCTTCCAATAAACATTTTTAAAGAGATTTTATCTTCCCTTAAGTTTAAAGCTGTCCTTTTAGGTTCTACTATGACCTATTGGTATCCTGGTCTTTTTACTTTATTAAAATTCTTTTCCGAAAACTATCGAAACCTTCCTCTTTATGTAGGTGGAATTTATGCCAAACTTGAGTTTAAGCATCTTAAAAATTTTATAGAAACTAACTTAAAAGATACAGAAGTTCACATAGTAAACTATGAAGTGGAAGACTTTTTAGCCTTTCTTCAAAGACGATATGAGCCTTCAGGAAAACCTTATCCATTTGATTATCCTATTTTTGACCTTCAAACCCAAATTCCCTATGTAATTCTTTTTACCAGTTTTGGATGTCCCTTTAGATGCCCTTATTGTGCTTCTTTTAGACTACAACCCTCTTTTATAGAAAAATCCCCCCATCAAGTTTGGGAAGAAATAATTTTTTGGAAAACTAATTACGGAGTAAAAGACTTTGCTTTTTATGATGATGCCTTGCTTTTTAATTTTGAAAATCGTTTAAAGCCCATTTTAGAAAAAATTATAGAAGAAAAATTAGAAGTTAACTTTCATACTCCTAATGCTATTCACGCCAGATTTGTAACTAAGGAAGTAGCCATTCTTCTTAAGAAGGCAGGTTTTAAGACTTTACGCTTAGGACTTGAAAGGGTTGAAAATCGTTTTGACAACAAAATCACTTTAGAAGAATTTTTGCAAGCGATAAGCTATTTAAAAGAAGTAGGTTTTTCAAATAGGGAGCTTGGAGCTTATGTGCTTTATGGAATTCCAGAAGAAAACTGGGAAGAAGTTGAAAAAACCTTACTTTTTTTAGCTAACACTAAGGTTCCTCCTCACTTAGCTGAATTTTCGCCTATTCCAGGAACACCCTTTTTTGAAAAAGCTAAACTTTCTTCTCGCTATCCCTTAGAAGAGGATCCCATCTTTCACAATAACACAGTCTTTCCCTCCTTTAAAAAACCTCCTTGGGAAAAAATTCAGTACTTAAAACAGTTATCCAGAAAAATTAGACATTCCCTTATAGGAAAGTAATTTCTGAATAAGTTTTTTATCGGCTTCGCAAAGCTCTAACCTTAGAGCTGAAGCAAAGTTTACCCACTTAAAGTTTGAAGCTTCTTTAAGAGTCAGAGTTCCTTTAAAACTTTGAACTTTCAAAAGAAATAGTTCAATTTGAAAGTCTTCATAATCATGAACTATTCTTTCCAGAAAGGAAGTTTCTAAAATTTCTATGTCTAATTCTTCTTTTAATTCTCTTTTTAAAGCTTCTTCTAAAGTTTCTCCCCTTTCTACCTTACCCCCTGGAAATTCCCAAAGCCCTCCATTTCTCTTATGAAAGGGTCTTTGCACTAAAAGAAATTTTCCCTCTTTTTCAATAAAACCAGCTACCACTTGATAAACTGGCTTTTTCATTAAAAAATTTACTTACCAAAAACCCTTTCAAAAATTTTCTCTACTTGGGTAAGATAATTTCTAACTTCTAAAAGATTTTCTAATTCTCTTTCAGATAAAACCTCTTTAATTTTGGGATTCTCCTTAACTACTTCTACGAAGTTAAGATTTTCATCTTGCCAAACTTTCATAGCTAATTCTTGAACTATCCTGTAAGCTTCTTCTCTAACCATACCTTTCTCTACTAAGGCTAACATTAAGGGTTGAGAAAAGAAAAGACCTCGGGTTAAATTTAAGTTCTTAAGCATTCTCTCAGGATAAACTATTAAGTTTTTAAGTAAATTAGTAAGTCTAACCAAAGCAAAGTCTGCTAAAGTAGTAGCAGAAGGAATAATCATTCTTTCTGCTGAGGAGTGGCTTATATCTCTTTCATGCCACAGAACCATGTTTTCCAAGGCTGGAATAAGATAGCCTCTTATGGTTCTAGCTAAACCACAGAGATTTTCAGATAAAATTGGATTTCTTTTATGAGGCATAGCAGAGGAACCCTTTTGCCCAGGACTAAAGTACTCTTCAGCTTCTAAAACCTCGGTTCTTTGAAGATGTCTTATCTCGGTAGCAATTTTTTCTATAGTTCCAGCTAAAATTCCTAAGGCACAAATATATTCAGCATAGCGATCTCTTTGAACAATTTGGTTAGAAATAGGATCAGGCTTTAATCCTAACTTTTCGCACACATAGGCTTCAACTTCTAAAGGAAGGTGAGCAAAGGTTCCCACAGCACCTGAAATCTTTCCATAAGAAATAGTTTCTAAAGCAGAATTTAAGCGCCTCCTATTTCTCTTCATTTCCTCATACCACAAAGCAAACTTTAGCCCAAAGGTTATAGGTTCTGCATGAATTCCATGGGTCCTTCCTATCATTACGGTATCCTTATATTGATAGGCTTTTTCTTTAAGAATTTCTAAGAGGTTTTCTAAATCTTCAAGAATAATTTCCATAGCTTTTTTCATAAGATAGGCCATAGAGGTGTCCAGCATATCAGAGGAGGTCATACCTATGTGAAGATAGCGGGCAGAGGGACCAACAATTTCTGATAGATGGGTTAAAAAGGCAATAACATCATGTTTAGTTGTAGCCTCAATTTCTTCAACTCTTTTTACATTTTCAAAAGTAAACCCCTTTTCCATGTAAGGAGTAAGTTTTTCTTTAATAATTTGAAAATCCCTTTCAGGAACTTTTCCAAGTTTATACCAAGCTTCTGTAGCATAAAACTCTACTAAAAGCCAAGCTCTAAGCCTTTCTTCAGGACTCCAGAGTTTAGCCATAATTGGTCTGGTATATCTCGGAATCATAAAAGCCTAACCTCCTTCTTTAGTTTTTAACTTTTTATAAAGTTCTGGCAGTTTTTCAAAAATAAGAACCGATCTTCTCCAGGTGCTGGCTTTAATGGTGGGAATTCCAGCCACTTCTTCCCCTGGAGAAACATCTTTGGCTACTCCTGACTTAGCAGCCACTTTGGCTCCCTTCCCAATTCTTATAGAAGGTGCTACTCCCACTTGACCCGCAAGCATTACATAATCCTCTAAAACTACACTTCCTGAAATACCCACTTGAGCTACTAAAATATTTTGTCTTCCAATTTGAGCATTATGCCCTATTTGAACTAAATTATCAATTTTAGTACCCTCCTTTATCATTGTTTTTCCAAAAACTGCTCTATCAATAGTGGTATTAGCTCCGATTTCTACCTCGTCTTCTATTTCTACTCCTCCAAAGTGATAAATTTTTAAATTTCTATAACCCTCAGGAGTTGGTTCTTGAGCAAATCCAAAGCCATCTGCTCCTATAACAGCTCCTGCATGAAGAATACAGTTTTTGCCTATTTTGGTATAGGGGTAAATAACTACTCTGGGATAAACTATAGTATTTTCGCCAATTTCCGAGTAGGCTCCCACAAAAACACCTGGATATAAAATAACTCCCTTTTTTATCTTTACCCCCTTTTGAATATAAACCCACGGATAAATAGCACAGGGAGTTTCAATCTCTACTTCCTCTTCTATAATAGCATGTTCACTTATCTCCCATCTAATCTCTGGTTCTTTTTTAAAAAGGGCTGAAACCTTAGCTACCGCAACCCTTACATTTTTTACCACAAGAACTGATTTTTCTGAAAAATAACTACTAAGACCTTCTTCACACATAACAGCCTTAGCCTTAGAAAGTTTGGCTTGTTCTACCCTTCTGGGAGAATCAACAAAAATTAGTTCATCTTCCTTAGCTAAGGATATAGCATTTATTCCCTTAATTTCTAAATCTTCTCCTATAAGCTTTCCGTCTACAATTTCCTTTATTTCTGAAAGTTTAAAGCTTCTCATTTTCTAAATCTTTTATAAAGTCTATAATTCTTTCTAAATTTATAAACTTTCTTTCCCCTGTTTTTCTAACTTTTACTTCTACTTCCTGAGAGGTTTCAAATTTTTTCCCCAAAATTATTTGTAAAGGAACCCCTATTAGGTCTAAATCTTTAAACTTTACTCCTGGTCTTTCATCTCGATCATCAAGAATTACTTCCCAATTCTTAGAAAGTTCTTGATAAAGAAGTTCAGCCTTTTCTTTAAAAGTTTCCTTTAGATACATCAGACTAATTTGAAAGGGAGCTATAGGCCAAGGAAAAATGATTCCATCTTGGTCATGATTTTGCTCAATGGTTGCTGATAAAATTCTACTAACACCTATTCCGTAGCATCCCATAATAAAGGGTTTCATCTGCCCATCTCGATCTAAAAATCTTGCCTTCATGGCCTCACTATATTTAGTTCCCAATTTAAAAATATGACCTACTTCTATTCCTTTAATAAACTGAAGTAAACTTCCACATTTAGGACATAGATCTCCATAGGTAGCCTTTCTTAAATCTGCAATTAAGTCTGGCTTAAAGGTGGACAAAAGATTAGCATTTAAGTAATGATATTCGTCTTCATTGGCTCCGATTACCAAATTAGGATAGCCTTCTAAGGACTTATCTGCTATAACCTTAATTTTTAAGTCCTTAGGTCCAATAAAACCCGTATGGGCACCCACAATTTTAAAGACCTCCTCTTCGTTAGCCATTCTCAAAACTCTTTCTGGAAAGAGCCTTTCAAGTTTGGTTTCATTTATCTCGTGATCTCCTCTTAAACATACTGCTATAGGTTCTTTTTCGTCTAAAAGGTAAATTAGGGTTTTAGTAATTTTACTCACAGGAAGTCCCAGAAAATCTGCTACCTCCTTAGCTGTTCTTACTCCAGGAGTATAGACTTTCTCTAAGGGTTTTTCTTCTTCTGAAACATATCTTTCTGAAGAGATAGCAGGAGTAAGTTCTATATTGGAAGCATACTCACACTTTTCGCAAAAGGCTATAGTGTCTTCTCCAGTTTCTGCAAGCACCATGAATTCGTGAGAAACCTCCCCTCCGATAGCACCAGTGTGAGCTTCAACCGCTTTAAACTTAAGTCCACATTGAGTAAAAATTTTACTATAGGTCTCATACATCTTCTGATAGCTTTTTTCTAATCCCTCCCAATCTGCATCAAAGGAGTAGGCATCTTTCATAATAAACTCTCTGGCTCTCATGAGACCAAATCTGGGTCTTATTTCATCCCTAAATTTTACTGCAATTTGATAAAGAATAAGAGGAAGTTCTTTGTAAGATCTAACATCTCTTCTTACTATTTCAGTTACTACTTCTTCATGGGTAGGACCTAAGCAAAAGTCATGCTCCTTTCGGTCTTTAAAGCGAAGAAGTTCCTTTCCATAAGCCTGCCAGCGTCCTGTTTCCATCCAAAGCTCAGCAGGTTGAACAATAGGCATAAGTATTTCAAGAGCACCCGAGGCATCCATTTCCTTTCTTACTATGTTTTCTATCCTTTTTAAAGCCTTAAAACCTAAAGGTAAAAAGTTATAAATGCCCGAAGCTACTTTTCTTATCATACCTGCTCGAAGTAAAAACCTATGGCTTACAGTTTCTGCTTCAGAAGGGTCTTCTCTTAAAGTTGGAATAAAAGCCTTACTCCAGCGCATACTTAATTTACCTCAAATTAATCTTTTCAAATTTTCGAGTTGTTAAATCTAAAATAACAAAACTTGACTCTCCCTTCCTTTTCATTATTTCCCCTGGATTTATCACTAAGGTTTTTCCCACTTCCTTTACTTCATAAAGATGGGTATGTCCAAAAAATACATAGTCATATCTGTTTTCAGAAGCAAAGGCATAGGCATAATAGGGATAGTGGGTTAGAACAATTTTAAAATTTTCAACCTCTAAAAAAGCAACCTCTCCATGAAAATGGATTTCAGGATAATCTTTCAAAACTTGAAATAGAAGCACTATGTCTCCACGGTTATTCCCCAGAATAAGGTCTACCCTTTTTTCAAAATGGGCTAAAAGGGGAAGCATAAAAGGAGAAATAAGATCCCCGCAGTGAAAAATTCTTACACAACCCCTTTCTTTAGCTATTTCTACAGCTTGAGCTAAGTTATCTATATGGTCGTGACTATCACTCATTATAGCAACTAACATTTTTTAACCTCCTTCTTTTTAAAATTAAATCCAGCTTTTAAGAAATTAATTAACAATAAAGTTCTTTTTTCTTAGCCTCTACTATTGCTTTTTTTCAATTTTTCCTCTAACTTTAATCTTTTCCAAAGTTCATCTACTCTTTTTTTAACTTCAGGACTCATTACCGTTTCTTCAGGCCATTCCCTTAAGTAGCCCTCTTCTTTCCACTTTTTAGTGGCATCTATACACATCTTAGAACCAAAGGCTGGATAAAGACTGGCGTGATCTAAGGCATCAAGTGGTCCCTTAACTATCATAAGGTCTCTTTCAGGATCTACATTTCCACAAAGATAGAATAAGGCCTCACTTAAATTTTGAACATTTACTTCCTTATCAAAAACAACTATAATTTTAGTAAACATCAATTGTCCCAATCCCCAAAGGGCAGAGGCTACTTTAAAAGCCTGCCCTGGATATTGTTTATCAATAGATACCAAAGCTAAATTATGAAAAACTCCTTCCCAGGGAAGATTTATATCCACTACCTCAGGTAAAATCTTTTTTATCAAAGGAAGAAAAAGTCTTTCCGTAAGTTTGCCAAGATAACAATCTTCCATAGGAGGTTTTCCAACAATTGTGGCAGGATAAATAGCTTCTTTTCTCATAGTAATACAATTTACTTTAAATACTGGATAATAATCAGGTGGAGTATAGTAGCCTGTATGATCCCCAAAAGGTCCCTCTAAGCGTCTTTCAAAGGGTTCTACATAACCTTCTAATACAATTTGGGACTCAGCAGGAACTTCTAAAGGAACGGTAAGACATTTTACTAATTCTACAGGTTTTCCTCTTAAAAAACTTGCCAACAAAAATTCATCTATTTCTTCAGGTAAGGGAGCCGTTGCAGAATAAATGACTGCAGGATCGGGTCCTATAGCTACGGCAACAGGAAGTTTTTTTCCCAATCTTTCTGCTTTTCTATAGTGTTTAGCCCCCACTTTGTGAATTTGCCAGTGCATACCAGTTTCATTCGAACTAAAAACTTGCATCCTATACATTCCTACATTTCTAATACCCGTTTCAGGATCCTTAGTAATCACACAAGGAAGAGTAATAAAAGGACCTCCATCCTTAGGCCAACACTTAAGAATGGGTAATTTAAAAAGGTCTACCTTTTCTCCTTTTAAAACTATTTCCTGACAGGGTGCTTTACTAACTAACTTAGGAAAAAGGTTCTTAGCTTGCAAAAGCTTAGGAATAAACCGAAGCTTTTCTAATAAACCTTCAGCTTGTTTTATCTCCAAAAAGTCTAAAAGCCTTTCTGCAAGCTCATCTATACTTTTTACTCCAAAGGCTAAACAAAGTCTTCTAAAACTTCCAAAAAGATTAGTAACTACAGGTATTTGAAAACCTTTTACTTTTTCAAAAAAAAGAGCCGGTCCTGAAAGCTTACAAATTCTATCTGTTATTTCAGTAATTTCAAGTTCTGCCGAAACCTCCTCCTCTATCCGCCAAAGTTCTCCCTCTTTCTCTAAAATCTCTATAAACTCTTGAAGATTTTTATAGGCTCTCAAAGGAACTAAACCTCTATTATATCCTTTCTAAAACTATAATCTACCTCTATAGGATATTCTCCGTTAAAGCAAGCTAAACATACCTTATCTTTTAATTCTCCTACAGCCTCTAAAAGCCCTTCTATACTTAAATAGTAAAGGGTATTTATATCCAAAAACTTTCTAATTTCTTCTACACTGTGTTTAGAAGCAATTAGTTCTGAAGCGCTTGGAAAGTCTATCCCAAAAAAGCAGGGATGTTTTATAGGAGGACAGGAGAGTAAAAAGTGAATTTTTTTAGCTCCAGCTTCCTTTATACTTTTAAGCCTGTTTCGACAAGTGGTTCCTCTAACTAAGGAATCATCTATAATAATAACTTCCTTTCCCTTAATTAACTCTTTTACAGGATTTAATTTTACCTTTACCGAAAAGTCTCTAATTTTTTCAGAGGGTTCTATAAAGGTTCTTCCTATATAATGATTGCGAATCACTCCAAATTCTAAAGGTAGCCCACTTGCTTGAGCATATCCTATAGCAGCATAATTTCCTGAGTCAGGAAAAGGCATGACTAAATCGGCTTCCAAAGGACACTCTTTATAAAGATTGTATCCTAAGTTTTTTCTTACTAAGTAAACATTTTTTTTAAAAATAAGACTATCAGGTCTTGCAAAATAAATAAATTCAAAGATACAGTGGCTTAACTTAAAATGGGTTTCTTTAAAAGGAAAAAAAGAGTGAATTCCCTTTTGGTCTATTACTAAAATTTCTCCCGGTTCTATATCCCTTAAGTATTGGGCTGAAATAAGATCAAAGGCACAAGTTTCAGAGGAAATTACATACCCTCCGTTTAGAATACCCAAAGCCAGGGGTCTAAATCCCCAAGGATCTCTAAAGGCTACTAAGGTATCGTTATAAAGTAAAAGCACAGAGTAGGCTCCTCTAATTTGATACATCGCTTTAGAGATAGCAGAAACTAAGCCTTCTTTCAGATGTTTCACAATTAGGTGCATAATAACTTCACTGTCCATAGTAGTTTGAAAAATGTGTCCTTCCTCCTCAAGCTCAGTTCTTATTTGATAAGCATTAACTAAGTTTCCGTTATGAGCTAAGGCTAAGGTTTTTTTAGCAAAATTTACGCAGAAGGGTTGAACATTTTGAATTACAGGAAGTCCCGTAGTGGAGTATCTTACATGGCCTATACCAATTTCTCCCGAAAGTTCTTTAAGGATATTTTCTTTAAAAACTTCACTTACTAAACCTAAGTTTTTCCAATATTTTATCTTTTGACCGTTAAAAACAGCTATACCTGCTCCTTCTTGGCCACGATGCTGTAAGGAGTAAAGTCCAAAATAGATATATTTAGAAGCCTCTGAAACCCTGTAAATACCAAAAATTCCACACATAGTTTTGTCCTCCTTTCTACTCCACCACCCCTCCTACCGTAATTTCTGGTATCCTTAAAGTAGGCTGACCATCTGATACCGGAACCCTTTGACCATCCTTTCCACAAAAACCAGGTTCAAAATGGAGGTCATCTCCTACCATATCTATAATTTCCAAAACCTTAGGACCATTTCCCACCAAATTAGCTCCTTTTATGGGATAGGCTATCTCTCCTTTATAAATATAATAACCTTCCCTTATCTCAAAAACAAAATCTCCAGTTAAAGGATTTACCTCTCCTCCACCCATCTTTTTTACTAAAAGCCCAGAGTCTATACTTTTCACTATTTCCTCAGGTTTATGAGGCCCTCTCTCTATATAAGTATTAGACATTCTTGGAATAGGAAGATCCCTAAAACTTTCTCTTCTTCCATGTCCATTAGAAATTTTTCCATGCTTTAAGGCAAAAAATTTATCGTATAAGAAATTTTTTAAAACCCCTTTTTCTATTAATACCACTTTCTGAGCCTCTGTTCCCTCATCGTCATAAGGATAAAAACCAAAAAGATGGCTCAAGGTAGGATCATCAATTACCGTGATGAAAGGACTGGCCACTTTTTCTCCTAATTTTCCAGAATATATAGAGAGTCCCTCTTCAGCATGGTCTGCTTCAAATCCATGTCCTACAGCCTCGTGAATCATGGTTCCTCCGGCTTCCCCAGATAAAACAACTGGCATAATTCCAGCCGGAGCTTTGCGAGCTGAAAGCAAAGTTAAAGCTAAAGAACTTGCCCTTTCAGGAAGTTCCTGAACCTCTATAAAATCTTTAGCCTTTTCAAACTCCAAAGTGTAAGCTTTAACTTCATATCCCCTTTCAAGTCTTCCATCCCTTTCAGCAACTACAGTTATAGCAAGTCTAACATAGGGAATCAAAAATCTTCGGTAAATATCCTCAGAAGTGTAAATTTGAACTTCCTTTACTACCTCAGTTAAAAAAAAGCGATAGTGTTTAAGATAGGGAGAACCCTTTACCTTTCTTTTTAAAGTTTCTAAAAAACTTATCCTTTCCTTTATTTTTAGATCACTAAAGTATGAACTCTTAAAGGATAAATCCACTACCCTGTTAATTCTTTCATCCTCTAACTTAGTTGAAGAGCTAAATTCTATTTCCAAGTTCTCTTTTATCCTTCTTAAAGAATAGCCACTTTCTTCTCCTACTGAAAGTTCCTCTATACGGTCGGGTTCTAAAACAATCTTTAAAGCTTCAGTTCTTTCAAAATAAAGGTCTCCAAAAACGGTTCCTTCAAAAAGGTCCTTCATCTTTATTCACATTTTAACAAATTAACTTGATTTTTGAACTCCTCTAAATTTAAAATTCCGCTTCTTCCAAAGCCTCTTAAACTGATACCTCCAGAAATAATTCCCAATCTTAAAGCTTTTTCTAAAGGAAGTTTTAATTTTATTCCAGCCAAAACTCCTGCATTAAAGTAGTCTCCTGCACCAGTATTATCAACTACTTTTACAACCTCTATACTTGGAAGAAAATATTTTTGTCTCTCTGAGGTTATAACCTCTGCTCCTTTCTTTCCTTTTTTTAAAAACACCTTTTTTACACCAAAAGAAAAAAGCTCTTCTAAAGAAATACTTATCTTTTGAAGCTCATATTCCGTTAAAAACAAATAGGAAGTTTTTTTAAAAAAGGGCTTAAGGAATTCTAAACCAAGTTCAGCATAAATTTCTCCAGGATCTAAGGAAATAGAAGTGTTAATCTGATTTAAAAGATTAAGCTGAAATTTCTGACCATAAGGGCTTGCTAAGGAGGAAAAGTGGAAAAGACCCTCTATTTTTAGGTTTTTAAACTCATATTCTAACAAGCTTTCTTCAGCTTTTCCTGGACTTATGGCTATAAAACGGTCTCTTTTTTTATCAAGTAAAATCAGAGCTAAACTTGTCTCTCCCTTTTGTAAAATATAGCTCTGATCTATTTTAACTCTTTCTAATTCCTTTAAGATTTTTTCTCCAAAGGAATCCTTTCCTAAAGCCCCTATAAAGGCACACTTGAAGTCCCAAAGGGAGAGAGCATAAATAGTATTAGCTGAAGAACCTCCTCCACACTCAAAAAGGAATTGCGCCTTTTTCTCTAAGTAGTTAAGAAAATTTAAAAAGGTTTTTCTTTCAAGAAGAATTTCTCTTCCGGGCTTAGGTTTTATTCCTTCAAACTTAACCTCTTCGAAAGCTTCAACCTCAAAAAACAAATCCCAATTTAGAGCCCCACACCCTATAAAGTCTAATACCCCTTCAAACATGTTGACAATCTAAAACTCCTTTTAAATTCAATTAAATTTTACAAAAAAATTGTAAAAATCCAAAATCGTGGAATCTATCTTTTCTAATAACTCTTAACCTCTCTACAATCTCATCAAAATTCTTTCTACTACCACACCTCTTTCATCTTTATATTGACTAAATCTGACCTCTTAAAGCCTAAGTAGTGGTCATAGAAATTATGTTTTTAATCTCTCCTAATCTCGCTAAAGGAGAGAACATCCTCGCAAGGAGAAGCTTAAGCCCTTGGTGGATAGATTTTGTAGGCAAAGGGGTATAGCTTTGGTGTCAGTATTTAAGATTGGAAGGATTATAAGGTATTTGAAAGAAAGGGGGTAAGTTTTTGAGGAGAGGTAGTGAAGAGGGCTCAGTTATTATGGGAAGAGGGGA
>JANXAD010000042.1 GCA_025062245.1 Thermodesulfobacteriaceae bacterium | reverse complement strand
TAAAGGCTCTTGTTTGGGGAGGAATGGGCTTACTTTTTTATACCTCCCTCAGAAATTTAACCTATCTTTCCAAACTTCCTCCCAAAAAAGTTTCTATCTCTAAGGAAGATTTAAAGAAAATTCAAGAAGTTTATATAGGAGAGGAGTTTTTAGTGGTTAAAAAAGAAAGTAACTTAAAGATATTTTCAAGAAAATGTCCGCATTTAGGGTGTAAATTAAACTTTCATTCAGAAAAAAAAGTGCTCCTTTGTCCCTGTCACCAGAGTACCTTTGACTTAGAAGGAAACTATCTCTCAGGTCCTGCTAAAAAGGGTCTTTTCTCTTTAAACTTTAAAGAAACCTCTCAAGGATTAGAAATTGAAATTTAAAGAGAATTTTAATAAAATTAATTCTTCCTTAGCTTATCTGAGTTTAATAAGTCTCTTAGTTTCAGCTATTTCTGGTATTATAGTTAGTTATCACTACTTTTGGCCATATCCTTTACTCAGTATAATTTCTATGGAAGCTAAAGTCCCCTTTGGTAAGTTTTTTAGAAATCTTCACTATTGGTCTTCTCAGTGTGCTTTAATTTTTACTTCTCTTCATTTATTAGATAGTCTCTATAAAAAAAGCTTTTTTTATAAGGGCTTTTGGAATTGGAACTTTTTAGTTTTTTCTTGGGTGGCTACCTTATTTGCTACTTTCACAGGTTATGTGCTAAGAGCTGATGAAACAGGTGAACTTGCTGGAGCTATTGCAGAAAATCTCTTAAAATCCGTTCCTATTGTTGGGACCCTCTTAAATACTCTCTTTTTTTCCGTTTCTCAGATAGGACTTTATAGAGTATTCTTGGCCCATCTCTTGGTTTCCTTTATCCTTATTTTAGGACTTTTTATTTTTCACTTTTCTTGGAAAAGGGTTTGGAGAATTGAAAATCTCCTTTGGATTTTTCCTTCCCTATTTCTTAGCCTTTTTATCTATCGCCCTCTTAATCCCTATCAGGGCTTTAAAGCTAAAGGTCCATGGTTCTTTTTAGGAGCCCAGGAACTTTTAAAATTTTTTCACCCTTTCTGGGTATTTTTCTTTCTTCTTTTTCCTATATTTATACTTTTAGCCTTTCCTTTAGCACCCTCTAAGTTTTTGGAACTTAATTTAGTCCTCTTTATCTGGTTAATTTTATATTTTTTATTAAGTCTTAGTTTAGTATTGGATTTGTTTTAAAAGTGTTGAAAACCGAAAAAAATTTTTATTTTGAGACCTTTGCAAAAATTCAATTGTCTAACAAGGATTTCAAAGTAGAATTACAGAAAAAAGAGGGAGGTTTTTCAAGTGTATAGAAAAAAACCTCTCAATTATCAATTGGAGAAAATCTTCTCTATCAGAAGCTTTTTGCCCGGCTTCATTTAAGAATATACCAAAAAGAGAGGCTTAAGGTAGTAAAAAAAGGATTTTAAGTTAGTGGGAAGTTAAAAGAGGAGTTAAAAGAGGAGTTAAAGGAGTTTTAAGAGGTTTGATTAATATTTAAGGATTTTTTAATGAAATTTAAAGATACCAAAGGAATTTTTAGACCGAAATTTTCAAGGGTTTCTCTTATTTTGTTTTGTTTTTCTCTTTTAGGAATAGGTTTTATTTTACTTTCAGAGAGGTTTTTTAAATCCTATGAGGTGGTTATTTTGACCTCAGGAAAGATAGAACTCTGTTTAAGCTGTCATAAAGAAATAATTCAAGAAAAGGCCCATGCCAGAGAGGTGGTAGGATGTGCCTCTTGTCACTTAGGAAATCCTCTAACCTTAGACTTTAAAAAAGCCCATGAGGGAATAATTAAAAATCCAGGTGATTTGAGAGTGATAGAAAAAACCTGTGGCCAAGCTAATTGTCATCCCTCAGATGTTCCCAAAGTAAAAAGGTCTCTCATGGCTACTAATTATGGAATTATTCACAGACTTTTAAAGGTTTTTTCAGAAGAAGAAGTTTCTAAAAAATATTCCCATTTAACTGTAGAGAGCTTATATCGTTTAGAGGGAAATCCTCAGATTAAAAAAAGTTTAGCTTTAGATTATTATCGGAAACTCTGTGGAACTTGCCATCTTTGGGTGGAAAAAGGAAAACTACCTGACTTTTTAAAAGAAAGAGGGGGAGGATGTAGTAGTTGTCACTTAGTAAAAAAAGAAGAATTTAAAGACAAAAAACTTCATCCTCTTTTAACTAAGGCTATTCCCTTAAGAAACTGTGTAGAGTGCCATAATCGGAGTGGAAGAATTGGTTTTACCTATCAAGGGCTCTATGAAAATGAACAGGGCGGAATAGGAGAGCAGGTTTGGAAAGATGGAAGACTTTTAAGTAAAATCCCCCCTGATATTCATTTTGAGAAGGGTTTGGTATGTGTAGATTGTCACACTCGAGAAGAAACTATGGGTGATGGAAATTTTTATAAGAATATAAGTGAAGCCTTAGAAATTAGCTGTGAAACCTGCCATCTTCATAGGTTTATAACCTCTAAGGAAAGAAAGTTAAGAAATATAAAAATCACCGAAAAGGGAGTCTTTTTAGAGGGAAAGATTAGTCAAAAGCTTCATCCTCTTAAAAAACCTTCTCCTAAATGTAAAGATAGGTTTCATCAGAGACTTTCCTGTTCAGCCTGTCATGCACCTTTTGTTCCTCAATGTTACGGTTGCCACATAAGATATGATCCAAGAGAAACCCATTTAGATAAAATTTGGTTAAAAGAAACTAAGGGACTTTGGGAGGAGCATGAAAGCTATCGAAGAATAGATCAGCCTGTGTTAGGAGTTATGAAAAATAAAGTGGTTATTATAACTCCTGGTTGACAGGATTTTGTAAGTATCCTTTCGGAGAAAGGAACCTTAGAGAAGGAATTTCAAGTTCATACTTGGGCTAAACTTGAGCCCCATAGCACTCAAAAGAAGGGAATACCCTGTAAAGATTGCCATCAAAACCTTAAAGTTTTAGGATTAGGACTTGATCTTTTTAAAGTGGTTAACTTGGAAGGAAAAGCTTTAGTTAATTTTCATCATCCCGAGCTAAGACCTTTTAATAAAGAAGAACTTAAAAGAATCTTAAGGGTTGGTCTCTGCTTAAAGTGTCACCCAGAGGATACTCCTGTTTTTACCAAGTGGAAATCTGATTTAAAGTGTCCTAAAGTAAGGGCTCACGAGCTTGAGCTTCTAAAAGATTTTTAATTTTCTCTTTTAAGAGCTTCAGAAGAACTTCTAAGTTTTCAGGTTTAATTTCTCCTGTAAAAGTAGAAAGTTCAAAGATTCTTTTAGGAACTTTAAGATTTTCCATATCAAAACCACTTTTCATTTTAAAATTGTACTTGTGAGCATAAATCCTTTCAGCCAGAGCCCAGATTTTTTCCTCATTTAAATCGTAGCCAGCTACACTTAAACACTTAAGAACTTTATCTAATCGGTAAATCTCACGAGCAAAAAAGCAAATTACTAAACTGGAAAGAATTTGTCTCCAGAGTTCCTCTTTAAGAAGTCTTTCTGCCATTTCTTCAAGGGTAAGATTATTTTTCCAGCAAGCCTGATCTAAGGAATATCCTGCATTGTCAAGATGGCTATGCCTGGCCCCTAAGAGGAAACCTACATAACCTGCAACTCCTGTATGATAACCTGCCATCTCATTTTTACCGAAAATTAGGGCAAAATCCTCTCCTCCATATTTTTCAACCACAAAGTGAAGCCCCTTTCCTAAGTCTTGATAGAATTCCTTAGGACTTTCTACTATTTTTTTGATCATTTCTATATAAACTTCTGCTTCACCCCAACGTGGCACTAAGCCTTCAGTTTGGGTTTCCTTAATAAGGCCCTTTTCAAAAGCTTCAGTGCACCAGGCTAAAATTACCCCAGTTGAAATAGCATCAAGTCCATAATCTTCTACAGTTTGAATAAGCTTTAAAACTTTATAGGAATCAGAAATCCCAAGCATAGACCCCAAAGCATAAATAAGTTCATAATCATAAGAAACATAGGTGGTTTTATAAAAATAGGGTTCATCCTCATAGGGTTCCCTTATAGCTGCTAAGTGAATACAAGCCACTGGACAGTGAGTACAGGCTACCCTTCTAGCTAAGTATTTTTCTGCAAAGGCTTCTCCTGAAATTTCCTCTACCTTTTCAAATTCATGGGTAGTTAAATTTTTAATGGGAAGGCCTTTAACTAAACTTAGGGGTAAGACATTAGCAGGAGTTCCAAGTTCGTGATATTTTTTCATCTTAGGAGACCCAGTGATTTCTTCCATCAATTCTGTATAAACCTCTTTGTAAGTTTTAAAATCGCTTACCGGAAAGTCTCTTTGTCCTGAAATTACTATAGCTTTAAGATTTTTGCTTCCAAAGACAGCTCCCAGTCCTAATCTTCCAAAGTGTCTGTAGGTTTCAAGGGTTACTGAAGAATAGGTAATCAGTTTCTCTCCCGCAGGACCGATTCTTATGATAGTTCTAAGACCTGCTCCTGGTTCTTTAGCTCTAATAAGTCTGGCAGCAGATACCCCAGCTTTTAATCCCCAAAGGGTAGTAGCATCTCTAAAAAAAACTTTATTGGAATGAATAGCAACATAACAAGGTCTTTCACTTTTTCCCTTTACTACTATAGCACCATAACCCGCCATTCTTAAGGCTAAACCGCTTCTTCCCCCTGCGTGACTTTCTCCTAAGTTTCCCGTATGGGGAGATTTAAAAAGGGCTACTGTTTTAGAAGCTAAGGGAAAAAGACCATTTAAAGGACCTATAGCTAAAATAATGGAATTTTCAGGAGAAAGAGGATCAATATCTGGTGGACAGTTTTCTTCTAAAAGTTTTATACCAACTCCTACCCCCCCTAAATATTTTGAAAAAAGATCCTCTCTTTCTTCTATCCAATACTTTCTCTTAGTAAGGTCAATATATAAAACTCTTTTTAAGGGGTCCTTAGGGTTCATGTTTTTCAAATTCCAAAACTTGATAGGGACAGATTTTAACACATTCGGCACATTGTATACAAACCACAGGTTTGTTGACCTCAGCTTTCCATCCTATAGCATCTAAAATACAAGCTCTCACGCAATATCCACAACCGGTGCATTTGTCTGATCTTAAAACCACTCCTCCTCCCTTTCTTTCTAAAAGGGCTTCTTCAGGGCAGGCTCTGGCACAGGGAGGATCCTCACAACCTCTACATACAAACACTGAAAAACCTCTGGAAATACCTCCTTGAGACCGAACTTGAATGCAGGAACTCTCTAAACCCACAGCTCTATGGGCTCTGGCACAGGCAAACATACACAAAAGACACCCCACACATTTATCACTATCCTTTACAAAAACAGCCATAAACTCTATTTTAAAATAATTTTTAAATTATGCAATTAAAATAACCTATCTAAAGGGCTAAAATATCTTCCCAAGAAAGAAGTTTTATTCCATGAACTTTCAAAAGGTCTATAGTTTTATCTAAGTGGTTAGTTCTTAAAACTACTACCGCTTGTTCTCCTGACTTCTCTACAAAGGCATAAACATACTCTACATTTATGTCTGCTTTAAAAAGGTGTTCTAAGACCTCTGCTAAACCTCCTGGTTTATCTTTAACTCCTATAGCCACTACATTAGAAATTTTAGTGGTGAAACCTGCCTCTTCTAAGGCATTTTTAGCCTCCTCAGGGTTATCTACTATCATTCTTAAAATTCCAAATTCAGAGGTATCAGCAATAGATAAAGCCCTAATATTGATATTTTTTTCAGCTATAGCTTTTAAAGCTTCAAAAAGCCTACCTTTTTTATTTTCTAAAAAAACGGAAATTTGTTTTATTTTCATAGAAAGTTTTCCCCCTTTCTAATCTGTTAGTTTTCTTTTATCTATCACCCTTTTAGCCTTTCCCTCACTTCTTGGAATGCTTTTAGGTTCAACAAGAGTTACCTTTACCCTTATTCCTGTAGTTTGTTCAATTCTTTTTTCAAGTTTCTTTCTTAAATTTTCCAAAACCTTTATTTCATCTGAGAAGGTCTCTTTTGAAACTTCTACTTGAACTTCTATTTCATCTAAATACTGAGGCCGGGTGATAACAATCTGGTAATGGGGTTCAACTCCCTGAACTTCTAAAATAGCCTGTTCAATTTGATAGGGGAAGAGCATAACTCCTCTTACCTTTATCATGTCATCTGTTCTTCCGCGGATTCTATCAATACGTCTTACCGTTCTCCCACAGGGACACTCTCCTTTAATTATAGAAGTTATATCTCTGGTTCTAAATCTTAACATAGGCATACCCTCGCGGGTGAGGGTAGTAATTACTAACTCTCCGCGGGTTCCTTCAGGCAAAACCTCTCCAGTTTCAGGATCAACTATTTCTATGTAAAAATGATCTTCCCAAACATGAAGTCCTGCTTGTTCTGTACACTCGTGGGCTACTCCCGGACCTATAATTTCAGTTAGGCCATAAACATTATAAGCTTTAAGGCCAAATCTTTTTTCAATTTCCTTTCTCATCTCTTCAGTCCACATTTCAGCTCCAAAGCTTCCAGCTTTGAGTTTTAGTAAAGAAGGTTCTATCCCTATTTCCTCTTTAGCATATTCAGCTAAATATAAAGCATAAGACGGAGTGCAAGCTAAAAAGGTGGTTCCAAAGTCTCTCATAAGTTCAATCTGTCTTCTGGTATTTCCTGCCGAGGCTGGCACAATAGTTGCTCCTATCTTTAAGGCTCCGTAATGAAAGCCTAAACCTCCTGTAAAAAGACCATAACCATAGGCTATTTGTACTATGTCTTCCTTGGTTATTTCTATCATAGTTAGACAGCGTGCCATAACTTCACCCCAAAGCTCAAGATCCCCCTTAGTGTAACCAGCCACCACAGGCTTCCCTGTAGTTCCACTTGAAGAATGAATTTCTACTATTTCACTTAAAGGAACAGCAAAAATCCCAAAAGGATAAACTTCTCTAAGCTCAGCTTTGCTAGTAAAAGGAATATATTTTATGTCTTCTAAGGTTTTAATATCCTGAGGTTTTAGTCCTACTTCCTCAAATTTTTTTCTATAAAAGGGTACTCTTTCGTAAGCTCGTTTAACCACTTCTTTTAATCTCTGAAGCTGAAGTTCCTTTAGTATTTCTTGAGGCATAGTTTCTACTTCTCTATTCCAAAACATTTAAAATACCCCCCCTTACTTTTATACGAGATCCCTACTTTCTAAAAAGTTTATTTTTTCATCCTTTAAAAGTTCCCAAGCCTTTTCTATGTCTTCAGTCTCAAAAACAAAATAAGCTTTCTTTCTGGTTTCTGCTACATAGACTAAGGCACTTTCTATATTTATCCCTTTAGAAAAAATAAGCTTAGCTACTTGATAAAGCCCTCCAGGTTTGTCCTCCATCTCTAAACCTAAGGCAGGAAGAATTGAAACTGTAAAACCACTTTCTTTAAAAAGTGTATAAGCTTTTTCAGGTTGATCCACTAAAAACTTAATTACTCCAAAATCTTTAACACTTATAATAGAAAATCCCAAGATATTGATTCCGTTTTGAGCTAAAACTTCTGTAATTTTAGCCAGTTTACCTGGTTTATTTTCAGAAAAAAGGGATAAAATGTTCACAGTTTTCATGCTTTTTTCTCCTTTTAAAGAGTTCTTTTATCTATTACTCTTTTAGCCTTTCCTTCACTTATAGGAAGAGTGCCAGGCTCAACCAATTCAACCTTAGGACGCACTAAAATGGTTTGTCTTAGCTTTTCAGTAATTTCATTTTTAAGATAAAGAAGTCTTTCGATCCTTCCGTCAAAGAATTCCCGATCTATTTCTACCTTAACAATCATTTCATCGTAGTTTTCTAAAACAATTTGATAGTTTTGAGCTACTCCTTTTATTCCCATCAAAACTTCTTCAATTTGTTGAGGAAAGATATTAACTCCTCTTACAATAAACATGTCATCTGATCTTCCAAGAATTCGGCTTATTCTTATGTGAGTTCTACCGCAAGCACAAGGTTCAGAAATAATTCGGGTTAAATCTCGAGTTCGGTATCTTATAAGGGGCATAGCTTCTCTGTTTAAGGTAGTTAAAACTAATTCTCCTATTTCTCCCTCCTTTACAGGCTCTCCAGTTTCTGGATGAACTATTTCTACCAAAAAGTTATCTTCCCATAGATGGAGTCCCTCTTTGTAAGGACATTCAAATCCAACTCCTGGTCCGTTCATTTCCGAAAGTCCGTAACAGTTGTAAACCTGAATATCAAGCATTTCTTCTATTTTTCTACGAGTTTGTTCTGAATAGGGTTCTGCTCCCAGATAAGCAGTTTTGAGTTTTAAATCTTTTTGTGGAATAAGGCCCTTTTCTAAGATAACTGAAGCTACATAAAGAGCATAGCTGGGTGTCATATGAAGAAGAGTAGTGCCAAAGGTTTTCATAAGCTCTATTTGTCTTTCTGTATTACCAGGTCCTGCAGGAATAACAAGAATTCCTACTTTTTCTGCTCCATAGTGCATAACTAATGCTCCAGTAAAGAGCCCATAGGTCATAGAATTTTGTAAAATGTCCTCCTTGGTTGCTCCTGTCATAACCAAACAACGAGCTATAAGTTCAGCAGAGGTTTCTAAGTCTTTTTTAGAAAAAAAGATAGCCTTAGGTTTCCCAGTGGTTCCGCTGGAAGTATGTACCCTTACAACCTCTTCTAAGGGCACTGCTAAAAGCCCATAGGGATAATCTATGAAAAGATCCTCC
The DNA here is from genome assembly GCA_025062245.1 of Thermodesulfobacteriaceae bacterium. Lineage (GTDB taxonomy): Bacteria > Desulfobacterota > Thermodesulfobacteria > Thermodesulfobacteriales > Thermodesulfobacteriaceae > Thermodesulfobacterium. The sequence goes on along the minus strand of JANXAD010000042.1, from coordinate 4,039 downwards.
TTGGTAGTAAAGGGAAACTTGATTATATCCTCTAAGGATTTTAAATGGGAGGGAGTAATTCCCAATTCTTGAAATTTTTTTCTATATACTGGAACTTTTTCATAAATCCTTTCTAAGGTGTTTTTAAGTCTTTCTAATTGAAGATTTTTAAGATTTTTTTTAGGTAACCTTTCTATTTCTCTATTCCAAAACGGAAGTTCCACTTCTTACCTCCTTTCTTAACTTTTTTAAATGAACCCTATTTTACCATTTTGTTACTTTTCTGCAACCAAACAAACTGTCTGAGAGAGTACCTCGGAGTGGTTAGTTGAGGGTTAGGAGGTATGCCGAAGGCTAGAACTTATACAAACTCTTAACATTTTTTAAATAGATGTTATATTTAAAAATTGAATAAAAATTAATTTTTAAAAATTTTTTAAAATAAAAATTTTGGAAAAGCCCCTTGACAGAAATTTGAAAAAGTTGTATATAAAAGGCTTGTTAAATTTTTTAAAAACTTTGAGGAGATTATGCCTACCATTAATCAATTAGTAAGGTTAGGAAGAAAAAAGAAAGAAAAAAGATCTAAGGCTCCTGCTTTGCAAGGATGTCCTCAAAAAAGAGGAGTTTGTGTAAGGGTTTATACGGTAACTCCTAAAAAACCTAATTCTGCTTTAAGAAAGGTAGCCAGAGTCAGATTAACCAATGGAATAGAGATTACAGCTTATATTCCTGGTATAGGACATAATTTACAAGAACATTCGGTGGTTTTGGTAAGAGGGGGACGTGTAAGAGATTTGCCAGGAGTGAGGTATAAAGTTATCAGAGGAACTCTTGATGCTGCAGGAGTTCAAAACAGAAGAAAATCTCGCTCTAAATATGGTGCTCCTAAACCTAAATCTTAAATTAATTAGGAGATAATTTATGCCACGAAAAGGACCAGTTCCTAAAAGAGAAATTCCACCCGATCCTAAATATGGTAGTATATTAGTAGCTAAATTTATTAATAATCTTACTCGAGACGGTAAAAAAAATACAGCTCGAAAAATTTTCTATGAAGCTTTAGAAAAATTAAAAGAAAAAGCAGGCGAAGGGGATGCTTTAAAACTTTTTGAAAAGGCAGTTAATAATGTTAAACCTTTAATTGAAACTCGCTCTCGTAGAATAGGAGGTGCAACCTATCAGGTACCTGTAGAAGTAAGACCAGACAGGCAAATATCCTTAGCCATTAAGTGGATTATAAAAGCAGCCAGAGCCCGTGGTGAAAAGACTATGGTTGAACGTCTATCTAATGAATTGTGGGATGCCCTACACGAAAAGGGAACAGCTATTAAAAAAAGAGATGACACCCATCGTATGGCTGAATCTAACCGAGTTTTTGCTCATTATCGTTGGTAATTTAATCTTCTCCTAATTTTTTAAATGGAGTAAGAATATTTAAAATATTTTATTTTTTAAAAAATAAATATTTCTATGGATTTAGAAGTTTTAAAAATTTTACAAACTACCAGAAATATAGGATTTGTAGCCCATATTGATGCTGGAAAAACTACTACTACTGAAAGGGTTTTATATTATACAGGTAAAACTTATAAAATTGGAGAGGTTCATGAGGGCACTGCAGTGATGGACTTTTTACCTCAGGAACAAGAAAGGGGTATAACTATTACTTCTGCTTGTACTACTACTTTTTGGAGAGGCCATAGAATAAATATTATTGATACACCTGGTCATGTAGATTTTACCATTGAGGTAGAAAGAAGTCTTAGGGTGCTTGATGGAACAGTGGTTATCTTTTGTGCTGTAGGAGGGGTTGAACCTCAGTCAGAAACAGTTTGGAGGCAAGCTAATAAGTATAAAGTTCCCAGATTGGCTTTTATAAATAAAATGGATAGAGTAGGAGCTAATTTTGAAAGGGTGGTAGAGGAAATTAAACAGAGATTAGGAGCTAATCCTCTAATAATTCAACTCCCCTTAGGAACAGAGGAAAATTTTACGGGGGTTATAGATTTAGTTGAGATGAAAGCTATAGTTTGGGATGAAGATATTTTGGGAGCTAAGTATCGTTACCTTGAAATTCCCGAGGATTTAAGAAATAAAGTGGAGGAATATAAACTAAGGATGATAGAAAAGTTAGCTGACATAAATGATGAAATTATGGAAAAATATTTGGAGGGAAAGGAGTTATCTTCTGAAGAATTAAAAAGAGCTATAAGGGAAGCTACCATTTCTTTCAAGGTAGTTCCTGTCTTATGCGGTTCAGCCTTTAAAAACAAAGGAATTCAACCTTTGCTGGATGCTATAGTGGATTATCTACCTTCACCCTTAGATATTCCTCCAGTTAAAGGAATTAATCCGGATACCAAAGAAATAGAAGAAAGACCTACAGATCCAGAAGCACCTTTAGCTGCCTTAGCCTTTAAAATTATGACTGACCCTTATGTAGGAACTCTTACTTTTCTCCGAATATACTCGGGATACTTAGAAAGTGGAATGGGGGTTTATAATTCTACCAAGAGAAAGAAAGAAAGAATTGGACGTTTAGTAAGGATGCATGCTAATCATAGAGAGGAAATTTCCTATGCCAGTGCAGGAGATATTGTAGCAGCCTTAGGTTTAAGAATAACTACTACTGGAGACACTCTTTGTGATGAAACCCATCCTATTGAACTTGAAAAATTAGAGATTCCCGAGCCGGTTATTTCTGTGGCTGTTGAACCTAAAACCAAAGCTGATCAGGATAAACTCGGTATAGCTTTACAAAAGATAGCTTTAGAGGATCCCTCCTTTAGAGTTTCTGTAAATCAAGAAACAGGACAAACCCTTATTTGGGGAATGGGAGAACTTCATTTAGAAATAATTGTAGATAGACTTCTTAGAGAGTTTAAAGTAGGAGTAAATGTAGGGAAACCAGAAGTAGCCTATAAAGAAACCATAACCCTTAGGGCTGAAGCAGAGGGAAAATATATTAAACAAACTGGGGGGAGAGGTCAGTACGGACATGTTAAACTCGTTGTGGAACCTAATCCAGGGAAAGGATTTGAGTTTGTCTCTGAAATAGTAGGAGGAGTAATTCCTAAGGAATTTATTCCTGCCGTGGAAAAAGGCGTTAAGGAAGCCACTCAAGAAGGTATTATGGCAGGTTATCCTGTGGTAGATGTCAAAGTAAGATTAGTAGATGGAAGTTATCACGAGGTAGATTCAAGTGATTTAGCCTTTGCTATCGCAGGTTCTTTAGCCTTTAAATCTGCCTGTCAAAAGGCTAATCCCGTGTTACTTGAACCTATTATGAAGTTGGAGGTTATTGTTCCTGAAGAATACTTAGGAGAAGTTTTAGGAGACATCTCTTCCCGAAGAGGTAAAATTGAGGGTATGGAACTTAGAGGCCACATAAGGGTGGTTAAGGCCTTTGTCCCTCTTTCTGAAATGTTTGGTTATGCTACAATTTTAAGATCTTTAACCCAGGGAAGGGGAAACTTTACCATGCAATTTTCACATTATGAAAAGGTTCCGGCTAATTTAGGTGAAGAAATTATTAAAAGGTCTAAGGGTCTAATTTTTTAAGGGAGGATAAGTAAAATGGCGAAGCAAAAATTTGAGAGGAAAAAACCTCATTTGAATGTGGGAACCATAGGACACATAGACCACGGAAAGACCACCTTAACCAGTGCCATAACCAGAGTTTTATCTACTAAGGGCTTAGCTAAGTGGATACCCTTTGAGGAGATAGATAAGGCTCCTGAGGAAAAAGCCAGAGGGATAACTATTCAGTTAGCCCATGTGGAATATGAAAGTGAAAAGAGGCATTATGCTCATATAGATTGTCCTGGACACGCAGACTACATTAAGAACATGATCACGGGAGCAGCTCAAATGGACGGGTCTGTTCTGGTAGTAGCAGCCACAGACGGACCTATGCCTCAGACCAGAGAACATGTGCTTTTAGCCAGACAGGTCAATGTGCCCTACATTATTGTTTATATGAACAAAATAGATATGGTAGATGATCCTGAGTTATTGGATTTAGTTGAGTTAGAGGTTAGGGAGTTGTTAACCAAGT
>JANXAD010000041.1 GCA_025062245.1 Thermodesulfobacteriaceae bacterium | reverse complement strand
AAATGTATATAGGGAGTGTTTTAAGGAGCTTGAGAGGGAGACTCAAAAGTAAGGGATTTGAGTTGATAAGTGGGCCTTCCCTTCTTTATGAGGTATGGGATATAGGAAGAAAGATTAAGGGAGTTAAGATAAGTATGCGTAGGGATTAAATTGAGAGCAAATAGGAGATAGCAAAGAGAGAGACTTAGGAAATTAAGTTAGACCAAATTTTTTTAAAGGTCTCTCTATAAGTTTGATTGAGGTAGTATAGTAAAAAATAAGAGGCTTAAAAAGTAAAAGCTTTAAGGAACTTCCTCTCCCCAAAAATCCTTTTTAGTGCCTTCTCTTAACTCCTTAGTTTCTAAAAGGGCTTTCTGGTAATAGATAGATAAAAGAGTTTTAGCTTTTTGAGCAGAGAGAGTTTCAGGATAATTTTCTATTAAATAAAGAAGCCTTTGATAGGCTCCTCGATAATATTTTAAACGATAGTAAAAATTGGCTATGTAAAGCTCCTGTTTAGCTAAAAGTTCCCTCAGTTCGTGAATTCTTCTCTGAGCTTCCAAATTATAGGGACTTTCAGGAAAATTTTTAAGAAGTCTTTCATAATTTTCTATAGCTTTTTTAGTGTAGGTTTGGTCTCGGTCATAAGACAATTTAAGTTTATAATAGGAAGTAGCAATCTGAAAAATCACATAGGGAATAGCCTCATTGGTAGGATAAAATTTTTCAAACTCCTCATAAAGTGAAATAGCCTCTAAGTAGTCCCCTAACCAATATTTACAGTCTGCCATTCTTAAGGAAGCTAAGATAGCTTCTAAGGAACCTGGATATTTATTTTTGATTTCTTGATAATAATCATAGGCAAAATCAAATTGTCCATTTCTAAAGCTTTTTTCAGCTTTATTTAAAAGCTCAGAGAGTTCGGGTTCTTTAGGTTTCGGAGATTCCTTTTTAAACTCAAAGATTTTTCCGGTCCATTCTGGTTTTTTTAGGCAGGAACTCAAACTAAAGATTAACAAAAAAATTAAAATAAAAGTTTTTAAAAAATTAAATTTCATTTTTTAAAAACTTCGTTGAGGTATTTTTCAGCCATCAAGGCTGCTATTGCCCCTTCTCCGCAGGCACTTATAATTTGTCTAAATTCTTTGCTTATACAATCTCCACACGCAAAGACCCCCTCTAAGGAGGTTTTTAAGTTTTTGTCTACCAAAATAAACCCCTGAGAATCAAGTTCTAAGGTTCCTCTTAACCAATCAGTTTCTGGTTGATAGCCTATAAAAACAAAAACTCCTGAAACCTCCAAAAAACTCTCTTCTCCAGAAATTTTATGCTTTATTCTTATTTTTTCTACCTGAGAACTCCCAATTATTTCCTCCACTACCGTATTTAAAACTAAGATAATTTTTTCATTTTCTTGAACTCTTTTTTGTAAAATGGGAGTGGCTCTAAAACTATCTCTCCGATGGATAAGATAAATCTTTTTAGCAAATTTAGTAAGAAAAAGGGCTTCTTGAAGAGCTGTATTTCCTCCTCCTAAAACCGCTATAACTTCGTCTCTAAAAAGTGGACCGTCACAGGTAGCACAATAAGCTACACCTTTACCCGTTAGTTCCCTTTCTCCAGGGATTCCAAGTTTTTTAGGACTGGCTCCTAAAGCTAAAATTATGGATTTACTCTTTAAAATTTCTCCTCCTCTGAGATATAAAAGTTTATAGTTATCTTGAATCTCTAACTTTACGACTTCCTCCTGAAGAAAATTAAGACCTAACCTTTCAATCTGAGCTTTCATTCTTTCTACTAATTCATACCCACTTATTCCCTCTGGAAAACCAGGATAATTCTCTATAAAATCTATTAAAAGAACCTGTCCTCCTATGAAACCTTTATCTATTAAAAGGGTTTCCAGAAGAGAACGTTTAGCATAAAGATAAGCTGTTATTCCTGCAGGACCTGCTCCAACTATAACAACTTCATACTCCTTTAAACTCTTCAATGATTATACCTCATAAAGAATAAAAAATAAAAAATTTTAAAAGGTTTCAAATAACTTTATTAAGAACATTCAAGATGGTACTTTTAGAAACAGCTCCTACGATAGTTTCTATAGGGCTTCCATCTTTAAAAATAATAAGGGTAGGAATAGCTCTTATTCCAAATTTTCCAGGAGTAACAGGATTTTCATCTACATTAAGCTTGCAAACCTTCACTTTTCCTGTAAGCTCCTCGGCTAACTCTTCAATAACAGGAGCAATAACTCTACAGGGCCCACACCAGGCAGCCCAAAAATCTACCAATACAGGTGTTGAAGATTTTAAAACCTCTTCTTCAAAATTTTGATCGGTTAATTTAACCACAGCCATTTATTTCCCTCCAAACTTTTTAAAATTAAATTTTAACATCCTTTTCAAAAGACTTCAACTTTTTACACAATAAATTCCTTAAAATTCTAAAGAAAAAAACTCCCATGGATTCCTTTTAAATCTAATCGTTTTTTAGTCTTTACTTTCGTAGTTTTAGACATAGGATGCAAAAGAGATAATTTATGATATAATTTTTAAAAAATCTTAGGGGGTTCTTTTTAATGAGAGCTAAGATAAATCTTTCTCCTTTAGAAAAGATGCTAAAAAAAATTGAGGGAGTAGCTGATAAAAAGGCTACCATGGCTGTATTATCCATGGTTTTAGTGGAAAATGATCCCTCAGAGAATCTTCTTTATTTTACAGCTACCGATTTAGAATTAGGATATAAAGGAAAGCTTAGAGCTCAAATAGAACTTGAAGGTGAGCCTTTTTGTGTCCCAGCTCGGAAATTTTATGAAATAGTTAAAGCCTTTCCTGAAGATGAGCTTATAGTGGAGAAAAACGAAAATCGTTTAGTAATCAAAGACGAAAATGAAAGAATACTTTATAATTTAGCGATAATCAGTAGTGAAGAGTTCCCGAGTTTACCAGAATTTGTGGAAGAAAATGCTTTAGAAATTCCTGCTAAGGTTTTAGAGGAATTAATTGATAAAACTATTTTTTGCACTTCTAAGGATGAAAGTAGGTTTGTTTTAGGAGGAATTTACTTTGAACCCTTAAAAGAGGAGGGTAAACTTAGAGCTGTAGCCTCAGATGGTCATAGGTTAGTTAAATTAGATCGAGAGGTAATAGGTATAGACCAAGTTAACTTTGATGAGGGATTTATTTTAGGAAGAAAGGCTGCTAATCAAATTTTAGAAATTTTAGAAGATGAATTAGTAGTAAAGTTAGGTTATATTAATAACTATGTAGTTTTATGGTCCTCTAATTCCCTATTTTTTGCAAGAACCTTAGAAGGTTCCTATCCAAACTACCGAAGTGTTATTCCAGAATCTTTTAATAGAATTTTAAAAGTAGATAGAAAACTTTTCTTAGAAGCTATTAAGAGAGCCTCTATTTTAATTACTGAAAAGTTTAAACCTATAACCTTAGAGTTACAACCTGATGAAATTATTATTAGTTCTCCTGATACTGAAGTTGGTAAGGCTCAGATTAAACTTAGTGCTCAATTGGAGGGAGATCCTATAAGTATTAGTTATAATGCGGAATATCTTTTAGATGCTTTACAAAATATGCAATCTGAAGAAATTGAAATGAAGGTGGGTGAAGAAAGGACCCCCACTCTTATTACAGGGTATAGAGATGAAGATTTTCTTTATCTCTTAATGCCTATGGTTTTATAGTCTATTTAGCATTGTTGTTTCCTTTATTAAAGGAGGTCCTTTTTTATGATTAAAGTTCAAGAGGATTATCAAGCTCAAAGTATTAAAGTTCTTTCTGGATTAGAAGGAGTTAGAGCTCGTCCTGCTATGTATATAGGTTCTACGGATGCTTCGGGATTTCATCATCTTCTTTGGGAAGTTTTAGATAATGCTATAGATGAAGCTTTAGCTGGATATGCCACTGAAATAAAGATCATCCTTCATAAAGATGGTTCTGCAAGTTGTGAAGACAATGGAAGAGGTATTCCTATAGATATTCATCCTGAGGAGAAGATTTCTGCCTTAGAATTAGTGATGACCCGTCTTCATGCTGGAGCTAAGTTTGATCGAAGAATATATAAAGTCTCAGGAGGACTTCACGGTGTAGGAGTCTCGGTAGTAAATGCTCTATCTGAATGGTTAATTGCTGAGGTCTATAGAGATGAAAAAATCTATCGTCAGATTTATCACCGAGGAGTTCCTCAAGGACCAGTAGAAGTAATAGGAAAAACAAAAAAAAGAGGAACTTTAATTACCTTTAAACCTGATCCAGAGATCTTTGGATCTCAAGAATTTGATTTAGAAACCGTCCAAAGAAGAATTAAAGAATTAGCCTATTTAAATCCTGAAATAAAAATCTATCTTTTAGATGAAAGAATTGGATTTTCAGAAAAATATCATTATAAGGGAGGAATTGTTGAATTAGTTAAAAGTTTGAATGCCAAAAAAGAGATAGTTAACACTAAGGTAATCTATCTCTCAGGAGAAAGGGATAATATCAAAGTAGAAGTAGCTATCCAGTATAATACAGGATTTACAGAAATGGTATATAGCTATGTTAACAATATTCATACTAAAGAGGGAGGGACCCATCTTATAGGGTTTAGAACGGCCTTAACTAAGGCTGTAAACCGCTATCTTTCTGAAGATAATGTTCCTAAACAGATGAAAATCAAGGTAGAAGGAGAGGATGTAAGAGAAGGCTTATGTGGGATTATTTCTTTAAAAGTTCCTGAACCTCAATTTGAGGGTCAAACAAAAATGAAATTGGGAAACAGTGAAGTTAAACCTATTGTAGAGTCCATAGTATATGAGGGATTACTAAAGTTTTTTGAAGAAAATCCAGGAGAAACGAAAAAGATTATCCAAAAGATTATTACTTCAGCTAAGGCCAGAGAAGCTTCCAAAAAAGCCAAGGAATTAATAAGAAAAAAAAGTGAAATAGAAGAATTTTTAGTAGCTGGAAAGTTAGCTGATTGTTCTGAAAAAGACCCAGCTAAGAGAGAACTCTTTATCGTAGAGGGTGATTCTGCTGGAGGATCAGCTAAACAAGCCAGAGATAGACGGTTTCAAGCTATTTTACCTTTAAGAGGAAAAATTCTTAATGTAGAAAAGGCTAATGTAGAAAAAATGCTTTCTTCTGAAGAAATTAAAAGTTTGATTGCTACCTTAGGAACAGGAATAGGTCCAGACAATTTTAATATAGATAAATGTAAATATCACCATATTATCATCATGACCGATGCAGATATAGATGGTTCTCACATTAGAACCTTGCTTCTGACCTTTTTTTATCGTCAAATGTCTGAAATTATTGAAAGAGGATGGCTCTTTATTGCTCAACCTCCACTTTACAAGGTAACTGAAGGAAAAAAAGAGATTTATCTTAAAGATGATGAAGAATTAGATAAGTACATACTAAAAAGACTTTTAAGTAACCTAAGAATATCCTTTTTAAAGGAAAAAACTTCGGAAGTAATTAAGGAACTTAAAGATTCTCAAGAATTCTTACTAAATCTTATTAAGTTAGAAAAAAATCTTCTTAATCTTTATAAAAAAACCTATCCTCCTGAAGCTCTCTTGCTTCTGATGATGGACGAATTTTTAAATCTTTCAGCTTTTGAAGATCAGGAGAGATTAGAAAATTTAGCCAAAAAATGTCAAAAATTTGGTTATAAAATTTCTAAAATGAAACCCAGTGATTTTAATCCTAAGTATTATGAATTTTACATTCTTTCAGAAAGGGAGGGTTATTTTTCCTGTAAAATAGGACCGGAAATCATTTTGGAAAAGGATTTCAGAGGAGCTTTAAAAATTTTTGAAATGCTCAGAGAGTTTATTCCCTTTTATTTAAAAATAACCTTTAAAGACCAAGCTATGGTTTACGAAAATTGGATTTTCTTTATAAATAAAATTTTAAATTGGTTGAGAGAAGAGGGAAGAAAGGGGCTTTCAATTCAACGTTATAAAGGATTGGGAGAAATGAATTTTAAACAACTCTGGGAAACTACCATGGATCCTGCTAAAAGGGTTTTAAAAAAGGTAACCATTCAAGATGCAGAAAAGGCTAATGAGCTTTTCTCCATTCTTATGGGTGAAAATGTAGAGGTTCGTAAAGAGTTTATATATAACCATGTCTTAGAATATAAAGAACTTGATATATAAATGAAGAAATAGGAGCTAACCTATGGAAAAATTAATAGAACTTGTCTCTTACTCTCAAATTCAGCAAAAGGTTAAGGAAATAGCTCAAAGGATTGAAGCAGATTTTAAAGATGAGCCTCTAATTTTTATAGGAACTTTAAAAGGGGCTTTTATATTTTTAGCAGATTTAGTAAGAAGTATTAAAAATCCTCAAGTAAGTATTGATTTTGTAAGAGTAAAAAGCTATGGCCTTTCTTCCACTTCTTCTGAAGAAGTAGTTATTACCAAGGATGTAGAAATTTCTATTAAAGATAAAAATGTCATTTTAGTAGAAGATATTGTAGATACAGGCTATACTCTAAAATTTTTGATAGAATTTTTAAATTTTCGCTCCCCCAAAATTTTAAAAGTTTGTGCTTTAATAGATAAAAAGGAAAGAAGAAAGGTAGAGGTAAAGCTTGATTATGTAGGTTTTGAAATAGAAAGAGGATTTTTAGTAGGCTACGGACTGGACTATGCAGAAAAGTATAGGCATTTACCTGGAATTTATGAAGTAGTTCTTTCCAAATAAGACCTCTGTCTTAAAACTTCAAAAATAGCTATAGCAGTGGCTACGGCTACATTCAAACTTTCTATTTTTCCTTTCATAGGAATTTTAGCTAAAAAATCACAAAGTTCTAAATTACTTTTTTTAATTCCCCTTTCTTCGTTTCCAACCATTAAGGCTAAGGGTTGATCTAAATTTATTTCATAAATAGAAGTCTTAGTATGGGGGGTCAATCCTATTATAAAGAGACCTTTCTCTTTAAAAAAGGAAATAGCATGTTTTAAGTTAGTTATCTTAACTATAGGTAAATTAAAAGCAGCACCTGAAGAAACCTTAATAACTGTTCCTGTAACTTCACAACTTCTTCTCTTGGGAATTATCACTCCGTGGACTCCTCCTGCCTCGGCACTTCTTAAAATAGAACCTAAATTTTGAGGATCCTCTATTTCATCTAAGAGTAAAACTAAAGGTTTTTCCTTTCTTTTTTCCCAATTTTCTACTATTTCTTCTAAGGATTGATAATTAAATTCACTTAGATAGGCTACTACTCCTTGAGTATTAACTTGAGGAGGTAGCTTAGGGGGTTTAAACTTTTCCGAAGGCACTAATCTTAGAGAAATTTCTAATTTTTTAGCCCTCTCTATAATCTGATATTTTTTTCCAAAAAGATTCTTACTTTCTATCCAAATTTCTTCAATAAGGGTGGGACTGTTTTTAAGGACTTCTAAAACAGGATTTATACCCCAGACAATCTTAGACATTTATATAATTTGACTTAAAAGTTTCTTAAAAAGGGAATTTCTGAAAGGACGATTTAACTCTGCTTCTATGATAGCTTGAAGACTTTGATAAGCCTTTTCTAAGTCCTCATTTATGATTACATAGTCAAACCAACTGGCAAACCTGAGTTCTTCTTTGGCTCTATTAAGTCTTTCCTCTATCCTTTCCTCAGTCTCTGTACCTCTAATTTTAAGTCTCCTTTTAAGTTCTTCTAAACTGGGAGGAACCACAAAGATAAAGATAGCTTCCTTACCAAAATAACTTCTCAAACGAGTGGCTCCTATGACTTCTATATCCAAAATTAGGTGTTTTTTTTGAGAAAAGGCTTTTTCAATTTCACTTTTAGCTGTTCCGTAGTAGGTTTGATAAACTCTTACCCACTCCAAAAATTCTCCCTTTTCAATCATTTTTAAGAAAGCTTTTTCTTCCACAAAGTAATAGTCCTTTCCATTTACTTCTCCAGGTCTGGGAGTACGAGTGGTATGAGAAACAGAAAAGTAAAAATCTCTTAGAGGTAACTTTTTAACTAAGGAACTTTTCCCAACTCCTGAAGGACCAGAAATTATAAAAATAAGATTTTCCATTTATTTTACAGATACTTCTCCCTTCTCTTCCTTTTCTAATTTTTCTAAGGTATCAGAGACCAATCTCTGGGCTATAGTTTCCGTTTGAATAGCAGAAAGAATTATGTGGTTACTATCCGTAATAATTATAGAACGGGTTTTTCTTCCCTGAGTAGCATCAATAAGCCTTTTAGTTTCTTTAGCCTCCTCCTTAAGTCTTTTCATAGGAGCTGAATTAGGACTTACAATAGCAACAATTCTTTCTGCAATTACATAATTTCCAAATCCTATGTTTAACAACCTACAACTACAACTCATAAGATTTTGCCTCCCTTAAAATATTTTCAATTTTTAGAAATTAAATCCAATTATTTTCTTAATTTTATTTCAAAATTCCTTTTTTGTCAATTTTTCTTGAGAAATCTTTTTTTTATTTTTAAATTTCCTTTGAACAAGTTTTTTAGAATATTTAATAAAAAGGAGGGCAGGTCCTAATAAAACATAAAAACTGACTATACTGAGAAGGGAAAAATAAGGATAGGAAGCTACCACGGTTAGGGCTAAAACAAAAAAAACCAAAAGATAAAAGGTTTGTTTTTTTTCAATTTTAAGGCTTTTAAAATTAGGATATTGAATGGGAGAAACCAAAAGATAGGCTAAAGCATAAACCAAGATGAGAAGTAGCCAATTTTTATAAACTGGGGTTGTTCCAAGATGAATAAGAAAAATTACTAAAGTAGCTAAAATACATCCGCCTGCAGGAGAGGGTAAACCTTCAAAGGAAAGGGAGGGTATGGTACTTTTTACATTAAACCTGGCTAATCTTAAAGCTACACAGGAGGTATAAAGAAAACCTGCTAACCAGCCTATTCTTCCAAAACCTTTTAGAGAAAAATTGTAAATCAGAAGAGCTGGAGCCACCCCAAAGGAAACCAAATCTGCCAAAGAGTCATATTCTAATCCAAATTTACTGGTCTTTCCTAAAAATCTGGCTATTCTTCCATCAAAGATGTCAAAAATCATAGCTAAAAGGATAGCCCAAGAAGCTGCCCAGTAATTTTCATCTAAAACTGCAACTAAAGCATAAAAACCACAAAATAGATTAAGAGTAGTAAATATATGGGGAATTAAAAATAACATGGCTATTTTCTGAGAGAAATTTTACCTATGACGGTTTCCCCAGCTAAAACCTTATGTCCTTTTTTAACATAAATTTCCGTTCCCTCTGCTGGAAAAAAAAGCTCTACTCTGGAACCAAATTTAATTATACCTATAGGTTCCCCAGCTATAAGGTCTTCTCCAGGAAGAACGAAACTTTTAATTCGTCTGGCTATTACCCCAGCTACTTGTATTAACCAAAAGGGGACCCCATCTTCCCTTTCCAAAAGATAAATCTGTTTTTCGTTTTTAACAAAAGCCTTCTCTCTAAAAATAGGATTTTTTTCTCCTTTTAAATAATGAATTTTTAGTACCTTGGAGGTGATAGGTGCTCTGTTAATGTGCACATCCCAGAGTCTCATAAAAATTCCTACTCTCCATAGGTATCCAGAATACCATTCAGGCCTTTCTTCTAATTCACAGGTTACCACTTTGCCATCTGCAGGAGAAAGAATAATTTCTGGATTTAATATTCCTTCTCTTTTAGGATTTCTGAAAAAATAAGCATTAAAGGCTCCCAAGGTGAATCCTAAAAGAGCAAGCTTTTTTCTGCCTAAAAAAAGAGAACCTAAGGAAAAAAGTAAAGGAGCTAAAACCCAGTTCTTTCCTTCTTTATGTATCATTAAGTTTACTCTTCTTAACGTGGAATTTTTACTGAGGGGAAAAATTTCAAATTGGTATGGGGAATAAACTGAGTGGCAATATAATATTCCATATATTTGGGGTGGGCTGAAAGTTCTACATGGGTCATCATGCGGGCAATCCTATGTAATTCTAAATAGTCTTCTTTGTATAATAAAGCTTTTTTGGCACCTTGCAAGCTGGTATTACCTAAAAAATAAAATTTTTCTCTGGGAAGGTCTGGTAAAAGTCCTATGGTGATAGCCTCTTCCAAATCAATATAACTTCCAAAGGTTCCTGCTAAGTATATCCTATCTAAGTTATCCAAACTTAATCCTATGGATTCCAAGAGAACTTGATAACCTGCAAACATAGCCCCTTTAGCACGAATAACATTTTCTATATCTGCCTCAGTGAACACTATATCGTGCCCGACTCTGGTATCCTCCTTCCAAACTACTACATATTCCCAACCATCCTCTCCCTTTCTTATTCTGGAGGTTTTTAACTCTCTTCTATATTTACCGGCCTGGTCCATAAGCCCTACCATAAAAAGATTAGCCAAAAGGGCTATAATTCCTGAACCACAAATTCCAATAGGCCTTCTTCTTCCTATAGTTAAAATCATTGGTTCATAGGTAGTAGGATGAAGGTTTATCATTTCTATGGCACCACTGGTTGCTCTAACTCCATGTTTAATTCCACCTCCTTCAAAGGCAGGGCCAGCAGAACAGGCAGCACTTATTAAAAAATCTTTATTCCCTATAACTATTTCTCCATTAGTTCCCAGATCTATAAAAAGGGTTAGAGGCTCTTCTTGAGCTATATAAGAAGCTAAGACCCCAGCAGTTATGTCTCCTCCTACATAACTTGCCACACAAGGAGAAAGCTGAACTATGGTTCCATCTTTTAAGGGAAACTCTAAGTCTTTAGCCCAAAAAATAGGAAATTCAACTGTTACAGGAACATAGGGATATTCTCTTAAAAACCTTGGTTCTAATTCTAAAAATAGATGGGTCATGACTGTATTTCCGGCCACAGAAATCAAACTAATATCTGTTAAGTTTTTATGAGCAGTTTTTACCATCTCTTCCATAAGAAATACTAACCTTTCTCTTACTCTGGAAGCCAAAAGTTTAAGTCCATCTTTCTTTCTAGCAAATTCAATTCGGCTTATCACATCCTCTCCGTAGCTAATCTGAGGATTATAATCGGAAGTATGAGCTAAAACTTCTCCAGTGTTTAAATCTAAAAGTTCTAAACTTAAGGTAGTGGTTCCTATATCAATAGCTACACCTAAATGATTTTCTGTAGTGTTTCCTTCCTCTACATCTACTAAATAATACTTATCAGTTCTCGGATCGTGATAAAGATTTAAAGTAACTTTAAAATTAGTCTTTCTTAAGGCATAGGGAAGTTTTTGAAGCACATAATAGGGAACCTCAAAATTTTTAATTCCCCTTTCTTCTAAAAATCTTTTTACTCTTATTAAATCTGAGGTGTTTTCATGAATAGTAGGAACAGGAAGTTCTGCAAACATTTTAAAGTAAGGTGAGTCCACCTCTCTACGATCTTTTCTGATTAAGGCTAAGGGTTTGGTTTTAGGTGGTCTTAAAAGAGCCACTCTGTCAACTAAACTTTCAGGGGGTATTCTAACCACTACATCTGTTATAGGAACGGTAGTGCAGGCTTTGTAAAAACCTTCTTCTAAAATTTCTCCCTGAACCATTCCTTCCTCTACCAAAATTTTACACTTATTACAAACTCCCCTTCCTCCACAAGAAGCATTTATGTGAATTCCGTATTTCATAGCTGCCTCTAAAATAGTCTCCCCTAAAGGAACCTCTATCTCTATCTCGTAAGGCAAAAAATAAACCTTTGCCATAACTTTCCTCCAAATTTACAATTGATTTTAAAATTAAATTAAATTAAATTATAAATAAGAAAGTCCTAATAAACAATATTTGGGATTAAAAAACTTCCGTCACATCTTTTAGGATTTTCAAAATCTTTAAGAATTTCTCTACAGGTTGCAAAAGATAAGCCATACCTTTGAGCTTTTTCATAAAAGGGTTTTATTAAAGTATATCTTAGCTCCTTTTTTAAATAAAAGGACCCATGATATTTTTCTCCATCTTTAAAGTAAAGCTTTTCCCAATCTTTTTTAAGTTCTGGAAAGGCATTCCCAAGTCTTTTAAAGGAATCAAATTTAGCTTTATAGGTGCTTACTGTAAGGTGTTTTATCCAAGGAGCCACTTCCTCAAGTATTTCTAAGAGTTCTTCTTCGTTAAGTTTAGGTATTATAGGGTCAAGTCTTACTGAGACTGGAATTCCCCTTTGAGAAAGCACTTTTATAGCCTCTAAACGCTCTTCGTAGGAGGGAGCTCCAGGCTCAAGCTTAGAATTTAAACTTTTAGAAGTAAGGGTTATACTTACGGCACATCTAATATTTTTTAAAAGCTCTAAATCTCTCAAAATTAAACTTGACTTAGTAATAATTAAAATTTTAAAATCCTTTCTTAAAAGCATTTCTAAAAAATTCCTGGTGTAGTGAAAAATTTTTTCCAGAGGTTGATAGGGATCTGAGGAATTAGAAAGGGAAAGGAGAGCTCCCTTAGGAAGTTTCTCTAATTCCTTTTTTATAACTTTTAAAAACTCTTTTTTAGGTCTTGGATAGTAAAAATTTTTGATAAAACTGGTAGCATAACAATAAAGACATCTATGAGCACATCCAGTATAGGGATTTAAACTATATTTAGCTGGACAGGTGCAAAAGGCAGATTTCCATGGATCAAAACTTTGAATATACCCCATTTAGCCAAAGAAAAACCTCTAAGAAGATTTTTTAAGTCTATCAATTTCTTTTTTAATCTCTTCTATTATTTCGGTATTATAAATTTTCTTTTTATTATCCTTTTTAACTGAAAAAACAATAAAGACTTTTCCACCTTGCTCTTCTTCAAACTTTCGATGTGTTTTACTAAGCCATTGTTTCCAATTGTGAATTTCAGGAGTGTTTTCGTAACTAATAGGTTTAATCTGTAACCCAATATATTTTCCATTAATTTCTATATAAAAATCTACATTATAAAGTCTATCCCATTTATTAGAGGCAGGTTTTATAGGAATGTTTAACTCCTGTTGAAGTTGTTCATAAATAGTTTTAACTTCTGTTTGATAACCATCATAGGTTCGATTTACTACAAGATTATAAATATATTTAATACAATCTTCTTCCTCAATTTCATTTATTTCAGCTTGTATAACTTCTGTTATTTTTATATATAATTTTCGTCCTAAATCCTTAAGATATTCTTGTGGAGATAAATGTATATTTCTTTTTTTAAGCATTTCACAAAGTTTTTCATAATAAAAACATTCCCACTCCTCTATGTTTTTGGACTACATTCTCTTATCCATAAAGATACAGGTCCTACTCTATTTTTTTATTGAATCCACATCTATTTGTAGCTATG
>JANXAD010000040.1 GCA_025062245.1 Thermodesulfobacteriaceae bacterium | reverse complement strand
TAATAAAGGTATGTTTTACTCCTTGGGATATTCTTTTAATTCAGTACCATATTTCTCGTGAAACTCTATAACTTTAAGCCTAAAAAGAACCTCCACTTTTGAGGAAGCTTCTTTTATAACCTTGAGCTTTTCTAATCTTTTAGCATCTTTGATGAGATTAGGGGAGATAGAGAAACATAGATAGATTCTTCCTTAGGGATAATTTTTTGATTTTTAATTTTACTACTTTTTATTTTCCAGAAAGAGACCGAACTTATGCATTTTTTTTCAAGTTATTTGCTTAACTTGAAGTATCAAATTTTTCAAGTTTTCTGCTTTAAGTTCCTCTAACAAAAAGTATTTTCCTCCCAACCATTCTGCTAAACTTTTTGCAAGCTCCATACTTAGGAAATTATTCTTAACCTCGCAATCAACAATTATTTTATCTACATAATCTAATCCTTTTATCTCACCACAAATTCTTCTTGTTTCTTCTATAGGATCCTTTTCCGGTTTCAAAGCTACATTGGCCTTTCCATCTGAAAGAACAATCAAAATAATCCTTGCTTCTGGATGTTTTCGATGAAATTTTTTAATAAGATTGTAGGTTTCTAAAAGACCAAGGGAAAGAGGAGTCTTTCCTCCGGTGGGAAGGACTTTCAATTTTTGATAAGCAAGTTCAACAGAAGAAGTAGGTGGAAGAACAACTTCTGCTTGAGCTTTTCTAAAAATTATTAAGCTTACTTTATCTCTTTTTTGATAGCAGTCCATCAGAAGAGAAAAAAGAGCCCCTTTTACAGCCTCCATCCTTTTTTGAACTCCCATAGAACCAGAACCGTCTACCAAAAAAATAACCAAGTGCCCCATCTTTCTTTCTTTTTCTTTATATCTAAAGTCTTCCTTATAAATAATAACCCTATCTTTTCTTCCTCTCAAAATTTGAAAGGGTGCAGCATTCCTTAAGGTACCAAAAAAATCTAAATCCTTATCTTTTCCAAAAATCACACTTCTTAAAAACCTTCCCCCTCTAAGTTTGGTTTTACTTTTAGTTCTTTTTCCTATAATTTTTCTTACTATTTTATCTTTCCTAAAAATAAACCTCTTAGGTTTAAAAATTTCTCCTATATCAAAAATCTTTTCTTGAGAAGCTGAAGACCAAAGATCAAACATCTTTTGAGAAATATTTTGACTTCCATACCTTTCTTTATTCTCAAAATTGTGAGATTTCTGAGAAGACCTCGGTTTTTCCTCTTTATTCTCTTTCTCCCTTTCTTCCTCCCTTTGAAAATTTTGCTTTTCTTCTATTTCTCTTTTTCTATGAATTAACACTAAAGGAGCTACTTCTTCCACATAGCTTTCCTTAAGATAAAGTTCTCCTCTAAAAATAGCATAGGCTAAGGAAGTATAAAACAAAAAAACTTCAGCCCTATGAGAAATCACAAACTCTTTAAGAACGGTTTCAACAATTTTATCCCAGATAGATTCAACAATTTTTATTTTACCTCTAAAAATCTTTAAGATCTCAAGATATTTTAACAAAGTTTGATATCGCTCTAAATAAAGTTCTTCAAAGTTATAAAAGTTTTCATAAAGTCTTAAAAGTTCTAAATTTTTCTTTATATCTTTTACATTTTCCATTACCACACCCATTCCAAACCTATCAAGAAAATGGGGAGAAATAAAACCTTCTTCAGGGTTTAAAGTAGCAATTAAATTGAAATTTTCTGAGTTTTCAAAAATGAAACTTAAATATTCCTCAGGAAAAAGATGTAAGTCATCTATCAAAACAAATTTACCTTTCCCTTTTTCTAAAAGACCTTTTTCGTAGATTCTAACTCCCTTTTCTATAGTCTTTTCTATATCTATTCCTCCTAAAAGGGCTTCCTCTGTTACTCCCAGTGGAATTTCTATATAAGAAAGACCTTTTAGATTTAAAAGCTTTTTAAAACATTTTAATAAAAGAGATTTTCCGGTTCCCTTTTTTCCACAAATTAGAATTCCACCACATCGAGGTTCAATTAAATTTAAAATAAGAGCTAATTTAGCAGGGAGATTTCCTATAACCTCTGGAAAGAGATTTTCAAAGGATTGAAAGAAGTTCATAAAGTTTTTTTACCTCAGCTTCTGGATCTTCAAAAGGAAGTCTCTTTAGTCTATGTCTTAGAGAAAATAAAGCTACTCTTGTTAAGTCTTCCTTTTCTACCAAACCTTTTTGATTAAAAGCCGAATAAGCTTTAGCAGCTTTAAGAAGAACTATATCACCTCTATGACCATCTAAGCTAAGTTGCGAGGTAAGAGTTACTATTATCTCATAAATTTCCTCTGAAACCTTCACTTCAGGTAGAAGCTTTTTAGCTTGGACAATTTTTTCGGAAAGCCTTTCTTGTTCAGGTTTCCACTTTTCTAAAAATCTTTCAGGAGAAGTATCAAACTCTATCTTTCTTTTTAAGATTTCTTTCCTTAAAACCTTTTCAGTTAAAGCTTTAACTTCTACACAAAGTCCAAATCTATCTAATAACTGAGGTCTAAGTTCTCCCTCTTCAGGATTCATAGATCCAATTAAAATAAATCTTGCAGGATGAAAAAAGGAAATACCCTCTCTTTCAACTCGATTTATCCCCATAGCAGCTGAATCAAGAAGAAGATCTACAATATGGTCTTCAAGTAAATTTACTTCATCTATGTAAAGAAAATTTCTATTAGCTTTAGCTAAAAGACCTGGTTCAAACTTTCTTTTTCCATAAGATATGGCATATTCTATGTCTATGGTTCCAACTACTCTATCTTCAGTTACTCCCAAAGGAAGTTCAACTACTTCCATTTTCTTTTTTTCAGTTTCTAATACTTCTACTCTTTCCTTTTTTTCCAAACATTCTATGCAAAAGGGACCAGAGGGATCACAATTAAAACGACAACCCTTTACGACCTCTATCTCTGGAAGTAAATCTGCCAAAGCTCTAACAGTGGTTGATTTGGCCGTTCCCTTTTCTCCCATAATAAGAAGTCCACCAATGGAAGGGTCTATAACATTTAAAATCAAACCTAACTTCATTTCTTCTTGATTAACTATAGCTGTAAAGGGAAAAATCATTTCAAAACCTCTTGCATTTTAGATTTCCAGAATTCTATTTCTTCAACCGTAACCACATCGATACTTCCTCCCTGAAAATCTCCTTTTATTTCTCCTACAGTTTCTTCTAACCACCCTTCTATTTCTAAATAGATCTTCTTTAAGTTTTCCCTTACATCTGCTGCTGGACTCCAAAGACCTCTTCCCCAAGCTTCAAGTAGTCTTCTGGCAATTTCTTCTAAAGCCCAAGGATTGTTTTCTTGAAAAAATCTTTTGTTTTCTTCATTTATCAAGAAAGTTCTGGCAATATCATCAAATATCCAGTCATCAACCTCTTGGGTAGTAGCTTCCCAACCGTAAATTCTTCCGATTTTCTTAGAAATATCTCCTGCCCCTTTATAACCATGTCTTTTCATACCTTCAATCCATTTTGGATTAAGAAGTTTAGTCCTTACTACCCTTCTTATTTCATCTGCCAGATCTCTTACTTCTACATGATTAGGATTACGGGTATCTCCATAATAGGTTTTTACAAATTTTCCAGAAAGGTATTTAGCAGAAGCCGTCATTCCACCATGGGTTCCAAAATAGCAACAACATCCAAAAAGATCGTATTCATCTGAAACCACTTTGTTATAGGTAAGGTCTACGGTTTTTAAAATATTCGCCAATTCTTTATGTTTAGCTTCTCCCCAGATACCCTTTCCATAAGCATATCCGTTCCAATAAAGAAAGACTTCTGCCAAATCTTTTTCCGTTTTCCAGGCTGAAGCATAAACTGCAAGTTGAGTCCCAGCTTGATAAGTTCCTGGCATAGAACAAAAAATTCTTAAAGTAGCAGACCTAAGGTCACCTCCATTTTGGTCCATCATCTCTAAGGTGTGTTTTCTTACAAAGTTCATTTCTTCAGGCTCAGCAAGACTGGCAACTACTTGCACAGCCTCATCAATCAGTTCTACACACATAGGAAAATTGTCTCTGGTTATACCTGAAACCCTTATACTTACATCAATTCTTGGCCTTTTAAGTTCCCTAAGAGGAATAATTTCAAAACCCTTTATTCTTCCATTTGAAAGCCACTTAGGTTTTACACCAAGAAGATACATAATTTGAGCCATTCCTTCCCCATCAGCCCACATAATATCATTAGCCATCCAAAAAATAGCCACATTTTCAGGATACCTTCCCTCTTCTAAAAGGTACTTTTCTATAAGCTTTTCTGCAAGTCTTTTTCCTACTTCATAAGCAGTTTGAGTTGGAACCCTATAAGGGTCAAGAGAATAAAAATTTCTTCCCGTAGGTAAAACATCATCCCTTCCACGAGTAATAAGTCCAGAAGGACCAGGTAGAATATACCTTCCATCTAAACCCTTAAGTAAAGCCTCTATCTCTTTTGAAGCTTCAATTCGGTAATTTAGGTCTAATATTCTCCTTTTTATTTCTCTCCAAATCGGAGCTTCCCAATCAATTTGGCTTAAAATTTCCTCTACCCTCATAAAACTCCCTCTTGTTTTAAAATTTTTTTTACAATTTCCTTTCCTATTTTGTCTATTTCTTCTAAAATGGCTCCATAGGATTTTTTAGTTTTTTCATCAACTTTCTCTTTATAAGCTAAAAGAGTTTCCAAATCATATCCTAAAAGTTTGGCAATCTCTCTTCTTAAACTTATCTCTTGGCCTACATCATACTTCATAATAGCATAGATAAATTCAATCCTTCGTTGGCCTTCTGGTAGTTTTCCAAAGATATGCATTCCATCTTGTATCTGAGTATTTCTTATAAGAGAAAGATGGGTATGTAAAGCCTCAGTTATTTCTTCAAAGGAAACTTGATGAATTTCCTCATGGGAGAGTTCCGAAAGAGCTTTCTTTTGACCTTTATAAAAAACCTTTATAGCTGTATCAAGTTTAGCCTTTTTAGCAGAGGATAAAATAAGGTGTTCTAAAGTATGTCTCCTTGTAGGATCCTTTTTCTTAGTTTCTTCATATTCCCCAAGTAGTCTATCTAAAATTTCTAATTCTTCATAAAGTCCAGCTTCAGTCATTACAGTTTGTAAGTGATCAATTAAAACTGCATAAGACCTTCTTTTGGCAATAGTTCCTTCGGGAGGATTATCAGCATTGTAAATGTAAAGATGGGGAACAGTATCTATGACTATATCAGGAAAACAAGCTGAACTCAAAGCTACTCCCTTACCTGGTAAAAATTCTAAATTTCCATGAGTTCCTACATGGACTATAGCATGAACTCCAAAAGTTTTAGAGAGCCACTTATAGGTAGCTACATATTGATGAGGTGGAGGAACTTCGGGATCATGTAAAATTTTACAGACCTGTCCGTCACATCTTGCTCCAGCACAACCTCTTTTTGGTTGAACACAAATTACCACATTTCCTAACCTTAGTCCTGTAATTACTATTTTTCCTTCATACACCATAGCAGGAGGAATTCCATGCTTATATTCACCTGGAGGATTCCCCCAAGCTTCGATCATTCGATTTCTTGTTTTTTCAGGAAGTTCAGAAAACCACTTTAAATACTCCTCCACAGAAATCAGTGCTAAAGCCCCTCCCTTACTTACAATCTCTTCCACAGTTGTCCAACGAAACTCAGAAATAGCTTTTCTTTTCATAATTTCTTCCATAAGGGACTTTCCATTTTCTGGAGGCTCAACCTGATAGCCTACCTCTTTCAGCCTTTTCATAATTTCCACTACAGACTCTAAACTATCCAAATGAGCTGCAGAACCAACGGTAGCCTCAACAGAAGCACAAGGATTATTATGAAGAATAAAAGCTATTTTTCTTTCACAAAAAGGAGTTTTTCTAAGCTCAATCCATCTTGCTACCCTTTCCACAAGTTTATTTATCCTCTCAGGTATAGGCATGCGCCTTCTTTCACCTTCCTCTCCCTCAACTTGAGCAGCAATTATTATCGGCTCAATTACCCCCTCAAACTCAGGAAGCGCAATAGCCCATCCTATATCTAAATTAAGTTCCTCCCTTTCCCATTCTTCTATAGTTTTATAAAAAGAACTAACAGGAGCTATCACAGGAACATTAAGCCTTTTTAAAAGTTCAACCCCCTCTTCTGCAACTTCAGTTTTCTCTATACCTTTATTTCTACTTGCACCCAAAAAGAAAGGAGTAAGCTTTATAAGTAAATCAATTCTTGGCTTTCCATTATCCTCAATTAACCACTCCTCTATAATCTCAGAAAGTCCTCTGGTTCCAAGAGAGCTATCCTTTAAAGAATAAGCAAAAATAGGAATTACATTAAACCCCCTCTTTTCAAGCTCTAAAATAAGTAAATTTTCTACCTCCAAATTATCAGTAATCCAGTAATGTCTTGAAAATATAATTCCAACAGTTGGAGCCTCTTGAAACCCATACCAAGAAAGATATTCCCTTATATCTTTAAAAATTTTATCAGCCTTAGGATGATAAAGCCCCTCCCAAGGAAAATTTTCCGGCTCTTGATAATTTACCTTTAAGCCAAAAAGTTTGTTAGCCAGAAAATAAAAAAGATTTTTAATATTCTCTTCTCCATTTCTTAAAATGTATTCATGGGCTTGGACTATAATTTTTGGCTCTACATTAGAAAAGGTTAAAAAAGCTGGATCGTGGGAAAGATAAATTATTTTAGCTTGAATCTTCCCATTTTTAATTTCTTCTTCTAAAATTTCCCAAAAACTTTCCTGAGTGGATCTATAAACCAAAAGAATTTCAGAAGTTTTAATTTCCTCTAAAGCTTTAACCAATTTTTGAGACTCATTTTCTAAGATCCTTGCTGAAAAAACTTTAATCTCAAACTCCTTTATTTTTTTAGAAACCCTGTAAAACATGTTATAATAAGATTGCCAAGAAACTACAGTAAATTTCATTTTTTTATCACCCTCTTTTACTCACTATAGTTCTTTATAAGGGTTATTCCCCAGAGAAAACAAAAAACACTATAAATTAAAAGTACTAAAATAGCTATCAAAGCTTCTAAGTCAAAAAACTCTTTTCTGATAAGAATATTAGTGTGAGTTAAAGGTAAAAGATAAACTACTGGTTTTAAAAAAGTTGGAATTTTTTCTATAGGAAAGAAGGTTCCGCAAAAAAAAGCCATAGGTAGAATAAAAAAGTTAAAGTAAGTGGCAGTTTCTTCGTGCCCTTTACTTAACATTCCTACGGTAAAACCAAGACTGGCAAATAAAAAACAGTTTAAAATTAAAGCTATCACTAAGGGTAAGGTGATAAAAAAATTAGGAGCAGTTAAAAGGCCTGCCAAGATGATTAAAAGGGCTGCAAAAAGCCCCTTTACCATTCCAGAAAACACCTCTCCTAAAATTAAATGAACTAAAGAGATAGGAGCTTGAAGTAACACTTGAAAGGTTTTAAAATAAAGTCTTCCCAAATTCACCGAATTAGCTATCCAGTTATAAGAATTGGTCATCGAACTCATAGCCACCAGCCCAGGAATTAAAAAACTTAGATAGTCTTGAGATGAAAATTGAACATTTCTTCCCAGTCCCAACCCAAAAACTACAAGATAAATAATAGGAATCATCATAGCAGAAAGAAGATATCCAAGCTTAAAAAGCCTCCTTTTAAAAAGAAGCATTTCCCTTAAAAATACAGGATACCAATCCCAAACTTTCACTCTATCCTCTTACCTGTAAGGTTTATAAATACATCTTCTAAATTAACCCTTCTTATGCTTACTGGTATTCTCTTCTCCTGAACAAGCTTATAGGCCTCCTCTTCAGTTTTAAAAATCCACTGAATAAGCTTTCCATCTCCGTTAATATGTTCTACCACAAACCTTCCCAGCCCCTCTTTTAACTCTAAGGGTGTTCCTATAGCCATAAGTTTCCCTTTGTGAATAATTCCTACTCTTTCACAAAGGTTTTCTGCTTCCTCTATGTAATGGGTAGTAAGAATAATAGTTTTACCTTTAGCTTTACTTCTTCTTATAAGTTCCCAGATAAACTTTCTTATCTGTGGATCAAGACCTACCGTAGGCTCGTCCAAAAAAAGAATAGGTGGATCTGGTAAAAAAGCCCTTGCAATAACCAGTCTCCTCTGCATACCTCCTGAAAGCGTAGAAGTTAAAGAATTTCTTCTATCCCAAAGTTCAACAAGATTAAGAACTTCCTCTATTTTTCTCTTTAAGTCCCTTACTTTATGAAGCATCCCATAAATTAAAAGATTTTCATAAACCGTTAAATCCCTATCCAAATTGTTTTCCTGAGGAACAACTCCTATGATTTTTTTGATCTCCTGTGGCTCTTTAAAAAGATTTGATCCATTTATAAAAACCTCCCCTTCATCAGGTTTAACAAGGGTGGTTAAAATTTTTATAATAGTTGTTTTTCCTGCTCCATTAGGACCTATTAATCCAAACACTTCTCCCTTTTTAACCCAAAAGGAAATCCCATCAACTACCCTTTTTCCTCCATAGGTTTTAACCAAATTTTTTACTTCAATCATGTAAAAATTTTTCATGTTTCCTTTATTTGGGGAAAAACCAAATTAATTCCGTTATGGTTAACTATTTTGACTCCTATCTCATAAACCTCTCTCAAGACTTCTTCTGTTATTACTTCTTGGGGGTTTCCATTATGTAAAATTTGTCCTCTTTTTATAACTATTATTTTATCTGAAAAAAGGCTTGCAAGATTAGGATCGTGAAGAGTTATAACTGCAGTAAGCCCCTTTTCTTTAACAACTTGTTTAATTTTACTTAAAATTAAGGATTGATTTTTAAAGTCCAAATGACTGGTGGGCTCATCTAAGATAATTACAGGAGCCTCTTGTGCGAGAGCTCTGGCAATAAGGGTAAGCTGTCTTTCTCCCCCACTTATTTTAGTGTAAGGATAGTCTTTGAGATGATAAAGACCAACCAATTCTAAAGTTTCTTCTGCCTTTTGATAATCCCTTTTAGAGGGAGAAGAAAAAAGTCCCACATAGCTTGCCCTTCCCATTAAAACCACTTCAAAAACACTATAAGGAAAGGGAGGTTCATGGTCTTGGGGAACCACAGAAAAAAACTTAGCCCTTTTCTCAAAAGAAAGATGATCAACTTGACTTCCTTTTACAAAAACCTCTCCCTCATAATTTTTCCAAACTCCAGTTATACACTTAAAAAGGGTAGACTTTCCAGCTCCATTAGGTCCCAGAATGGTAGTAATTTCCCCTGAATTAGCCTTAAAGGTGATTTCCTTTAGGATCTCCTTTTTTTGTCCTTTATGTCTAAAACTCAAATTTTTAACTTCAAGCATTTTATTTTCCCCAAGCCTCCTTTCCTCCCTTTTTCATAAGATAAATAAAAAAAGGAGCCCCTGTTAAAGCCGTAATAATTCCAACGGGTATATCAAAGCTTGTTAAAGTGCGAGAAAGGGTGTCTGCTGCAATCATAAAAGCTCCTCCCCCTGCAAGAGCTAAAGGTAAAAGCACTTTATGATCGGGTCCTATAAGCATCCTTATAAGATGGGGAACCATAAGCCCAACCCATCCAATAATTCCACAAGCAGAGGTAGCCGTAGCTACTGCCAAAGTAGAAAATAGAATCAAAAGGGCTCTTTCTCTTCCTACATTTATTCCAAGCATTTTAGCTTCCTCTTCCCCCATACTTAGCACGTTTAGCCTCCATCTCATCAAATACACCGGAATTAGACCTACCAAAATTCCAGGCACAATCCACTTTAAAGTTCTCCAGTCTGCAAGACTAAAACTTCCCATAAGCCAATAAACAATACTTTGAAGCTTATGAGGGTCCACCAAAAATTTTACCATGGAAACTAAAGCAGTAAAAAAAGCAGAAACTATAACTCCTGAAAGCACCAGAGGGAGTCTACTTATTTCTCCTTGAGTTTTAGCAATAAAACAAGCTAAAAAGACAGCTAAAATAGCAAAGAAAAAAGCCATAAGCTGAATAGGGAAAATTTCTAAAAAACCGATAGTAATGGCACAGCCAAAGGCAGCACCTGCAGAAATACCTAAGATAAAAGGATCAACCAGGGGATTTCTGAAAAGGGCTTGCAAAGTTACGCCAGCACCTGAAAGGGAAGCTCCCACTAAAAAAGCTGTCAAAACTCTCGGAAACCTTATGTCCCAAACTATAGCCTTTTCGGGAAGATCTCCCACCTCAAAAACAGATAAAGTCTCATTTAACAAAATTTTTAAAACTAAAAAGGGACTTATTTCATAAGCTCCAAGAAATAAAGAAATCCATCCCGCTGCCAAAGGAGAAAAAAGAACTACCAAAATTTTAATACCTTTCATATTTTTTCACTACATAATAGGATACTCCAAAATTTTTTTTATAAAAGTTGTCTATCTTTTCTTCAAAATTTATATCTTGAAAAATTTGAGGATAGACCTTTATAGCCATATAAAGAGCGATAGGGGCAAGTCTGGGAGACCAGGTAGACCAACGGGGAAGCTTATAAATCTGTTGATTCCTAACTGCTTTAATAAACTTCCACTGAGAATTGTTGTAAAGCTGATTTTCATCATAACCCGCTCCACCCCAAATAAAAATTACCTCAGGATTCCATTTGATAATCCTTTCTATAGAAACTTCTGCATTTCTTTCATTGATCTCAGCTCCCACATTTATTCCACCTATAAGCTCAATTACATCATGGGTCACCCCAAGTTTCCCAGAAACCGTAGTAGGTTTTCCTCCGAGGTGAAGCACCTTTTTTCTTTTCTCATAGGGAATTTTAGCTACCCTTAATCTAATCAAGTTAAACAGATTTTCCATTTCTTTAATCAACTCTTCTGCCCTTTTTTCTTTCCCAAAGAGTTTTCCATGAAGTCTAATTACTTCATAAAGCTCCGAAATACTCTCAGGCCATATAGCAATTACTTTAACCCCTCTTTCCTCAAGAAATCTAATAACCTCTGTGTTATAACTCCAGGTAATAACTATATCGGGATTTAACTTTAAAATAGCTTCCACATTAAGATTGGTTCCTGTCCCGACTGTAGGTTTTTTGGCTTTAAGTTTATTAAATACAAAAGCTTTATACACACTACAAGTTTTTTCAGCCCAATCAGAAACCCCCACCACCTGGTTCCAAATATCAAGAGCAGGAATAAGTTCTGGAGTTATGGCAATAATTGCTCTCTTAACTGGGACTTCAACAGTTATTTTTCTTTCCAGTTTATCAATAACAGTAAAAGTTGAAGTAAATCCAACTCCAATCCAAATAAAAATTCCTATTAAAATTTTATAGACAATTCTGCTAACCACGAAGCACCTGGTGCTTTATAGTAATAATAATATTTTTTATCAAAAATATTGTCAAAAGATAAAGAAAATACAGCCCATTTAGTTAAGTGATAAGAAAGTCTTGCATCAACTACTAAAAATTCATCATAGGAACCATAAACTCTGGACTTTTGGTCTCTATTTTCATCATCACTATACCATTTATCTCTATACCTTCCTACTATATAGGCAGAAATTTTTCCTCTTTTAAATTCAAGTCCTAAATTTCCCATCCAGAGAGGAAGATAGGTAAGCCTTTTTCCTTTTGCAGTAGGTTTAGCCTTATTTTCTAAAACTTCAGAATCAGTATAGGTTAAATTAGCAAAAAGTTTTAAACCCAGATCAAAGTTTTGTTCAAAACCTAATTCCAATCCTTGACTTTTAGCTTTTCCAACATTAACCAAGTCTTGATAGGTTGCATTAACCGTTCTTCTATAAATTAGGTCATCCATTTTATTATAAAATCCTGTCAAGTTAAGTTTAGCTCCCCTCCAAAGATCTTGAGTAATCCCAAGTTCATAAGAAATTACAGTTTCCGGTTTAAGACCAGGATTTCCTGCATAGGTTATACCTGTTCTTACGGAAGTCCAAGTTCTATATAATTCATAAATTGATGGAGGTCTAAAGGCTTTTCCAATAGAACCTCTCAAAACAGTTTTTTCAAAAGGTTTATAAACTATAGCCAATTTGGGACTTAAAGAAAATTTAGATTCTGAAGGATATTTTCTTGGATAACCGATAGTTCCCACTTGATTTACATATCCTTCGTAGGTTCTCCAAAAGTCTCCTCTTATACCTAAATAAATAGTTAAATCAGGTCTTAAAGCTATTTCATCCTGTATATAAAGCGCATAAGTTTGGGTTTTACCTTTAGCTTGATATTTAAGTTTAACAGTTGATTCTTCATCTCTCCAATTAATTAGGTCCTTTTCTTTAACATCAGCAGATTCCCATCTATAAAAAACTCCAAAGGTTAAGAATTGGTTAGAAAAAAGAGGCATATTAAATTGCCAATCT
This sequence comes from Thermodesulfobacteriaceae bacterium, assembly GCA_025062245.1. GTDB lineage: Bacteria > Desulfobacterota > Thermodesulfobacteria > Thermodesulfobacteriales > Thermodesulfobacteriaceae > Thermodesulfobacterium. Next base: position 1,108 of record JANXAD010000040.1, on the reverse strand, counting down.
ATATTTAAGCCTTTTTGAGGAGTATTGGTAAGGTATCCACATCCCTCGGGTCTTATGCCAGGAGGACATCCACCAAGGGTGGCATTTTCTCCAACACTTACATACCAGTCTTTTTCAATATTCATATAAGAAATACTTAGCTTGGTCTTTAATTTTTTATAAAACTCGGTCTCCCAAAAAACTCCATAGGTATTTTGAATTCTTCCTCCTCCTCCAGGAAGATAGGACGATTCTCTGGGATGATAAATTGGTTTTCCAGTGGTAGCATTAAATAAATAGGGATGGGGTTTATCGTAATTATACTCATAACGATTTCTCATAAAGGTGAATCTGAGTTTGGTTTCTTTACTAAAATCATATTGGGCTTTTATAGTTATTCCATCATCCCACCATCCATTATCACCAGTATCTCCTACTATATAAGTAGGAGTCCCAAATCTATCATAACTTGGTTTGGCTCCAATTGTCCCACGAGGAATAGTTCTTGAGGTTACAAAATCTGTGGGATATCCATTAGTTTCTTGTCTTCCGTAGCTTATAAAAAAGCTAAGGTTTTTTAATTTATCTCCATAACTAAAATAAACTCTTCTAAGATCATCCATCGCTTCTCCTCTATCAAAAGAGCTTCCGTAACCGGCTTTCAAAATTATTTCCCTTCTTTCAGGCATTTTAGTAATAAAATTAACTACCCCTGCCATAGCATATCCACCATAAAGGGAGGAAAAAGGTCCTTTTACCACTTCAACTTTTTCTAAATCTTCTGGAAAATATCCTCCTATTTTAATGTTTCCTACATAGGGAGTATTCAACACCATACCATCCATAAGAATAAGGGTTCTTTTTTGTTCTCCTATACCTCTTAAGGTAATAAAGGACAAAGTATCCATAAGACCCTTTCCACGTCTTATCATAACTCCTGGCAAATCGTTTAGAGCTTCATCAACAGTCTTAGGCTTTTTAAGCTCTATTTTTTCCCTATTTACCACATTTACGCTTGCAGGGGCTCTTTCTACTTCAATCTCAGTTCGGGTTGCAGTTACCACTACCTCAGGAAGTTCCTCAGTCTTTTTAAGCACCTCCTTTCTTTCTTGCGCTAAAATATTACTAT
>JANXAD010000003.1 GCA_025062245.1 Thermodesulfobacteriaceae bacterium | reverse complement strand
TTTTGTATCGTTTGGCAAGAGCTTTGGTAAGTTAGAGTAAATTTTTTTGGGAGATTATTTTTATTTAGAATTTTAAATGGGGTAACGATAGGTTTTTTCCTTTAGATTTTTAATAACGCAATTCGTAAGCTTGAGTTTAAAAAACTTTATAATATAATATGGGCTTATAACTTGGAAGACCGATGAGGAGAAGGTAATGAAACCATCTTCACCTATGACTTTGGCAGAGAAAATTTTAGCTTATAAACTTAAGGTTTTGAAGGTTGAACCAGGAGAACTCATAGAAGTGCCGGTAGACTTAACCTTGGCTAATGATATCACAGCACCTTTAGCTATAAAAACTTTTGAAGAAACCCATATTAATAGGCTCTTTGATCCAGAAAAGGTGGTTTTGGTTATGGACCATTTTACTCCTAATAAGGACATAAAAAGTGCAGAGCAAGTGCGGATCTGTAGAGAATTTGCTCGAAAATATGGAATTAAACATTATTATGAAGGTGGAAACTGTGGGATAGAACATGTTTTATTGCCCGAATTAGGGCTAACTTTTCCAGGAGACATTATTATAGGAGCTGATAGTCACACTTGCACTTATGGAGCAGTTGCTGCCTTTGCAACCGGAGTAGGTTCTACTGATTTAGCTGCCGCTTGGATTACAGGGAAGACTTGGTTTAAGGTCCCAGAAACTATTAAATTAGTCTATTACGGGAAACTTAAACCTTGGGTTACAGGAAAGGATCTTATACTTTATACTATAGGGGACATAGGAGTTGACGGAGCCCTTTATAAGGCTATGGAATTTAGCGGAGAAACAGTAAGACAACTTTCTATGGCCGATCGTTTTACTATGTCTAACATGGCTATAGAAGCAGGGGCTAAAGTAGGGCTTTTTGAAGTAGATAAAAAGACCGTAGCCTTTCTCAAAAAAGTGAATCCCCAAAGAGAAGTTTTAATTATAAAACCAGACCGTAAGGCTAACTATTCTGAAGTAAAGGAATATGATGTTTCTAAAATCGATTTAGTGGTAGCCTTACCCCATCTTCCTTCCAAGGTAAAATTAGTTAAAGAACTTTCACAAAAAATTTTCATAGACCAAGTAGTTATAGGTTCTTGCACCAATGGAAGAATTGAAGATTTAAGTATAGTGGCGAAAATTTTAAAAGGAAGAAAGGTAAATTCTAATCTTAGATGTATTATTATTCCTGCAACTCCTAAGGTCTATCAAGAAGCTTTAAAGAGGGGCTATTTAGAGGTTTTCCTTTCAGCAGGGGCTATGGTATCTCCTCCTACCTGTGGTCCCTGTTTGGGAGGACATATGGGAATTTTAGCTAAGGGAGAAAGAGCAGTGGCTACTACTAATAGAAATTTTATAGGAAGAATGGGACATCCTGAAAGTGAAGTTTACTTAGCTGGGCCAGCAGTAGCAGCCGTAAGTGCTGTGCTGGGATACATAGGAACTCCAGAAGAATTAGGCCTAAAAACACCAGAGTAAAAAGGGAGAACAACTCGTATGAAAAAAATAAGAGGGAAGGTTTGGAAATTTGGAGATAACATTGATACCGACGTAATTATTCCTGCCCGCTATTTAAACACCACTGATCCTGAAGAATTGGGAAAACACTGTATGGAAGATCTGGATCCTTACTTTTCTAAGAAAATATCTAAGGGAGATATTATAGTTGCTGGTAAAAATTTTGGATGTGGTTCTTCCAGAGAACACGCTCCAGTGGCTATCAAAGCTTGTGGGATTTCTTGTATCATTGCAGAATCCTTTGCTCGTATTTTTTATCGTAATGCCTTTAATACTGGTCTTCTAATTTTAGAAAGTCCTGAGGTAGCCTCAGAAACCGAAGAAGGTGATGAACTGGAAGTTTATCCCGAAGAAGGAAAAATCGTTAATCTTACTAAAAATAAAACCTACCATATCAAGCCTATTCCACCTTTTATGAAAGCTATCTTAGAAGATGGCGGATTAATACCTCACATTCTGAAAAAATATCAATCTGCTTGACTTTTTTGGAAAAGTGAAAAAGAAGCCAGGAAAAAATGGGTCCGCCTTTAGTTAAAACTGGTTTATCAGGTATTGGGCCTATAGGAAGAAGGATTAAGGGGTTTGAGATAAGGATGGAGGGATTAAATTGGGGTCAGATAGGATAAGAAAAAGAAAGAGCCTTAGTAGTGAGATTAGACCGAATTTTTAAAAGGTCTTTTAAAAGTTAAATGTTTTTACGAGAAAAAGTAGACTTTTGGACTTTTTGGGAAATTATTAAAACTTTAAGAGGAGAAAAGGGATGTCCTTGGGATAAAAAACAGACCCCTGAAACCTTAAAAAAATATCTTATAGAGGAAACTTACGAGGTTTTGGAGGCTATAGAAAAGGGAGAGCCTAATGGAATTAGAGAAGAACTTGGGGATCTTCTTTTTTTGGTCCTTTTTATAATTTATCTTTATGATGAAAAAAACTTTTTTAAGTTGGAAGACCTTCTTTACTATACCTCCCAGAAGATGATTAAAAGACATCCCCATGTTTTTGGAGAAGAAAAAGTAAAATCTGCAGAAGAAGTAGTAACTAATTGGCAAAAAATAAAAGAGAAAGAGGGAAAGGGAAGTTCAGTCTTGGGAAATATTCCTAAGTCTTTACCAGCCCTACAAAGGGCATACCGTATAGGAGAAAGAGCAGGGAGAGTAGGATTTGACTGGGAAAAACCAGAAGAGGTTTTAGAAAAATTTGAGGAAGAACTTCAAGAAATAAAAGAACTTTTAAAAACTGGAAAAAAGGAGAAATTAAAGGAAGAAATAGGAGATTTAATTTTTACCATAGCCAATTTTTCAAGAAAGCTTAATTTTAATCCTGAGGAAGCCTTGAAATTAGCTTTAAACAAGTTCGAGAGGCGTTTTAACCTTTTAGAAGAGGAATTAAAGAAGAGAAATTTAAACTGGGGAAAATTAAGCCTAAAAGAATTAGACCAAATTTGGGAAGAAATAAAGTCTAAGGAAATTTAAGGTGTTCTTTTATTGAAAGCTATGTCCTTTGCGGTAATAAAAGTAGAAAATCTCAATTTTTATTGTAAAAACCAAACCGTTTTAAGGAATATAAATTTAGAGGTTAATAAAGGAGATTTTTTAGCTTTAATTGGTCCTAACGGAGGTGGTAAAAGCACCCTTATAAGATGTATCTTAGGTTTTATAAAATTTCAAGAAGGAAGGGTTTGGCTTTGGAATCAAAAAAATTCAGAATTTAAAGAGTGGTTTAAAATTGGATATGTTCCTCAAAGAGCAGGAAACTTGATAGATCATCTTACTCCTCTGACGGTAAAAGAGTTTATCTTTCTTCCAGCCCATTGGTATTCAAAGAAGGTCCATCCTAAGCGTTTTGAACTTTTAGTTAAGAAATTTGGGATGGAAAACTTACTTAATCATAAAGTAGGGGAACTTTCTTATGGTCAACTTCAAAGGGCTTATATTATAAGAGCTTTAATATTAGAACCTGAACTTTTAATCTTAGATGAACCCTCTGTAGGGCTTGATTTTTTTACTCAAGAGGTTTTTTATCACACTTTGGGAGAATTTCACCAAAAGGGGTTAACTATTATTTTAGTTACTCATGAAACCTGGCTTTTAACCAAGTGGGTAAACAAAGTAGCCTGTCTTAATCAGAAACTCTTTTTTCACGGAGATCATGAAAGTTTTTGCATTTTTGCCAAAAAGCCAGAATTTCTTTCAGCCTGTCATCAAATTGAGCATACTCACTGGTAAGTTTATGGAAATTTTGGAAACTTCCTTAGAATTAGTAAAGTGGGGAATGCTTTCTGGTATCTTCTTAGGCATTTCTGTGTCCTTTACAGGTCCTCTTTTAGTTTTAAAAAAAAATGCCCTTTTCCCCCATTCTTTAACCCATGTACTTTTCTTAGTTATTATATTAGTTTCGGTAATCACTCAATTTTTGCCAGAATTTTTTTACTACCCTCTAATTATTCTCTTAACTTTACTTTCTGTTTCAGGAATCTGGATTTTCAAAAAATTTCAAGCCCTTTACGAAGATACTGCTACTTCTATAATTACTCACTTAGCTTTAGCCTTAGCCTTAATAGTAGCAGCTACAAATTCTCAATATGACCTTCGCCTCTTTTCCTATCTTTTTGGAAGTTTACTTACCGTTACCTCTAAGGAGGTTTACGAAAGCCTAATTATTTTGATATTAAGTGTTCTTCTTTATTTAAAGTTTAAAGGAATTTGGGTTGCTCAGACGGTGGATTCAGAAGTTCCTGGAGTAAATTTTAAATTCGCTAATCTTTCCTTTCTTTTTCTGATTACCTTGCAAACCTTAATAGGAATAAGGATTTTAGGAATTCTCTTAGTTTCAAGTTTTTTTGTTTTTACCTCTGTAGTGGCTTTAAAGATTTCCCGATCTTTTGGAAGGGTTATAATACTTACGGCTTTTTTAAATCTCTTAGCCTTAATAGGTGGTTTTTTAATTTCTTTTATTTGGGACTGGCCTTTTTCTGCAAGTACCGTGTTCTTTATGAGTCTTTACTTTTTAATTCTTCTTATTATTAAAAAAGGATTTTAAAGGAAACTTAACATGAAACTTATTGACAGTCACTCCCATTTAAATTTTCCTGATTTTAAAAGAGATCTGGAAGAAGTTATAAAAAGAGCCAAGGAAAAAGGAGTGGTGCACACCTTGGTAGTGGGAATTAATTCTAAAACTAATCAAAAAGCTTTGGAATTGCAAGAAGCCTATCCAGATTTCATAAGTGCCGTAATTGGTTTCCATCCCCACGAGGTAAAAAGTCTTACGGATAAAGATTATCAACTTTTAGAAAGAAACTTAGGTTTAGCCTGTGCTTTAGGAGAAATTGGACTGGATTGGGTAAAGGAATATTCTCCCAAAGAGGTACAACTTAAGCACTTTGAACATCAATTAAGCTTAGCTAAAAAACATCATAAACCTGTGGTTCTTCACTTAAGAGGAGATGAAAATTTTTGGAGCTCGGTCTTAGACTTTTTGAAAAACTATTCTGATTTAAAATTTTTGTTTCACTGTTATACTTTTAATAAAACCATGGCTAAGAGGATTTGCGATTTAGGAGGTCTAATTTCTATTCCAGGAGTAATAACCTTTGATAAGGCCTTAGAATTAAGAGAGGCTGTGAAATATTTACCTTTAGATAGGCTTTTAGTGGAAACCGATTGCCCTTTTTTGGCACCCCATCCAGTAAGAGGACGAAGAAATGAACCTTCCTTTTTGATTTATATCGTTGAAAAAATAGCTCAACTAAAAAGTGCTTCCTTAGAGGAGGTAGTTGAAAAAACTTTTTATAATACGGTAAAGTTTTTTAACTTAGAAAGCAAATTTCCTATTTAATAAGAACTTTACAAAATTCAATGGTTTAAAGAAGATTTTAAGATAAAATTACAAAAAAAAACAAAGAGGTTTCTCAAGGGTTTAGGGCTTGGTGAAGAAGCGAAAAAGAAGCAAGGGAAAATAGGTCCGCCTTTAGTTAAAAACTGGTTTATGAGGTATGGGCATATAAGGAAAGGGATTAAGGAGTTTGAGATGAGTGGATGTAGGGGTTAAATAGGGGGAGATAGGAGATAGCAAAGAGAGAGGCTTAGGAAGTTTAAATTAGAACGAAATTTTCAAAGGTTTCTAAAAAGTAAAAAGGAGGTTTTTTAAAAGATGAGGCTTAAAAGAACCGTTTATATTGGTGAACTTAATAAATCCTTTATAGGAAAAGAGGTTACTGTTTCTGGTTGGGTTCTGAGAAGAAGGGACCATGGAGGGGTTATTTTTATAGATTTAAGAGATAGAAGTGATCTTTTACAAGTAGTTTTTGAGGAGGGTATAGATCCTAAGGTTCATGAGATAGCTGATGAAATCAAAATAGAATATGTGATTAGTGTAAAAGGTAAGATAAGGAGAAGACCTTTGGGTATGGAAAATCCCAAAATTTCTACAGGTGAAATTGAGTTAGTAGCTGAAGAGGTGGAAATCTTAAATACTTCTAAGATTCCACCTTTTAGTTTAGATGAGGATATTTCAGAAGTCTCAGAAGCCTTAAGACTTAAATATAGATATTTAGAAATGAGGTCTCTTGGAGGACTTAAGCCCTTTATTTTTAGGCATAAGATTAATCAAACTATTAGAGAATTTTTAGATAAGAGAGGATTTCTTGAGATAGAGACCCCCTTTTTAACTAAGAGTACCCCTGAAGGGGCAAGAGACTATTTAGTTCCAAGTAGACTTTATCCTGGAAGATTTTATGCCCTTCCTCAATCACCTCAGCTTTTTAAACAAATTCTTATGGTAGGTGGAGTTGATAGGTATTATCAAATTGTAAGATGTTTTCGGGATGAAGACCTAAGAGCTGATCGTCAACCTGAATTTACCCAACTTGATTTAGAGATGTCTTTTATAGAAGAAAAAGATATCATGGAGGTGGTAGAAGAACTTTTGTCCTATTTATTTGAAAAAATTTTGGGAAAAACTCTAAGTACTCCCTTTTCTAAAATTTCTTATCAAGAAGCTTTAAGGGATTATGGAACGGACAGACCTGATATAAGATTTGATTTAAAATTAAGGGAAATTTCTTCTTTAGCTGAAAATACCTCCTTTCAAGTTTTTAGAAACGCTTTAAAACAAGGAGGAGTAGTAAAGGGAATGAAAGTTTCTTCCATCTTTTCGCGTAGAGAACTTGAAGAGTTAACTCAAATTTCTCAAGAATTAGGAGCTAAGGGATTAGCTTGGATAAGATACCAAAAGGGAGCTTCTTCCTTCCAAGAAAGGTGGAGCTCTCCTATTGTTAAATTTTTTGAGCCCTCTTTATTAGAAAAGTTAGAGGAGGTTTTTGATTTAAACGAAGAAAGTGCTACTTTATTTTTTATAGCTGATAAAGAGGAGGTAGCCAATTTCGTTCTTTCTGAACTTAGAAAACACTTAGCTCAGAGATTAAACCTTATTTCAGAAAATACCTTCAGTTTTTTATGGATCGTAGATTTTCCACTTTTAGAATGGGATGAAAAGGAGGAACGGTTAGTCTCGGTCCATCATCCCTTTACCCATCCTAAGGAAGAAGATTTAGAGCTTTTGGAAAGGGAACCTTTAAAAGTGCGGTCCAGAGCTTATGATATAGTTTTAAATGGGGTAGAAATTGGAGGAGGAAGTATCCGTATACATAAAAGAGAACTTCAAGAAAGGATTTTTAAACTTCTTAATATTTCTCCTTTGGAAGCTGAGGAAAAATTTGGATTTTTACTTACAGCCTTAGAGTATGGAGCTCCACCTCATGGAGGAATTGCCTTGGGACTTGACCGCTTAATTATGCTTATGCTTGGAAAGAAAAGTATTCGTGAAGTAATTGCCTTTCCTAAAACTCAAAAAGCTCAATGTTTACTTACTGGAGCACCTTCTGAAGTTAAGGTAGAACAGATTTTAGAACTCCATCTTCTTCCAGGATGGGAAAGGAAGGCGATGGTTAGATGAAAAACAAAGAAGTAGCAGAAGTTTTTTACAAAGTAGCTTCTTTGTTAGAAATTAAGGGAGAAAATCCTTACAGGATTAGAGCCTATCAAAAGGCTGCCCAAACCATAGAAGCCCTAACCAAGGATATTGAAGAATTAGCTAAAAAGGGACAAATAGAAAAATTACCAGGCATAGGTAAAGACTTGGCAGGAAAAATTCAAGAAATTCTTAAAACAGGAACTTTATCTCTTTACGAAGAACTTAAAAAAGAAATACCTCCAGTGTTACTTACCTTTTTGGAGATTCCCAGCTTAGGACCTAAAAAAGTTAAAGTTCTTTATGAAAAACTGGGAATTACTTCTTTAGAGGAACTTGAGAAAGCTTGTCTGGAACACAAAGTAGCTAAACTTCCTGGATTTGGATGGAAAACTGAGGAAAATATTATTAAGGGTATAAAACTTTTTAAAGAGAAATTAGGCAGAAGACCCTTGGGAGAGGTTTTACCTTTAGCAGAAGAGATAATAAGAGTGCTTAAAAAGGAAGGAGTAGTAGAAAAAATTGCTGTAGCAGGAAGTATAAGAAGAAGAAAGGAAACCGTAAAGGATATAGACCTTTTGATAACCTCTTCAAATCCTGAAGAGGTAATGAAAAAAATTACCGAACTTCCTTGGGTTGAAGAGGTTATAGCCCTTGGAGAGACAAAAACCAGTGTGAGATTGAAAACGGGTATTCAAATGGATGTAAGAGTGGTTGAGTCAGATTCTTGGGGAGCTGCCTTAGCTTATTTTACCGGGTCAAAGGCTCATAATATAAGAGTTAGAGAATTAGCTTTAGAAAGGGGATTAAAAATTAATGAGTACGGAGTTTTTAGAGGAGAAACTAAGATAGCTGGAAAAACTGAAGAAGAAGTGTATGCCTCCATAGGGCTTCCCTTTATTCCACCAGAAATAAGGGAAGATTGGGGAGAGATAGAGGCTGCTTTACAGGGAAAACTTCCTGAATTAGTGAGTTATGAAGATATCAAAGGAGATGGACATGTCCACTCTAAATATAGTGATGGAACTGCAAGTTTAGAGGAAATTCTGCTTAAAGCAGAAAAGATGGGTCTTTCTTGGGTAGCAGTTTGTGACCATTCTCAAGGGTTAAAAGTAGCAGGAGGAGTTCCTATAGAGGAACTTTTTAAAAAGAAAAGGCAAATAGAAGAATTAAATAAACGTTCTTCTAAAGTAAAACTTATTTTTGGAACAGAAGTTGATATCCTTTCTGATGGAACCTTAGATTATCCTGATGAAGTTTTAAAGGAAATAGATTTGGTAATTGCTGCCATTCACACCGGGTTTCAACAGGATGAAAAACAGATTACCTATCGGATTATTTCTGCCTTAAAACATCCTTTAGTTCATGCCCTCTCTCACCCTACAGGTAGAGTAATAGGAGAAAGGGAACCCTATGCTTTAAATTTACAAGAGGTTTTAGAGGTAGCTTCTCAATATAGTAAGGCTTTAGAAATTAATGCCTATTATAAAAGATTAGATTTAAACGATATTAATACGAGAGCAGCCAAAGAACAGGGAATCCCCCTCCTAATAGGAACGGATGCCCACTTTATAGATCAAATGGAATATCTTCCTCTGGGAGTTGCAGTAGCTAGAAGAGCTTGGTGTGAAAAAAAGGATCTTTTAAATACGCTGACTTACGAAGAATTTTTAAACTGGTTAAAAAAACTCAGAAATAGGTAAAATTGGAATTTTTAGAATTAAGGAGATTAAGAACCCATAATCTTAAAGATTTTGACCTAAAGATTCCTCTCTATAAATTAGTTTTAATTACTGGTCCTTCTGGAGCTGGAAAAAGTTCCTTAGCTTTTGATACTCTGGCAGAGGAAGGAAAAAAAAGACTCTTTCAGGTGCTTTATTATGAAAAGGGAACTAACTTAGAAATCTTTGATAGTAAAGTTCAAGTAGTTTCTCCTTTTCCACCGGTAGTAGCTCTTTCCCAAGGAGTTAAAAATTGGTTTCCCTACAAAACTGTGGGAGAATTTTTACTCTTGGACTCCTTTTTAGCTTTCTTTTTTGCTGAGGAAGGAGAATTTAAATGTTCTCGGTGTGGCAAATTTTCTAAGATCTCCTCCTTAAATCAACTTTTTAATTGGTATAGCAACTTAAAAGAAGGAAGCAAATTTTACTTTCTTTTACCTCTTAGCCTTTCTTCCTCTAAAGGCTTAGAGTATTTGGTTTCTCAAGGATGGACTAAGTTTATTATAAACGATAAAGAAGTTGATCTGTCAGAAGACCCCATCCCCTCTAAATTGGAGGAAGTCTATCTTCTTTTAGACCGTTTAGTTAAAGAGGAAAAAGGCTATGAAAGACTTTTAGAAGATGTAAGACAAAGTATTTACTTAAATAAAGGAAAGGTGGTTTTAAAAGTTTTAAATGGAGATTCTTACTTTTTTAATTTTAAGTCGAATTGTAGCTATTGCGGAGCCGAACTTATTACTTACTGGCTTAACTGTCCAAATTGTAAAGGATTAGGTTATAAAGAAAAGATAGCTTGTTCTTCCTGTAGGGGACTAAAACTACATCCTTTAGTTCTTGAAAGTAAACTTTGGGAGTTAAAACTTGAAAAAATTTTAACTTTCACTCTAAAGGAATTTAATGATTTTTTGAAGGAAATTCCCTTGGAAAAAACTTTAAAAGAGAAAATTTTAGAAAAATTTCAAGTGGTTTGGGAACTGGGTTTAGAAAATTTGAAAGTTTTTCAACCTGTTTTTGAACTTTCTGTGGGAGAAAGAAAACTCTTAGAACTTCTTCTTATTTTTAGCTTAGATTTAAATCATTGCCTATATATTTTAGATGAACCTTCCTTAGGTTTAGACTTAAAGAGAAGAGAAAGGGTTATAAAATTTATTCGAAAAATAATAGCTAAAAAGAATTCAGTCCTCTTAGTGGAACATGATCCACTTTTTATTTCTCAAGCAGATTTCATAATTGAACTTGGCCCAGAGGGAGGAGATAAAGGGGGGTATTTAATTAAAACAGGTAATTTTTTAGATTTTTTAAAAGAACCCTCAACTCTTACCGGTAGTTATTTGAAAGGGGAAAGAAAAATAGAGGTTTTTTTAAAATCTGATAGATGGGATAAGGTTTCTCTTAAATGGGAAGAACAAGAATTAGAGTTAATAAGAGGGGGAATTAATTTAATTTATGGAAAAACAGGAAGTGGTAAAACTAAGGTGTTTAAAAATTTAATAGAAATCCTTAAAAAGGAAGGGGCAAATTTGATAGAAGTTGAGGAGGAACTAACTTCTAAAGGAAGGGGAGATTTGGTGATAACCTATACAGGAATATGGCAAGATTTAAGAGAGATTTTCATTCAACTCCCTTCTGCTAAAATAAAAGGGTTAACTAAGTCTCATTTTAGTTTCTTTACTAAGGAAGGGATCTGTCCAAATTGTAAGGGAAAGGGAAAGAAAATTTGGGAGGAAGAAAATTTCTATTTAAAAGTAGTTTGTGAGGAGTGTTTGGGAAAAAGATTAATTTCTGAGGTTTTAAATTTAGAATATAAAGGGTTCAAAATAGCTGAACTTTTTGAGTTTTCTGTGAAGGAGGCTTTAGAAATTTTTAAATCCCTTTTTAAGGTTAAGAAGAAGTTAGAATTAATGAAGGACCTGGGTTTATCTTATTTAAAATTGGGGCAGGAAATAGAAAGTCTTTCAGGGGGAGAGTTTTCAAGGCTTTCTATAGTTAGAAAATTGTCTAAAAAAGACCAAATAGATTATCTCTTTCTTTCCTTTCCTTTACAAGGACTACATCTGAGAGATATAGAAGATTTTATAAAATGGTTAGAAGGTTTTCTAAAAAGGGAGATAACCGTGGTTATTTTAGAAACTAATCCTTTTAGTATTTTTTTGAGCCCATGGATAGTAGAAATTAAGGAAGGAAAGATTAAGTTTCAAGGAAAAACTGAAGAGTGGTTAAATACCTTAAAAAATGAAGAAAAAGAAAAAATTATAAAATTTTATGGGAAATTTTTTAACTTTTTTAAAAATTAAGATAAACAAACCAATTTTGGGCTTGACAAAATAAAAGAAGTTTTTTAATTAATAAAAAAATTTTTTTAAATTTTAAGGGGGGTGTAGAATGAGTACTTTTTTCGAAACTTTGAAAGATTTTTATCAACAAGCTATGAAGTCTAATTGGAGTCCTGTAGTAGGTGGAATTATTATTGCTTTTTTAGCAGTTCTTTTGGAGGCTTGGTATAGACCTTGGGGAATTGTAGGAGGCATAAGAAATTGGGGAGAGTGGTTTTGGTATGCTATAGGGGTTATAGAAGATAGACCTCCCCATCCTATTTGGTTTTCATCTTCGGTTTTGAACTTAGGTTTGGTCTTGGGAGCTTTTATTTCAGCGACTTTAGCTTTTGAATTTGGATTGAGAATTCCTCCACTTTTAGAGATTATTAAAGGAATTATTGCTGGGATTTTGATGGGTATAGGAGCAGGACTTGCCCAAGGATGTAATATTGGTGCTTGGTATATGTCCTTAGGAAATCTCTCAGGAAGTGGAATTATCATGATGATAGGTTTATTTATAGGAGTTTTTATAGGAGTTAAATATCTTCTTTGGGAAATTGAACATCTTTCTTCCTCTGGGGGAAGGGAAATAAGTTTTGGAAAATTAAATCCCATTTTAGGGATTATAGGTATAATTATTTTGATTTTAGGAACCTATGGATATTTTAGGAGTGAGCATGAAGATGGAGCAGTTTTAGGAGGATGTTTTATTCTTACAGCAGGCATTGGATATGCTATACATAGAAGTAGACTTTGTATAGTAAATAGTTTTAGAGAGCCTTTTCTTTCTGGGGATGCTCGTATGGCCCGTGGAGTAGCCTTAAGTCTTATTTTACTTACCTTAGGGGTTACCATTTTAAAAATGGCTGAAATTAAAGAAGAGATGTTATATGTAACTCCTACCTTTGGACTGGCTGCTTTCTTAGGTGGAATTATTTTTGGAGCTGCCATGGTAGTGGCAGGTGGTTGTGGTTCAGGGGCTCTTTGGAGAGTTGCGGAGGGACAACTTAAACTTTGGATAGTGGTTATTTTCTTCTCTATTAGTAATGCTATTTTTAGACACTATTTAGATAATGTTTGGGAAGTGTGGGATAAGGGTTATCTCGGAAAAGCAGTCTTTTTGCCTCATTATTTCGGATATGGAATAAGTTTTATTATTATTGCCTTAATTATATTAATATGGTATCTTTTGGTGGATTGGAATGAAAAGAGTGAGAAATTTGTTATAGGAATTTAAATAGAACACTATAAAACACTAAAAGGAGGGTAAAGATGGCGGAAATTAAAGCAGATCAACTTTTGGATTGTAAAGGTTTATCTTGTCCTATGCCTATGTTAAAAATCAAAAAGGCTATTAAAGATTTAAAATCTGGACAGATTTTAGAAGTATGGGGAACAGACCCTGGAACTAAAAATGAAGTTACTGAGTGGTGTAAAAAGGAAGGACATGAGCTTTTGGCTATAATAGAAGAAGCTGGTTACAATAAATACTTTATTAAGAAAAAATAAAAATTGGATTTATAGAGGAGGTTTAGGTATGGCTAAGGACCCTGATAAACTTGGTATTTTTGTTACCACTCCGGTGCATATGAAACAGTTATTAAATATAGTAGAAGCAGCCTACAGAAAGGGCAAAAAAGTAAAAATCTTTCTTACCTATAAAGCTGTTCATCTAACTTTACATTCTGACTTTATAAAGCTAAAAGAAATGGTTCCGGAAGAGGATTTAGCTATTTGTTTGGCAACCTATATTTGTGAAGGACATGATCCCGAACATGACAATCCTGCGAATTTAACTTCTAAGCAATTAAGAACTCAAGCTTTTCATGGAGAAATTATTGAAGAATGCGGAAAATATTTAGTTCTATAAATTTTAAAAAGGAGGCCGTAAGATGAGTTATAAGATTTGTTTTCTTATTGGAAATAAAATTTATATTTCAGATGGAATACGTTCTGCTTTAGGGCTAAGTGTAGAGAATATGTATACCTATACCTATATTTTTTATCAGAAAATGCCTACTAAAACTTCCTATTTAGAGGATAACTTATATTGGATTCGCGACTTAGAAGGAGAAGTTTATGCTGTTACTGAAACGATGGATGAAGAAGCTAAGAATTTTAATTTAGAGGAATGGGGACTTGTTGAAGCAACCTTAGAAGAGGTGGTAGAAAGAATTAGGGAATCTGACTTTGTAGTGGGATACGGACTTCCACCTCAAACCGTTCAAATTCCAGACCAGTGTGCTTAAATAAAGAAAAAGGAGGTTTCTTATGAAAATTCTTTGCGTTTACAGACATAAAGCTGTTAAAGAAAGTTCTGAAGTTAAAAAAATTATAGAACTTCTTAAAGAAAAAGGAGATGAAATAATTGAATTTGACTTATTTTTAGCTCAAAGTGATAATGATTACGATAGACTGATAGATCTAATTTGGGAAGCAGATAAAACTATTTCTTGGTGGTAAAGATTTTTTGGGGGGATCTAAATCCCCCCACTTTTTTAAAAAAGCCTTAAACAAAGCTTCAGAATCTAAACAGGGTTTTTCTAAACATATCTTAGGAAAACAGGGACTACAGAAAAAATTTAAAGTTATAATTTGATAGTTCCTACCTATAGGTTTCCAAACTATAGGATCTGTAGGTCCAAAAAAAATGAAAGAAGGAAGGCCTAAGTAACAAGATAGGTGAGAGATTCCACTATCTAATCCGATAAAAGCTTTAGCTTTTTTAAGATGATAGGCTATTTCCAAGGGATCTAAAGATTCCCAATAGTTTTTTACTGTTTTTTTAAGCCAACCATCTGCCTCTCCTACTAAATAAATCGTTTCTAATCCAAGGTCCTTTAAAAATTCTTCAATTTTTAGAAATAGTTCCAAAGGAGGATTTTTCTTAGGAGAACCACTTGAAGGATGAAGGACGATTTTATCTTGTAAAATACTTTCTTTTAATCCTTGTAAAGGAAGTTCTAAAGAGAAGGATTCTCCCTTTAATTTTAAAATCTCCAAATAGTATTCCACCATCCATTGTCTCTCAGAAGGAAAGGGAGGATAACCCTCTTTAAAGGAGAAAATAATTTTTTGTTTAAAATTTCTACTAAAAAGAAAGGAATAAAGTTCTGAATAAATTTCATCTACCCAACCTATTTCTTTAGCTATTTTGAAATACTCAGTATTCCCTATAGCTACTATGTAATTTCCCCTCTTTTTAAGAATTTCAAGCGTAGGAAAAGTAAGAAGAGTGTCTCCTAAACCACCTCTTCGATAAAAAAGGAGCATCTAATTTTATATTTCAGATAGATGGCTTTGAATAAATTCGTCAATATACTTTTGGGTAATACTGTCGTTATAAAGGGCTACATCAAGCTGTTTGGTATAAACCACAAGTTTACCTAAATTTTCTAAAATTTTAAGGATATGTTCCTCTTCATATTTAGTTAACCTAGCTTCAAGTACATCTTCTTCTAATTTTACACAAAATCCAAGTCTTTTAAGTATTTGTTCAAGAAGTAGAAGCCTTCTTTGTCTTCTTGAGGTGTCTGCTCCTCCTCCCTTGAAGAAAAATTTTATGTAATTATCATTAATATCTTCTCCGATATAAGCCTCTATAGTAGAGAAATGATAGCCCATACGAATATTAAAATTTACATAATTCTTAGCGATAATACAAAAACTTCTCTTTCCTGCTTCCAAAAGTTCTTTTTCTGGAGTTAAGGCAGTAGTAAATATTAATCCTAAAAAACCTTCCAAGTCCACAGGAGGAGCTTCAGGCCATTTAATGGTTAGCATTCCTTTTAAAATAGATAAAAAAGGATTAGATTGAATATCCTCTAAAAGGATAATTTTTTTATTATGCTCTTTAAGTCCTCCCTCTATATCTAATACTAAAATTTCCAAGGGAATTTTATCTTTAAAAATAGCAGGTTCAAGGTCTTGAGTATTATATTCCTTTCCCAAATTAAACAGTTCGTTCATAGCCATTTCGTGAGCAAAACGAGTAATGTCGTGAACAGTTTTACAATTTTCTAACTTGAAGTCAGAATGAGAGGGGAGAGTTATATTTAAAGGAGTAATATACTTTAAAATTTCATTTAAAGTTTGGTAAAGGCTGGTCTTTTTAAAAACTGTTTCTTTCAATTTATAATATTTTTCTAAAAGTTCAACTACTTTTCCTTCATAAATTATACCATTTATAGCATCAACTGTTATTTCTTGTCCATCTTTTAAAATTTTTGTAGCTAATTTAGTATTTACTATCATTGGAACTTGATACTCTCTGGCAATAGAAGCCATGTGTCCTGTAGCACTTCCTATATCAGTCACCGCTGCAGAGGCTTTATCCATAATTACAGCATATTGAGGTCTGGTGTGACGAGAAACTAAAATATCCCCTTTTTGAAATTCTGAAAGACTTTTATTCTCATTTAAGATAAAAACCCTTCCATACCCTATACCTTTAGAGGCTATAGTTCCTTCTTCAAGTAGAATTTTATATCCTTCAACCCTATAAGCTAAAAGTTTTTCCCATTCTAAGTCCTGTCTCATTTTTAAAAGTCTGGTTTGTAAAAAAACTATCTCTCCATTTTCATCGATACTCCACTCAATATCTCTGGGACTTTGATAATGTTTTTCGATAAGAAGAGCTTTTTGAGCTAATTCTAAAATTTCTTTCTCTGAAAGGATAGATTTTGTAAGGTTTTCGGTTTTCATTTTTAAAATTTTTAAAGAATCCTTTTTAACTAAGTAATTTTCTGAACATACAAGACCTGAGACCAAGTCACTTCCTAATCCCTTTACTGCAGAAATTAACATATAATCTGAGGTAGGATCATTAGGGTCAAGGGTGTAGATAACGCCACTTGCTTTAGCCTTAACCATGGATAATACACCTACAGCCATAGCCAAAGAGTGCTGAGGAAGACCCTTAGTTTTATAAGCAAAAAGGGCTTGAGGATTAAACAAGCTGGCCAATACTTTTTTATACTTTTCTAAAATTTCTTCTTCAGAAACATTTAAAAAGGAACTAAATTGACCTCCAAAAGTAAATTCTGTATCTTCTAAAATAGCACTACTTCTTATGGCTAACTTACATTTATAACCTACCTTTTGAATCAGAGTTTCGTAAGCTTTAAGAATTTCTCTTTCTAAATCCTCAGGAATTTTAGCTTCCAAGATTAATTGTTGAAGTTTTTGACTTAAGGTTTCTAATTCCTTTAGAGTGTCTATTCTATAAAGTTGAGAAATAAATTGGGTGATTTTTTCTTCAAGTTGATTGTATTTAAGAAAGGATAAAAAGGCATAGGAGGTTATAACGAAACCTTCAGGAGTTTTCAGTTGAAGGACATTCTTAAGTTCTCCTAAATTAGCCATCTTTCTTCCAGAACAATTAATATTTTTCCGGGTTACCAAATCAAGAGGATAGGTTAATTCTGTTAGAGAAATTTCTAACTTAGGATAAAGATAATTCTCAAGTTGGTTTTTAATTTCTTGATAAATAGAATTAAGTTTTAAATATCTTTTTTGGGAGAGCTCATTAAGATGGAAAATAAGTTTCTCTAACCTATTAAAAATTTGATTTAATTTTTCCATTAAATAGCTTCTATCAAAAGGTTTACCTGTGGCTTTTTTGTCTTCCAGTTCTGCTATGATTTTAAGAATTTGATTATTTTCGTTTAAAATTTGCTGAAAGTGGACATATTTGAGTTTTAAAAGATTTTTAAAATTATTTTTATCTTTTTTACCAGATAAACTCTCTAAAAGTTTAGCTAAAAACTTCATATATAAAAATTAATATACTTTTTAAAAAAGGACAAGATTAAGTGTTAAAATTAACAAATAATTATAAGTTTACTTATTAATTTTCTATAGACAAAAATTTTTAACTGCCTCTAAGGTATTAACTACATTGAGTGCTGTGAAGAGTTTTTCTAAGTAAATTTCCAAATCTTCTAAAATAGTTTCTTTAATTTGAGGAGAAAGGTCCCACCATTCCTTTTTAAAACTCCCAAACCCTTTTTTTCTAATTTTATATAGAAATTGAGCTTCAGTGTCTCCTTCTTTCCATTCGTTTTTGAAATTGGTTTTTAAATAGGAATAAATTTTTTCTTTAAACTCTTGAGGCAAGGCGGGATGATCGTAAATAAAGTTTTGAAAACCTGTGGCTAAGTGAACTTCCACACATTCTGATTCTGGAAAGAGATAGAAGTAGTTTTCAGGAAGGGTTGAAGCTCCATGTTGAACTGCTCCAGCTAAACCAAATTCTTCTCTGGCTATTCTGGAAAGAACCTTTAAAATAGTAAAATCTAAGGAAATTTCTGCTATTCTTCCATCAGGTAAAACCATTCCACCATGGGTAGTTCCTGTTTGCACACTTATTTTAGAAATTCCTATAGAATCTTGAAAACATTGTTCAAATCCCTTCATAAAAGCTCTAAGTTCCTCGGGAGTACTATTTTTCCCTCCTATCTCTCCTATTTCTCCTCCCAGGTTGATTGTAATATTTTCTGGTTCTATAGATCTTATAAAGCTTGTCATTTCAGCGGTGACTTCGTAATTGTACTTTTGTTGTTCCATAAGGTCTTTTTTTTCTAACTCAACTAAGGTTGAAGCATCAATATCTATGTTGTAAAAGTCTGAGGCTATAGCTTCTCTAATAAGTTTTCTTAAAGCCTTTCTTTCCTTAAAAGGGTCTGTAAAAAAGGCTTTTCGGTTTAGTTGAAAATGATCTCCCTGAATGAAAATAGGTCCGTCAAAATTTTCTCTAAATCCAGCTGCTAAAACTACCGTAGCATACTCTAAGGGAGGCTGGCGAGTATACTTCATTTCAGATTTAGCAATTTCAAAAATTAAAGCCCCTACTTTTAATCTTTTAGCCACTTTAAAAACCCTTCTGGCTAAATCATAGGTCATTCCTCTTATGTTAAAAGCTGGAACAGAAAAACCTAAAAATTTTTTAGAAAATTCCCTATAAAGAGGATAGATAGACTTTCCACTAAAACCTAAAATTTTTAAAGCTTCTTTAAGATTGGGAAGAAGGACTTCTCTTTTATCGCTAAAAATAGCTTCATATATTAAAAGATCTATTTTAGAGGGTTCTTCTTTTAAAGTTTGGACTAACTCTTCCTTACTCATAATTTTTAACCCCTTTTATAAAATTGGTTTTCATTTTAAAAAATTATAACTTAATTTTAAGGAAAGAACAAATTAAAAAATTTATAAAGTTTAGATAAGTTTTTACTTTTTGAGAGGATATTCTAAAAATAAAGTTACCGGACCATCATTGATTAAAGAAATTTTCATGTAAGCTCCAAAAACGCCTTCTTTTACAGAAATACCTCTGTTTTCTATTTTTTCTTTTAAAGATTTAAGTAAAAGTTGTGCTTTTTCGGGAACTTCTGCTAAGTGAAAACTTGGTCTACTTCCCTTTTTTAAAAAACCGCACACTGTAAAGTTAGAAATTAAAAGGATTTCTCCTCCTATTTCTTTAAGACTTAAATTGAATTTTCCTTCCCCATCGGGAAAAATTCTTAAATTTATTAATTTTTCAGCTACCCAATCTAAGACCCTTTCGTTATCTTCTTTTTCTACACAAGCCAACACTAACAGTCCCTTTCCAATCTGAGAAAAGGATTGTCCATCGATTAAAACTTTAGCTTCACTAACTCTTTGAATAACTAATTTCATCTTCTAAAGGACCGATTCTAAAATTTTTAAGGTTTCTAAATTTTCCACATTATAGCATTTAAAATCTTTTCCCTCTAAAATTTGAGAAACTAATCCTGAGAGAACTTTTTTCGGACCAACCTCTATAAAAATAGAAGCTCCCTTTTCAAACATAAAATTAACCACCTCTATCCAACGAACAGCTGAAGTTATTTGTTTTTTCATTAGAGTTTTTATTTTTTCTGGAAAGATTTCTGCTTGACCTGTAACATTACTTACCCAAGGAATTTTAGCCTCTCTCCAAGAAAGACTATCTAAAAAAGGGGAAAATTCTTTTTCTGCAAATTCCATAAGAGGACTATGAAAACCAGCACTTACCTTAAGTTTCACTGCTTTAACCCTCTTTTCCTTAACCTTTTTAACCACTTCCTCTAAAGCTTCATTTTCTCCACTTATAACCCATTGCTTAGGAGAATTATAATTAGAAATAACTACTAAGCCTTGAGATTCTTCTATAATTTTTTTTAGTTCTTCTAAAGGTAACCCTATAATAGCATACATAGAGGAATGACTTTTTTCTCCTGCCTTTTCCATAAGTCTTCCTCTTTCTTTTACAGCCTTAAGGGTATCTTCTAAAGATAAAATTTCAGCTGAAAAGAGGCTACTGTATTCACCTAAGCTATGTCCTGAAGTGAAAAGGGGAACAATTCCCTTTTTTTCTAAAATTTTTTTTAAGACTAAGTAACAGGCTATATTGACTACAGTTAAGCAAACTTGAAGATTTTGAGTTTGGGTTAATTCTTCTAAGGGACCCTCAAAACATAATTTAGTTATAGGAATTTCTGTTAAAGCCTCAGCTCTTTCAAAGAGTTCCTTAACTTCTTTAAAATTTTCGTAAAACTCCTTGCCCATTCCCAGATATTGGGAACCCTGTCCAGGGAAAATTAAGGCTATCATAGTTTTATTCCTCTTCTTCCATTAATTTTTCAGGAAGAATTTCCTCTATTTCTTCAAAGTATTTAGCTTCGTAATCCTCAGGAGGTAAAAGATCTTCTAATTCAGAGGGATTAGATATTTGAACTTTAAGAAGCCATCCTTCATCATAGGGATCTTCATTTAAAACATCTGTATTTTCTAAAACTTTTTCATTTACCGCTATAACCTTCCCGGAAATAGGCATTACTAAATCAAAAACTTCCTCTATTGTTTCTATACTACCAAATATTTCGTCCTTTTCAAATTCTTCTTCCTCTTCAGGCAAATCAATATCAATGATTTCTAAATTCTTTAAATGAAAATAATCGGTAATCCCAATTTTTACTATTTTTTTCTTGTCTTTTTTAACCCATAGATGATTTTCAGAAAACATTCTATCATCAGGAATTTTAATCATGTACCCTCCTGTCTAAATAGGATTTTTTGTTTTTATAATAAATTTTTTAGAAATGACAAGAGGAAAAAAACTAAAAATTTTAAATATTAAATAATTACTAAAACTGGAAGTTCTGAAGTAAGAACAATTTCCTGAGAGGTGCTTCCTAAGAAAATCTTTTCTATTTCTGATTTATTACTTTTCCCAACTATTAAGGAGGTAGCATTTATTTGACGGGCTATATTAAGAATTTCCTCAGCAGGTTTACCCAATCCTAAGAAATATCTAATTTCTCCGAGTTGGGGAGCTAATTCATTTTTTAAGGAATTAAATTTTTCTAAGAGTTTTTCTTCATAGTTTTTGATTTCCTCTTTTTTCCAAGTTTTTATCTTATTTTCATCTATAACATAACAGAGACTTAATTTTTCTATAATAGATTTTAGATTTTTTAAAAATTCTAAAGCCCTAAGAGAACTTTCTGCCCAATCTAAGGCTAAAAGTGGATGATTAAATATATCTCTATTAACCTTAGTCAAAATTTCTTCTTGCCATTTAAATTGAACTGCATACTTATAAACTAAAATGGGTATAGAACTTTTTTTAATAATCTCTAAGGTATTAGAGCCTAAGCTTAATCTGGTTCTTTTTTTTCTTCCTACTACTATTAAATTTGCCTTTTCTTCTTCAGCAATACGAATAATTTCAACTACAGGATTGCCTACTTTTATAACTATTTTACTTTTTATATCCCTTTCTGAAAGAATTCTTTGCCAATTCTCAAAATTAAGAAGAGCCTTTTCTCTTTGTTTTTCTTCTTCTTCTTTTAAGAAGCCTCCAAAAGGAACAAAACCTATCTCTTCTCTTGGAATTATGTAACACAGTATAATTTCTTTTAGACCAACTTTTTTTAATACTAAAAGTTCTTCCAAACAATTTAAGGAAAATTCTCTAAACTTAGTAGGGTAAAGGATTTTTTCTATAACCATGGTTTACCCTCTTTTAAAGGTTATTTCAAAAAAATAATACCTACTAAGATAAAGATAGGCACTAAAATAGGTATAGAAAATTTTATTAAATAACCTAAAAAACTTGGCATAGGGGTTCCTAATTCTTCTGCAATAGAGCGAACCATAAAGTTAGGTGCATTGCCAATATAGGTAAGAGCTCCAAAAAACACTGCTCCCATAGAAATACCTAATAAATACTTAGGATAATTTTGAATTAATAATAAAATAGCTTCCTTTTCAGGTAAAGAGGGATAAAATTTTCCCAAAGCTAAATTTAAGAACACTAAATAGGTTGGCGCATTATCTAAAAAAGCCGAAAGAATTCCAGTGAACCAAAAATAATACATGGGATTATTTAAGTGTAAAATAGCAAAAGCTAAAGGTCCTTTTTCTCCAGCTTGTAAAATTTTTTGACAAGGTATCATAGTTATAAAAATACCTAAAAAAATTATAGCTACCTCCTTTATAGGAAACCAAGAAAATTCATTTTCTTCCCTTATTTTATTAGGTGTCAAAAAGTAAGACATAAAACCTATGAGTAAAAGTAAAAAATCTCTTAATAAAGCTTGAAGAGATAGAGGCATCTTTCCTAAAGGAATTTCTCCTAAATTTATCAATCCAGTAAGTAAAATGGTTAAGATAATAGCAATTAAAAATAAAAAGTTAGGCTTACCCTCTAACTTTACTTGAGTTACTTTAGATTTAAAAGGAGATTCTTTTTTATAAAAATAAAGATCTAAAAAGAAATAAAAAATTAGTAGTAAACTTACAACTAAGCACATAGGAAAAAAAAGGTTAAGGGTCCAAAAGAAGGGAACTCCCTTTAAAAATCCTAAAAAAAGAGGAGGATCTCCTAAGGGTGTTAAAGAACCTCCTATGTTAGAGATTAAAAAAATAAAAAAAACTACCATAAAGGTTCTTTCCTTTCTGAAACTATTAACTCTTAAGAAAGGGCGTATGATAAGCATAGAAGCTCCGGTGGTTCCCATAAAAGATGCTAAAAAGGTTCCTAATAAAAGAAACAAAGTATTAATTAAAGGAGTTCCAACTAAGTTTGCCTTTAACAGAATCCCTCCTGCTACTACATACAGGGAACCTAATAGAATAATAAAAGAAAGATATTCTGTAAAAATAACATAAAGAATTAAATAAATTCCTAAGAATTTGTAATAAAATATTAAAAAAATTGCCGTTAATAAAGCCCAAAATAAAGATATTTTGCCAAAATTTTTATGCCAAAATTTAGGAGCCAAAAGGGGAAAAAAAGCTATAGATAATAATATTCCTATAAAGGGAATAGTACTATAAAGAGGAGGAGTGGTTTCTAAAAAAAGAGTCATCTAAATCTTTAAAGTATATCAAAGGCTTAAAAAAATCTCAACCTATGGACTGTAATCCTTGGGAGGATACTTTTCAATTATAAATTTGTTTCTCCAGCGATCATAAAAAAGAGAAAAGAAGTATAAGTTGGGCACTTGAAAAGTCTGTAAAAAATAGAATTAGAGAATACATGGAGGTATACAATTTTTTAAAAATATGTTATATTTCTTAAAATTACATTCTTCAGTTTTCCCATGAAAAAGTTTTTCCTAAATTCTTTTATATTTCTAATTTTCTCTTTATTTTTTATAAAAGGTTCCCATTCCTATTCTTTAAAGTATTATCCCTATTTAAAGGCTGAACTATTTTTAAATCTTTCGCAAGGAACTTTAAAAGGACAAACTTTAATAGAACTTCAACCTAAAAAATATTATAAATTAAATATCAAAAATCTTACTCTAAAAAAAATCTTATTAGATCATAATCCCGTATCTCCCCTCATAGAGGAGGATAGTTTAAAAATTGTTACAGGAGAAAGGTCTAAGAATTTATATATTGAATTTGAAACCCATTTTAATATATGGTCCTCTCCCTTAATCTTGGTGGATAATTTTCTTCCCTTTCCTGATATGTATTGTTTTTATAATATTTCTATTAAGATGGAACCTTATTCAAACAGTTGGGAAATTATAATACCTCACGATAAATGGGAAAAACACGTGGAAAATTCTATGATCACCTATACTTTCTCTGTAGATTCTCCGGTTACTTCACCAACTCTTATTTTAGGAAAATTTAAAAAGAGTACTCAAAAATTGGAAAACTATAACCTACAAATTTTTTACTTTAATTCAACTTTTTTAAAAGCTTTAGAAGCCAAAGGCAGTTTGTTAAAAAAACTGCTTACTTATTATGATGAAATTATAGGGCCCTTTCCCTCTAAAAATTTATTAATTTTAGAGGTCCCTTTTAAATCTTTTAAAGAATTTCCCAACTTTATTTTTATAGAGGAAAGTGAGATTAAAAGAAGCGATTTAGAATATTTTATAGTAAAAAAGTTAATAACTAATTATTTTAGTTTTGCACTGGGGATAAAGGAAACAACCCTTACTAAGGGTTTAATAGAATATTTAGTAGATTATCATTTTTCTTCTTCTAAGGAGCTTTTTAGAAAACAATACTTATCCTTACCTGAAAATGAGGGAATAGGCTTTTTCTATATTTTAAATTTGGCAGAGAAATGGGGTGAGAAAAATTTTTTATCCTTACTTAAGAAATTTTTAAACCACTATCTTTATCAGAAAGCTTCTTTAGAAGACTTTCAAAAATTTTTTTCCTCCTATCCTTTTAATCTTTTTCATAAAATTGACCTTAATGGAAAAATTAACTTTTTAATTGAGGATAGGGAAGGATACATTTTAGAGCTTATAATATCTCAAACTCCACCTTTTAGAGGTGAAAATATAGAGATTAAAGTAGAAACAGAGGCTGGCTGGGAAACCTTTCAGGTAAAAATGAATAAACTTAAAGAAAAGGTGGAACTCAAATTAAAAAGTAAACCTTTAGCAGTGTATTTGGACCCAGAGTATAAGCTTTGGAGAAAACTAAGTGGTGAAGAAATAGAACCTACTTTGAAGACCTTACTTTCTTCCCCAGGAATACTAATTTGTTCTAAAAGGGATTTTGTTCTTTATCAGAAAATAATAAACCTTTTTAGAGAAAGGGGCTATAAACTTCTTCTCGAAACAGAAGTTCCTCCTGAGGCTCTAAGAGAAAATGTGATTTATTTCCAAGAAGCTCCCTTTCAAGAACTTCAAAAAATACCTTTTAAGGAGGGTTTTTATTTAAAAATTATTCCTAATCCCTATAATCACAACCACTTAATAGGCTTTGTTTGGGCTTCCTCAGCTAAAGAATTGGAAGGGGCTTTAAATCAAATTTCGTCTTTAGATTTTTTTAGTGAAGTTTTTATTAAGAAGGGAAAATTAAATTTTTCTCAAAAGGCTACTTCTTCTAAAGGACTCAAGATTCCTATAAGGAAAAATTACTGGGCTGTAGAACTGAACTCTATTTTATCTTTGGAACAATTACTTAAAAAGTTAATAGATGCTCAAATAATTTTAGTAGGTTTAAATTTTTCTGAATTTTCGGATTATTCCTTTTTAAATGAATTTTTAAAAGTTTTGGCCCTTTCACCCTTTCCCATAGTTATAGGTTTAGGTGAACTTCCAAAGTCCTTTCAAAAAAGTTTAGATGATTTTTTAGAAAATCGTCTTAGTGAAAAAGATTTTAAGGATAGGCTTTCTGAATTTCCCAATAGGGAGTTTTACGAAAAAATAATTCTTTGGGCTAAAGTTCGAAAAATTAAAATTGTAGCTATGGGGGTAGAAGAAGATTTGTTTAAGAAAGTTTGGAAAGGAGGACTTAAGGAATTAACTCTGGAAGAAAAATTAAAGTTACCAGAAATAGATCTATTTAATCCTCCCTATAAAATTTACTTAGAATCCTCTTTATGGCAATACCTTAAGGGTACTCAATTTGAGAATTTTTATCAAGCTGAAATACTGAAAAATGAACACCTTGCAGAGTCTTTGATAAATTTTCTCAAAACTCATTCTAATTATAAACTAATTCTTTTTTCGGAAAAACATAGAATAATTTATGGGTGGGGTCTTCCTAAGAATTTACAAAAAAGGGAAGTAGAAAATTTTAAAGTTATTATTTTAGATAAAAAACCTTTTGATAATCCTAATGTAGGTGACTTTTGGATTAAGTTAGAATAATTTAAAAGGGGGCTATAGGACCCCCTTTTAAGAAATTTTTAAGCCTTTTCTGCAGCCTCTTCCAATTTTTTTCCAGGTTTAAATTTAACTATCTTTTTAGAGGGTATTTTTAAAGGTTCTCCTGTTCTGGGATTTCTTCCTTCTCTGGAAGCTCTGGTTACTACTTGAAAGGTTCCAAAACCCACTAATACCACCTTATCCCCTTTAGAGATAGCTTCCTCTACCGCTTGCATAAAGGAATCTAATAATCTTTCTGCTGTTCCCTTTGAAACTTCTGCAATTTCAGCCATCCTTTTTACTAATTCTGCTTTATTCATATTCACCTCCTATAAAAACTAATTTTTCAAAATTTTTATAAAGGATTTCCTAAATTTTGTCAAGAGTAAACTCTAACTTATGGTTGAGATTTTTATTAATTTTATTACTTTTTGAGACCTAATTCTTTCAAAAGATTTTGATATCTGGAAAAATCCTTTCTTCTAAGATAATTCAGAAGGGCTCTTCTTTGACCTATTAATTTCATTAAACCCCTTCGAGAGTGAAAGTCTTTTTTATGAGTTTTTAGGTGCTCCTCTAAGGTTTTAATTCTTACAGTTAATAAAGCTATTTGAACCTCGGAAGAACCCGTATCCTTAGGATGTCTTCTGAACTTCTCAATAAGAGTTTGCTTTATTTCAGGATCTAAAGCCATATTCCTAAAAACCTCCTTACTGATATAACTTTCCAAATTTCAACTAAATATAATTTAAGTTCTGTAAAAAGCAACCCTAAAATCTCTGAGTTTTTCTATTTATAGGCATTTTTGTTTAGCCTTAACTATCGAAGAAGGGGGGCAATCTTTTACCACAAGAAAAATCAGATTATACCTTTGACTTAGCATCTATTTCAAGGCAAGTAGTGGAATTAAGAAAAATAATTTTAGCAGGATGAACTAAGAATAATAAGAAGTATAACAACGCTTATAAAGGGTAATTCCTTTAAAAATGTATAAGTTCGATTTCTTTCGGTAAAATAAAAAATAAAAAATTATCCCTAAGGAAGAATCTATTCGTGTTTTTCTATCTCTCCTAATCTTACTAAAGATGCTAAAAGGTTAGAAAGGCTAAACTTTATAAAAAAGAGCATCCTTAAGAGAAGAGTTTTTTAGGCTTAAGATTAATAAAGTTTCACGATAAATATGGCACTGAATAAAAAGAGCATCCCAAGGGGGAAAGTTGGGTGAAAAGTTAAAAGGAAGCTTGGAGGAAGATTTTATAAAGTATAGGAAGGAAAAGTTTTTTAAAGATCTAGAAGCCTTAAGACAAAGAATTAATTTATGATTTGATAGGGTGTAATGGAGAGAAGGGGCCCTATGACTTAGATCATAAGTCATCTTTAAGATGGTATGATGAATAATTTATTAAAAAATAACACACAGTCCTAAATTCTATGGACTTATACACCTTATTGAAAAAAAGGAAAGATAGATTAAAATTTTATTAAAAACGGAGGTCGTAGCTCAAAGGTAGAGCACCGGGCTGTGGCCCCGGGTGTTGCGGGTTCGAGTCCCGTCGACCTCCCCAGGAGTCAAAATATGAGTGTCAATAAAGTACTCCTTCTTGGAAGATTAGGAGCAGATCCAGAAATTAGATATACCTTAGATGGAAAACCTGTAGCCGTCTTCAGAATAGCCACTAATGAAGTGATTATCAAAGATGGAGAAAAGGAAGTTCTAACTGAATGGCACAGAATTGTAGCCTTTGGAAGATTAGCTGAAATATGCGGAGAATACTTAAATAAAGGAACGAGAATTTATGTAGAAGGTAAATTAAGAACTCGAAAATTTGAAGATAAACAGGGAAATATAAAATACGTAACGGAAATTGTAGCTCAAAATTTACAAATTTTAGATAATAAAAAGTCTTTTCCCTCTGAAAATACCTCTCTTAAAGAAGATTTTTCCCCTTCCCAGTTAGCAGAAGAACCCCCTTTTGATGAAGAAGATTTACCTTTTTAAAGGTTTAATCTTTTTGGCATTATTTTTCCTATTTGGATTCCTTTTTAGAATTTCTTTTTTAAAGGGTGAATTCTCTAAGGAGAATTCGAGTCCAGATTACGGAGATGCTTTAGTTATAGGGACTATAGCA
Organism: Thermodesulfobacteriaceae bacterium; assembly: GCA_025062245.1. GTDB lineage: Bacteria > Desulfobacterota > Thermodesulfobacteria > Thermodesulfobacteriales > Thermodesulfobacteriaceae > Thermodesulfobacterium. The sequence continues at coordinate 53,529 of JANXAD010000003.1, read as the reverse complement.
GATGCGAGCATCTTAATTCCTATGATAGCTACCGATTTAACCAGTCATACTATAAGTAGTCACCTCTTTTTAGGTGTAGTGAAATATAGTCCAGACCTAAAAATAATAGGAGACTTAGCAGAAAAATTTGAGATTTCTCCGAATCAGAAATCAATCACTTTTTATCTTAAAAAGGGAGTTAAGTGGGCTGATGGAAAGGAAGTAACTGCTGAAGATATTTTTTTTGGGTATAAACTTATAACTTCTAATCAAATTCCTTCCCCTTATGTGAGTGATTTTTTAGAGGTAAAGGAATTTAAAATTCTTAATCCCTACACTTTTAAAGTAACCTATCATCGTCCCTTTGCCCCTGCTCTTCCCTCTTGGGGCAACTTAGTGGTCCTTCCTAAACATCTTTTAGAAAATCAAAGTCTGGATTATTTTAAAAATGTCTTTGGAAGGAAACCTGTAGGAAACGGTCCTTTTCTTCTTGAAAGATGGAAAACTCAACAAGAAATAGTTTTAAAATACAATCCTCTATACTATGAGGGAAGACCCTATCTGAATTATCTAATCTATAGAATAATTCCAGATCCCTCAACCCTTTTTATGGAATTGAAATCTGGAGGGGTAGACCGAATAGCTTTAACTCCTCTTCAATACTTTAAAATCCAAAAAGAAAAAGATTTAGCTGAAAATTTTGAGATTTATAGATATTCATCTTTTTCTTTTACCTATCTTGGGTATAATCTAAATCACCCCTTTTTCAGGGATAAAAGGGTGAGAAAGGCTCTTTGTCATGCCATTGATAAGAAAGAAATAGTAAAGGGAGCTCTTTTAGGAGAGGGACTTCCTGCTTACGGACCCTATAAACCAGATACTTGGTTTTATAATAAAGAAATAGAGAAAAGTTGTGAATATAATCCTCAAAAGGCTTTAGAACTTTTAAAAGAAGTAGGATTTTATTGGGGTCAAAAGGGATGGCTTGAAAAGGACGGAATTCCCTTGGAATTTACTCTTTTAGTAAATCAAGGAAACCTTGCCAGGATGTTAGCTGCTCAAATTATTCAAAGACAATTATCTAAAATAGGAATTAAAGTCAACATCAGAGTGATGGAATGGACTACCCTTATTCATCAATTTATTGATACCCGTAGATTTGAAGCGGTAATACTTGGATGGTCAACAGGTCCTGATCCAGATCTTTACGATATCTTTCACTCTTCCAAAATAAAATCTCCTGGATTAAATTTTGTAAGTTATTCAAACCCATTCTTAGATAAACTCTTAGAGGAAGGAAGATATACTTTGGATCAAGAAAAGAGAAAGAGAATTTATTTTAAGGTTCAAGAAATACTGGCTGATGAGCAACCTTATACCTTTCTTTATATACCTGTAAATTTAGAGGCTATACATAAAAGATTTCAAGGAATAAAGCCAGCCCCTATAGGTCTCAGTTATAACATAGAAAGGTGGTGGGTTTCCAAAGAAAGACAAAAATATCTTATTCCTTAGTAAGGAAGTGTATTCTATTTAGTGAAACTCTTGAGCATGGAAGATTAAAGAATAAAAATTATCTCTATCGAAGGGGTATAAGCATTACCTATCTTTTGGGATAGATTTTTTCAAATAGTCTTTTAAAAGGCTTGACAATTATTTTTTTATAATTAATCTTTTTATAATTAAAAATTAAACTTTTTTAAAAAGTTAATAATTTAAAATTAAAGGGAGGAGTAAGATGAGGCGAGGAGGGTTTACTTTGGTTGAATTAGCTATCGTTTTGGTAATTATTGGTTTAATCTTAGGAGCTATTTTAAAGGGACAGGAGTTAATTAACAATGCTAAGATGAAAAGGCTTTATAATCAGTACCGAGAAATTTTAGCAGCGGTTTACACCTATTATGATAAGTATAATGCTTTTCCGGGAGATGATCCTAATGCCAATACCCGTTGGCCTACCATAAACCCAGGTAATGGAAATGGAGATGGACTAATTGGTGGTTTTACTATAAGTTGTGGAGCTGGTGCAACTGGAGAAACTTGTATAGCATGGCAACATTTAAGACTTGCAAACATCCTAACAGGCGCAACTGATAATACTAATGGAAGAATAGCCCCGAGAAATCCCTATGGAGGTAGTGTAGGAATTGGATATGCTACTGTTCAAGGTTTGACCACCCAATGGATTGGATTTGATAATGTCCCAGGAGATGTCTGTGCCAGTCTTGATCAACAATATGATGATGGAGTCTATAATACCGGTTCTATAAGAGGTGGTTCAGATTATGTAACTAATCCTAATACAGTTCATGACCTTTATATTAGGCTTTAATCTTTTAAAGGGAGAGACCAAGAGTTTTCCTGTCTCTCCCTAATTTTTAAAAATATGAAAGGTTTTCGAGCTTTTACCCTGGTTGAAGTGGCTATCATTCTGGTAGTGATTGGACTTCTTCTTGGGCTGGGAGCAAGTTTAATCGGGGTTCTCACTAAAAGGGTAAAGTATACAGAAAGTAAAGAAGAAGTTAGAAAGGCTGTGGAAGCTTTAAAGGGTTACGCCATAAGATTTGGTTACCTTCCTTCTGCAAGAAATGAAACTGTTTATAATGCTACCTCTCCAGATCCTGCTTTTAATACTGTGGGAGTTAGAGGCTTTGATGCTTGGGGGAAGGCTTTACTTTATAGAGTTTCCGGAAATTTAATTCAAAATTCTACTGACCTTTGTAGCTTAAATAGCACCAATTTTTCTATAACAGACCAAGGTCAATTTAAAAGTAATCTTGCTTTTATGATAATAAGTGGAGGACTCAATTATAATATCCAAACCAACTTAACCCTTTACCTACAGGATACCCCGAATATTGACGATTTTCCTTACGACTTTACCAGACAAGAAAGATACGATGACCTTGTGGAATATGTTTCTCTTTTTGAACTTCAAAAGCAAAGATGTAATTATGCAGCTCCAGGTTATTGTTCTTCCTTAGGTGTAACCTTAGATCAAAATATTAATTCTTACAGGAAAAGCGGAGGAACTTGTACTTCAGGAACCTTTATTTCTCTTAATCAAGCTGATTATATAGAAACCTATGGTGGTTCTAACTGCCACAATCTTTGTGGGAATTTTACTTTTACAGAACTAATAGCCTATGATACTGATAAAAATTGTAAAGTAATTATTATAAGACAGGGTAATGTTTGTCAGCCCAGTAACCAATAGGTTATTTATTCTGCCTCAACTCTGATAAAAAGAACTTCAGGATATTTCTCTTCTAAGACAGGAGAGAGTTCCTTAGCGATTACCACAGGAATGGTTTTTATTTGATAAACTTTAAAGAAAATCTCTGCTCTTTTCAGAGCCCTTACTGCATCTTTATCATCTGCGGTGTAAGAGGCCTCAACTGCCAAAAGGATTTCCTCCGTGTCTTCCCACCTTTTACATCTAATTAGAAGGTCTAAATTTAAGGCTTCCTTTCTTTCTTCAGAAGAAATTATTCCAGCTTCTTGAGTCTCATCTAATTTATCTGCCCATTCTTCAATAGGAATAACTTTCACTTTTTTGAAATGTTTTCCAAAAAAGGCAGGAGCCCTTTCTCTAACCTTTCTTTCAAAATTGTCTCCCTTAAGGTTGGCTACATCCACTTTTAAAACCCCCACATCCCTTTTAAGAATCTCTACATCCCTTTTTAAAGTTTCTACATCACTTTTCAAAGTTTTTACATCGCTTTTTAAAATCTCTACATCACTTTTTAAAGTTTCTACATCACTTTTCAAAGGTCTAAATTCCTTTTCTAGAAATTCCTCAAATTTTTTGGGAAGCTCAAGTAAATCATGAGTTAAGATTAACTTTCTTAATTCCTCTAACCATTCAGGATTTTCCTTTAAAGCTCGAATAAGGTCATAATAATTATGAATAACATAACTTTTCTGAGCTTCACGATGCATATTTTTAATCTAATACCAGATTAGTATATGTCAAGAATTCCAACGATTAGTTATACTTAATCTCTGAGTCTTTTTTAAGGGAAAGGGCTTGATTAAAAAGGCTTCATAAGTTGTTCATACTATCAGAAAAATAAGGAAAGTTATAAATAAAAATTTTTTCTCTTTTACCTTATGGACTCTTGCTGAGGTTTCTTAGTCTTTCTGAAGGTATAAAAAGTTGAAGATGTAAAGGAAAATTTCTTAAAAATATTTTCAAGCGGAAGCCACAAAAAATTTATTTTATTAAAATACTTCAACTTAAAGCAAAACTAAAAAATGGTTTGATCTACGGTAAAAGTTATTTTTATCTTAAAATTTAAAGTATCTTAAAAATGGGGAGTGATCTAAATAGGAGATATAATTTCTCTGTTTGTATTTCGAGCTTCTTTTCGGCAAGAAGTTTTTGAATTTTATTTTTATTCAAACCTTTAGAATAAAAAAAATTTTTTAAGAAACTTCACCCCAGAAAGAACTTTCACCCATTTGTTTTAATCTTTTTAAAGCTTCCTTTCTTTCCCTTTCATATTTTTCCACTACAGCCTTAAAAACTTCAGGTTCCTTAGGTTTCCACATACCAATTTTAACACCCTCTATAATAAGATCGTGAACCGCTTTCTCGATAGCCTCTTGCACTGCCATTTCTACAGGTTCATTGGAGGCAATTCCAGCTTCAATTTCCAGAAGTCGATTAAGTCTCACAAACCTAAAAAATCCTGCTGAAAGCTGTTGGGAAAGAATAACTTTAGTGGCTTGAACCGTTTTAAGTATGGCTCCATTTTTTACCGAAACAGCTCTTAAGTATACCGTAACTCTGTCAACCCTATATTGAGCAGCACCCCCGGCTCCAAAATACTTAGCTCCAAATCCTCCGGAAACAATATTAGTATCGTAACCAATTACTCCACCCTCTAAAATAACTCCTGCATAAATCAAAGGTTGTAAAATTTTACTGGTAGCTTCTTTTAATTTTTCATCCGCATACTGTTGCCCCATCTGTAAAATGATTTTTCTTTCTTGAAGAAGATTAGCCAAATTTTCCCTTTCCACAGGTATAAACCAACCGCTATCCTCTAAGGCTTTAATAAGAATAGCTGTAGCTCCCTGAGTCACAGCTGTTGAAAAATTAGTAGAAGTGGTCGGCGGTTTATACTGTCCTGTTTGATCTCTAAATTTATAGACTGCAACTGGAACTTGCTTTTCAGGTGGAGGTAAACTTATTAAGTCCTTATGAACAGAGGTTATATACTCTGTTCCACTCATAGCCTTTTCATAAAAGGGAGAATAAACAGGACCAGCACATCCTCCTAAAGCTAAGGCTAAAGCTAAAAAAATTCCTCCATATCTTATCTTACTTTTCATCCTATCCCCCTTTTTAAAAATTTTTCTACTTTTCTACATAACCTTGGGAACTTCTAAGGTAGTAGTTTGGCCTGTAGAAAGGTCGGTTACAGTAAAAACATAGTTTTCTCCTGTAGGGTCGTATTCTATTTTAAAGTTACCTATAGTATAGGTCATAGGTCTATCAGGTAGTTGATTATCCTCTCCAAAAAGCTGATCTAATATATAATCTGACATCCTATAAAGAAGTTGATTGGTAAAACTTTCGGTAAAACGCTCAATAAGGGATTTGGGTTTGTAAAGAGAAGAGGCTTTTTTAGTGAAAATGTTTTGCATTTGAGCACTTTGAAGATAAAAGGAACTGTAAAGAGGATTTCCTCCGAAAGAAGGATTGGTGAACTGAAAAGTTAACTCCGAAGCTTTAGATAGAGAATAAAAACCAAAAACCAAAATCAAAAAAGCTATCCCAAATTTAATATCCTTCATACCTTTCCCTCCTACATAAACTTTGATTCTTCTTCCAAGTATTTTTGATACTTAAGATAATTCATAAAGTAATTAAAAACCACTTGAATAGCCTCTTCAGCTTTAGCATCTATATCCTCTAAACGAGGTTTAAGGATCGTATGATAAACTAAAGTGTCTTCCACATATACAAAAATTTGAGTTCCTAAGCGGGGGTCTGTTTGTTCATCTATAATAATATTTAAATTTTCTGTTCCTAAAGGAAATTCCCATAGGTTCACAAAAGCATCGTAAAAATCCCTTCCTATCTTGGTCTTAGTTTTATCTAAAATAAAGCCTAAAAGGAGAGGTTCCTTTTTAGCCTCCTCCTTTTTAATATCCTCCCTTACTTCTTGAGAAAATCCTAATTTAAAAAGAAATAAAAAAATTAAAAAAGATTTTAAAATTAAAAAAAATACATACTTCATGAATTAGCCTGAGAAGTTAAAATTTTATAAAAAACGAGTCTCTTTTTTTCGTCAAAAATTTGGCACTCTATAAGGTAAAAGTCCTCTCTTTTTACACCTAAAAAGGCTATCACAGGTCTAGATCTTTCTTGAGGTAAAAGTTTAACTTTTTTACTCTGTAACATGCTTGATTTACCTGTTTTTCCAGTTTTTTCAATTTTAATTATTATCTTAAATTCCCTTTTCTCGGAGGAAAGATTATGACAATCGGTATAAACCTTCAAAAATCCCTTTTCTCTTTCTACTGCCAAATTTATTTCTACAGGAAAGTCTTCAATAGTTTTACCCTCTATTATAGAGAGGGAATAAATTAAAAGAATAAGAAAAAAACCTAAAAACATCCACTTCATCTTTTCTCCTAATATTGATAAATAGTTGCCACATTACCGTTTCCTTGTTGAATAATAGTGCTTTTATAACCAACCCCTCCGTGAAGTCCTTGATACTGATAAGCTTGATTATTGGAACCAAGTTGAATAACAATAGCTGTATTATAATTTGAAAGCTGTTCTTGATAAGCGTAATTATTGAAACCCTGTTGAATAATATAAGCTTGATTATAATTTCCTTCTTGCTTTTGAAAGGCATAATTTTCATTTCCCTCTTGATAAATCAGTGCTATATTAGAAATTCCATATTGAGTTTGATAAGCTTGATTTTGATTTCCTATTTGGACGATTACTGCTTGACTAACCTCGTTAACGGGAATATCTAAATTTAAAGAAGTTTCTATATCTAAATCAATTTTTATATCCGTAGCTAAATTAACAATTTTTTCTAAATATTCTGTAGGAAAGCCATCATCTACTTGATAATTTATTTGAGCTTGAAGAGGAAAGGTTAAGGAAAAATTTAAAAAACAAAAACCTATAAACTTTAAAAAGTGGGATTTCATAAAGCCTCCTTAATAGGAGGGGATTCCCCCTCCTAACACAATTTCTTATGGTTGAGTTATCGTAGCTACATTTGAGTTTCCATACTGTCCAATAACTGCAGCCATATTTCCAGCTTGTCCTTGTTTAATTGTAGCTTCATTTAAGCAACCAACTTGAATTGTCATAGCAAAATCCTTAGCTCCACTCTGAGTTGTTTCAGCCACATTATCCTCTCCAACTTGAATTATGATTCCCTGTGCATTAGTTACCTGTTGTGTAATAGTTGCTTCATTTCCTTCACCTGCTTGAAGTATAACAGCTTGAGCACTGTAATAATCATCCTTTGCATTTCCAAAATCAGCACAAACATCAAGATCAAGTTTAAGATCCAAACCCAAATGAATATCTAAATCCCTTTTAACTTCACATAAATCTCCACCTCCACAACCTCCTCCAAAGCCACCACCAGGACCATTTGCCCAAACTGAGGTTGAAACTAATAAACCTAAACAAGCTACTCCTAAAGCAATTTTTTTAAACATAGCACACCTCCTCTAAGGTTTTGTTTTTTACTACCATCCCTCAACGGGGTTGTAGCCTCTTTTAACTTTTTCTCTTCCTTTAGTTTTTTCATCTTAGAAGAGAGTTTAAAAGGTATTTTTAAAATTAAAATTAACCAAAAGGTAGAGAAGAAATAATTAAAAGATTTAATTTAAAAGTTATAAAATTTTCTAATACTTAAGTTTTAAAACCTAAAATTAACTTCTTTTAAGCTTTAAAAGCTTTTTGATAGGTCTTGAGGTTTGAATTTGATCTTCAGAACTAACCTGGACCCTCTCTTTACCTATGGCATAGAAATACATTTTAATTAATTGATTTCGATTTTTAGCCCCGGTTTTTTTAAAAATATGGTTTAAGTGAGTTTTAACAGTTTGTTCTGAAATAAAAAGTCTTAAGGCTATTTCCTTATTACTAAGTCCTTCACAAATAAGCTTAACAACTTCCCTTTCCTTAAAGGTTAAATTTTCAAGCCCCTTTTTAGTAAAAAAACTGTCGTAATTTTCGCAAATTTTTTTAACTAAATGATTACTCACCCAAATTTCACCCCTTAACACTACTTCAAGACATTTACCAAAAAGAGATAAGGAAATATCTGAAGAAAGAACTCCTGAAAGTCTATAATATAAAAATAAAAAAACGATCTCCTCTTCCAAAGAACCGTCGTCTAAAAGAAGTTTTTTGGAAGAAAAATAGTCCTCAGTCTTACTTTCCTCAGGCTTACTTTCCCTTAGAGTACTTTTATCAAAAATTACTATCTCATAAATTCTCTCATTTTGAGGCTTTAAATCAATTTGAAATTCAAATTTATTTTTAAGAGATTGGGAGTTACTAAGATAAAAAAGAAAAGCCTCAGCTAAAAGCTGGTTTTTAATTTTAATAAGTAAATTTAGTTTTATTTTATTATCCATCACACCTCCCTAATAATTTTTAGAATAACACATTCTTAAAAAATTTCTTGTCACCTAATTGTTTTTTATTTGTAACCAAAAGGTGGTGACATTGTCTTGCAAGATAATATTTTAAATATTATATTATTTTATAAATAATGAAGGGATTTTTGAGTTTATCTATCATTACTCTTTGGTTAACAGCCTTTCCACTCCAAGGTTTTCTCTTACCTGAAAAAAGTTGGTTTCCTTGGTTTTTAATCTTTCACTTAATAGGCTATACAATTATTTTTCTAAAGTTTAGTTGGTTTGAAAAATTTAATTTTTTTCCCTTCTTTATTCTAAAAGGTGCTTTATTAACGGCCTTATTCCCTTTTATTATAGATTCTTTAAAACTTTATATTTTAATTTTTTTAGCTCTTTTTTTTCCTCTGATAATTTTAAGAGCCCTTTCCTTCCTCAAAAAAGATGGAAATTCCTTTTTTCCTTATATGGGATTTATCTTAGGAAATTGGATAACCTTAATTTTAAATTTTTGGCCTCTTTCTAAAGTTTATGTTTATTTATTTATCGGAATCAATTTATTTTTTCTTTATTTTTTAAACCCTAACTTTAAGACTTTTTCAAAAAAGGAAGAAGATTTTTTACCCTTTCCTCTAAAAAATTTAGTTTATCTTTTCTTAGGTATATCTATTTTTTATTTTTCAGGAACCTTAGTTTATCTATGGATAGAAAAAAGCTCCTATCCATCCATTTTAAGTCTTGGCTCTTTAACTCTCTTTTATAGTTTAGGAGTCCTTTTAGGTATTCTTTTAAAAAAGAAAAAAATAATCTTCTTCAAAGAATTATTTATTTTAGGATCAGTTTTTCTTGCTTTCTCTAAAGCCTTTTTTCACTTTGAAAATGAAAAGGTTTTATTCATAGCTCAATTTTTTATTTTTTCCTCTTCAGGCTTAATGGATTTTATAACCCTTTACTTTTTTATAAATAACTTTACAACTATCAGATTTTTATCTCTTCTTTATGCTTTAATAAACTTATCCCTCCTCTTGGGGCATTTGTTATTTCATTATCTCGTTTTTTACCAAAAAGAACATATTCTAAGTTTTTTAACATTAGTTGCTCTTTTAACCTTTGTCTTTTTTTATAAAACTGAAATAAAGGAAAAAGAAGAAAAAATTTTGACAGAAAAAAAAGAGGAAAAATTAACTCCAGAAATTTTACAAATTAAACTCAATAAATCCTTAAATTCTTCAGCCAAAAAATTAACCCTAAGAGAAAGTGAGGTTCTCTTTTATCATTTAATTCAAAACACAAGTTTGAAAGAAGTTGCACAAATTTTAGGAATTTCCCGTTCTTCAGTAAGAGAGTACTTAAAAAGGGCAGCCATCAAACTCGGATGTTCCGTTTATGAATTAAAAGATAAAGTTACAGAGAAATTAAATCCTTTTTAAATTCTTCCTTTTTTACGGGCTACACAGTAAATTCCTCCCTCCTTAACTCCAACCAAAAGACACTCACTACAGGAAATACATTGAGCTTTCCTTAAGTCCCCCTCTTTCCACCTCCTAATCAATTGGGGCTCACAAATAAAAGGTCTTGAAAAAGAAATTAAATCCGCATATCCCTTCTCTAAAAGTTCACTTGCTACTTCAAAACTTCTGATACCTCCCACTAAACCTACAGGCACTTTAAAAACAGCCTTTTTAATCTCAAAAGAAAGCTCCTTATGATAGGCTTCCTATCCCCCAACTCTCAAGCCATTTTGAAACCTCAACAGCCTCCCTTATATTAAAACCACCCTCCAAAAAATCATCTCCATTAAGTTTTATAAAAAGGAGATACCCATCTCCTACCCTCTCTCTTATAGCTTCTATAATTTCCTTTAAGAATCTGGCTCTATTCTCTAAGTTTCCTCCATATTCATCAGCTCTTCGATTAGTAAGAGGAGACAAAAATTCATTAATTAAATATCCGTGAGCTCCGTGAAGTTGAACAGCATCAAAGCCAGCTTTTTTAGCTCTTTCGGCAGCCTTAGCAAAGTCTTCTACCACCCTTTTTAGGTCTTCCAAGTTATACAGCTATAACTCCTCCCTTAGCTTTTACCCTTTCAACCATCCTCTGAAGAGATTCTATATTTTCATCCTGGTGAAGTCCCAACATGCCCGGAAGTTGTTGCCCTTCTGGACTAACATAGGCATAACCTGTAATAATTAAACCAACTTCTCCTTGAGCCAATTCTTCATAAAGCTCAATTAATCTCTCCGTAGGTTTTCCCTCTTTATCACACATCCCTTCCCAAGTGGCAGACCTTATAGTTCTGTTTTTAAGTTCTAAATTGCCAAGTTCTATTTTTTCTAAAAGTTTTCCCATAGCCTTTCCTCCCCTTCTGTCAATTTTTAGTTTACAATAAAGGTAGGTTTTACTTCAAAATTAGAGGGACAAGAACCCCTTGCCTCCTTGAGCTCTAAAGCCCTACAGGTTTCCCTAATTTCCTCTCTACTCTTAAATCCTATCAACCTGCCATCCTTCTCAGGGAATCCTCTGACAGATAACAAATCTGACTTAAAAGAGACCTTTCTTTTTAATCTCCTTATCTTAACAACCAAAAACTCCTTAAACTCTATAAAAAGAACTTTTCTCAAATCAAAACTCAAATTGGTCTCCCAAAGAAAGAAATTTTCTTGCTTCCATAGAAGTAAGAAGGTTAGCCGGGCTTAACATTTTTAATTCCAACTTTTTCTAATAGTTGACTCCTTGTTTTTTCTGTAATTCTATCTTAAAATCTTCTTTAAACCATTAAGTTTGGCCAAGGTCTTTTAAAGATGTTAAAGGAAAAATACCAAGAATTAATTAATCTATTAGTTAAAGAAATTAAGAGTTTTTACCAAGAGCGTCTTATTTCTATAGTTTTGTTTGGCTCTGTAGCCAGAGAAACTCAAAGATTTGATTCAGATATAGATCTTCTCATAGTGGTAAAAGACCTTCCCAAGGGCAGACTGAAAAGGACCACAGAATTTATGGAAATCGAAGAAAAAATAGAAGAGTATCTTAAAAGTCTGGAAAAGATTGGTATAAATACTTATATATCTCCTGTTTTGAAAACACCTGAAGAAGTAAAAATGGGAAGTCCTCTTTTTTTAGATTTAGTGGAAGAGGCTCAAATTCTTTACGATAAAGAAGACTTTTTTAAAAAGGAATTGGAGAAATTAAAAGAGAAACTTAAAAGCTTGGGAGCTAAACGTTATTGGTTAGGAAATGCATGGTATTGGGTTTTAAAACCTGATATTAAGCCAGGAGAAACCATAAAATTATGACTTTTGAAGATTTAGCTAAAAGTTATCTGAAAAAAGCTAAGGTAAGATTTGAAATGTTAAAGTTTTTATACGAAAGAGAAGCTTACTCTGATGTAATAAGAGAGGCTCAAGAGGCCGTTGAATTAACCACTAAAGCCATGCTCAGACAAAGAGGCATTGAACCACCTAAATACCATGAAGTAAGTTTCCTTTTCTTTCACCATAAAGATAAGTTTCCAGAATTTTCTGAAGAGGAGCTAAAAAGGATGTCTAAAATTTCAAAATCTTTAAGAAAGGAAAGAGAACTATCCCTTTATGGAGATATAGATTTTATTCCTACAGAAGAATATACTGCAGAAGAAGCAAAATGGGCTATAGAGGGAACAGAATATATAATTTCTCTGGCTGAAAGAATTATTAAAATTTAAAGTTTTATTGCTTTTTAAAAAAGTTTAGCTAAAAGGAAAAAAAATCCCTGTCATTAATTCTCAAAAAAATCTCTTTTATTCCTTGATCGAAAACAAAGTGGCCAAGATTTTAGAAATTAAACCTTTTTTAAATTTTTCCTTTTTTACGGGCTACACAGTAAATTCCTCCCTCCTTAACTCCAGCCAAAAGACACTCACTACAGGAAATACATTGAGCTTTCCTTAAGTCCCCCTCTTTCCACCTCCTAATCAATTGGGGCTCACAAATAAAAGGTCTTGAAAAAGAAATTAAATCCGCATATCCCTTCTCTAAAAGTTCACTTGCTACTTCAAAACTTCTGATACCTCCCACTAAACCTACAGGCACTTTAAAAACAGCCTTTTTAATCTCAAAAGAAAGCTCCTTATGATAGGCTTCCTATCCCCCAACTCTCAAGCCATTTTGAAACCTCAACAGCCTCCCTTATATTAAAACCACCCTCTAAAAAATCATCTCCATTAAGTTTTATAAAAAGGGGATATCCATCTCCTACCCTCTCTCTTATAGCTTCTATAATTTCCTTTAAGAATCTGGCTCTATTCTCTAAGTTTCCTCCATATTCATCAGCTCTTCGATTAGTAAGAGGAGACAAAAATTCATTAATTAAATATCCGTGAGCTCCGTGAAGTTGAACAGCATCAAAGCCAGCTTTTTTAGCTCTTTCGGCAGCCTTAGCAAAGTCTTCTACCACCCTTTTTAGGTCTTCCAAGTTATACAGCTATAACCCCTCCCTTAGCTTTTACCCTTTCAACCATCCTCTGAAGAGGTTCTATATTTTCATCCTGGTGAAGTCCCAACATACCCGGAAGTTGTTGCCCCTCTGGACTAACATAGGCATAACCTGTAATAATTAAACCAACTTCTCCTTGAGCCAATTCTTCATAAAGCTCAATTAATCTCTCCGTAGGTTTTCCCTCTTTATCACACATCCCTTCCCAAGTGGCAGACCTTATAGTTCTGTTTTTAAGTTCTAAATTGCCAAGTTCTATTTTTTCTAAAAGTTTTCCCATAGCCTTTCCTCCCCTCTTTACTTTTTAAAAGAAAATTTTAAACTTCAAAAAAAGAAAAAACAAGTTTAAAGGGGTAAAATAACTTAAGATGTTAAGTAAAAGAATTATCGTTTGTCTAGATGTAAGGGATGGGAAGACTACCAAGGGAATTAAGTTTAAAAACAATGTAGAAGTAGGAGACCCAGTCGAAATGGCTGAAAAGTATTATCTTGAAGGAGCAGACGAAATTGTCTTTTATGATATTACAGCCAGCGCAGAACATCGAAAAATTATGATAGAAGTAGTTAGAAAAACTGCAGAGCGCATTTTTATTCCCTTTTCTGTTGGTGGGGGAATAAAAAGTTTGGAAGAAATGAGAGAGGTTTTACTGGCAGGGGCAGAAAAGGTTTCTATCAATACTGCCGCAGTTCTTAATCCTAAACTCATTTACGAAGGAGCTAAAGCCTTTGGTTCTCAGTGTATAGTTTTGGGAATGGATGTCAAGAAGGTTGAACCTTCTCCTAAAATTCCTTCAGGTTATGAGGTTTGGATTAAAGGGGGAAGGGAACCTATGGGAATTGATGCCCTGTGGTGGGCTAAAGAGGCTGAAAATCTTGGAGCCGGTGAAATTTGCCTAAATTCCATCGATGCTGACGGAACCAAAGAAGGTTATGAATTAAACCTTACCCAAATGATAGCTGAAGCTGTAAACATTCCAGTAATTGCCTCAGGAGGGGCAGGAACTCCGGAACACCTCTATGAGGTCCTAACCCAAGCAAAAGCTGATGCTGCTCTTATTGCCTCCATGGTCCATTATGAAATGTATACCATAAAAGAAATTAAAGAATACTTAGCTAAAAAAGAAGTAAAAGTAAGACTTAAGTGGTAAAAACCTAAGTTTCTTCTATACTTTGATAAAATTTTTTCTTTAGGATCAAAAACAAAAGAAATACTAAAAGAAATACTAAAGAAAGGATAAAAATTTTATAAGGTCTTCCTTCATAAACCACATCTCCTTGCATAGCAAGAGCTAAAGTCCCAGGGATTCTTCCAAGAATAGAGAGAAACAAAAAAGATTTAAAGGAAATGGGTAAAATCCCCATTAAATAGTTAAGTAGGTCCTTAGGAAAACCAGGAAAAAGGTATAAAAAGAAAACCCCTGTGGCTCCGTATTTTTTAAAAACCTTTTTAAGTTTTAAATAGTAAGGGTGTCTTTGATATTTGACTAAGAATTTTTTTTTAAAAAAACGAGCTAAGAAAAAGGCTACGGTAGAGCCTAAAATAATTCCAGCTAAACTTAAAAGAAAACCCTTTAGTGCTCCAAACAAAAATCCTGCTACAAAACCTGTGGCTTCTCCTGGAATAGGAGCCACTATTACTTGAAAGGCCTGCAAAAAAACAAAAATAATACCTCCCCAAAAGGGATGTTGAGCTATAAAAAGTCTTAATTTTTCACGGTCTTGCCAGAGAAATAAAAAATTATCCATTTTTTAAAAAATTTGAGCTAAAACCTCTTTAACTTTTTTACAAGAAATAATCTCCAATTTAAAATCCTCTTTTCTAAGATGGGAAGCCTCTGGAATAAAGGCTTTATGAAAACCCTTTTTTTCAGCCTCTCTAATTCTTAAAGAAAGGTCTCTTACCGGTCTAAGCTCAGCTGAAAGGCCAATTTCTCCAATAAAAAGTGTTTTAGAGGGAATTTCCCTTTCAAGTAAACTTCCCACTAAGGCTACTGCTATAGCTAAATCTCCACTGGGTTCAACAATTTTAAGGCCTCCTGCTATTTTAACATAAATGTCCTGGTGAGAAAAATTAAAACCCAATTTTTTTTCTAAAATAGCCACCAGTAACGAAAGTCTTATAGGATCAAATCCTACAACTGTTCTACGAGGAAGGGCTAAGTAACTTTTAGTAACCAAAGCTTGAACTTCCACTAAAAGGGGTCTCGTTCCTTCTAAAATACAAAACACAGCTCCCTCTCCTCGGCTTAAAAATAGATCTTCATACTTGGAATGAGAAATAAGCCCCTTTTCAGTCATAAGAAAAACTCCTATTTCATTTATAGCTCCGAATCTATTTTTAACGGATCTTAAAATCCTAAAACCTGTTTCCTTTTCTCCCTCTAAGTATAGCACCACATCCACCAAATGTTCTAATACCTTAGGTCCTGCAATAAGTCCTTCCTTAGTAATGTGTCCCACTAAAAAAATGGTAAGATTTTTTTCTTTAGCTAAACGCAAAAACACATTAGCACACTCTCTAACTTGTGAAACTCCCCCAGGACTACTTTGAATCTCAGGCAAATAAACTGTCTGAATAGAATCTACCATTAATACCTCAGGAGAAACCCTCTCTATAGCCTCTACAATAACTTCCATGTTAGTATCTGAAAGAAAATAAAAGTCCTCTAATACCTCCAAACGGGAAGTTCTTAATTTTACTTGTTCAGGAGATTCTTCTGCAGATACATAAAGAACTTTCAACTTTTTTTTAGTTAAATTCCCTGCTATCTGGGTAAGAAGAGTGGATTTTCCTATACCCGGATCTCCTCCAATTAAAATTAAGGAGGCTGGAACGATTCCACCTCCTAAAACCAGATCTAACTCTTCTAAGTCTGTCTTGATACGTTCCTTAGGTCTAGAAACAATTTCAGAAAGTTTATAAATTTTTAAAGCTTCCTCTTTAGAACTTTTCTTTTTAGGCTTAACTTCCTCTTCTACCAGAGTATTCCAAGCTTCACACTCAGGACACCTTCCTAACCACTTTAAACTTTTATATCCACAACTTTGGCAAAAATAGGCCATAATTTTTAGTTCTTCCCCTCTTCTAAATTTAAAATCCCTCTCCATATAGAATAATTTTCTACTTTACCTATCTTTTCAATCTTTACAGTTTTAATCAAGAGGGGAAATTTCAAATATTTAGGTTCATCAAGCCACTTTTTAACTAAAAGTATTTCCTTACCCTCTAATTCTGAACTTTTTTTCCAAAGATGATATTGATTTTCAGGGTATTTTTTCAGCTGAACCACATAGATTTCTGGATGGGATTTTAAATAAAAGGCTAAGGATGAGGCTATATCTCTGCTTGAAGCTACTAAAGGAGTTTTTCCGTCATAAACCTTTTCCACTTCTTGAGCCAGATGAATCCAACCCAAAAATTTGTTTAATAGGGCTGAAATCTTAGGAGAAAAATAATCTGGATTTTTAGGTAAAATATAAATAAAAAGAGAAAGAACAAAGGCTAATAAAACATTTAGAAACATTAAAAACTTAGTGGTATTTTTTTGAAAACTTAAGACTATAGTAAAAAGAAAACCAGATATAAAAAAAGGAAAAATCCAGTTTATATTAATTTTAATAAAAAAAGAAAGAAAAAGTAAAGATGCTAAAATAGGAAAAGAAAAAATAAAAAAAAGATTTAAAATTTTAAACTGAAATAGAAATTTTTCTAAAACAGGTAAATGTTTTTTTAAAAAAAAATTTTTCAAAAGTTTAAGATATTTTATACTAAAGAAAGCAAAAAGAGGAAACCAAAGAAGAGAGTAAGCAACGATAAGTCCACCTAAAAATTCAAAAAAAGAAAAAAAATTAACTGTTTTTCTACTAAAGTGTTCTTCAGTATGTTTAAATAAAACAAATCCATGTTGAAAATTCCATAATATATTAGGAAGATAAACTAAAAAAGAAATTAGGAAAATTAACCAAGTCTTTTTTAATTTAAGTTTATCTTTATCAAAGATATAAAGATATAAAAAAGTTAAAATCAGAAAGGCAAACATAGTTTGTTTAGTTAAAAGACCAAGGCCTATAGTTAATCCTGTTAAAAAGGTTCTCTTATAAGTTGGATTTTCTAAATAAGTGATTAAAAAATACAGAGAAAGAGACCAGAAAAAGATTAAAGGTGGGTCAATAGTCATAACAAAACTATAAATAGTAAATAAAGGAACAAAATTTAGAGTAAATAAAGTCCAACGAGCTAAGGTTTCTCCAAAGTATTTTAAAATTAAAATATAATTAACTAATATACTTAAAGTGATAAAAATTAAAGCAGGTAATCTTATAGCATACTCAGAATTTCCTAAAAGATGGGTAGATAAAGCAAGGATCCAAGCTATCATAGGAGGCTTACTGTAATAACCCCAGTCTAAATTACGAGACCAATCCCAATAATAGGACTCATCATAGGAAAGGGGAAGTTTGAGTTCTTTTAAGTAAAAAAGTTTAGCTAAAAATAAAATTACTAAAAATAAACTTCCTAAGGTAAATAAATAATCTAAAAAAGATTTTTTACTTAAGTTTTTGGGAAGCATTTTTAAAATTAGGAAAAATAAGAAAATAAAAAATAATTCCCAAAGCTAAACCTAAAAGATAACCTCCTAAGACATCTAAAGGAAAATGATGTCCCAAATAGATTCGCGACCATCCAACTGAAAGAGCAAATAGAATCCAAAGTGCACCAAAAAGAGGATATAAAAAGGTCAAAAAAGAAGAAGCAAATCCTGTATTAGTTGCATGACAAGAAGGAAAACTTAAAGAACTTTTTTTAGAAATAGGTTTTTCTAAAAAAATATATTTACCGTGAGTATAATAATAAAGATTATTTAGGGTTATAAAAGGTCTTTCTCGATTAAAAATAGGTTTAAGAACTCTTCCACATATAAAGTCTACACTCAAAAAACCAATACCTAAAAAACATAAAATCAAAAAAACTTTTTTTAAACTTTTAAACTTAATAAATATTAAAAAACTTGTTAAAAAATAAAAACCATAGAGAGTCCAACTATTAGTTAGAATAGGTGCTATAAAATTAAAAAAATTATTTCTAAAATAGTTTATTTGATAAAATAATTGATAATCAAAGTTTAAAATTTTTTCTATCAAAGTATGCTTATATTAGCTTTTTTAGCATCTTCTAAAAATCTTTTTAATCCTATTTCAGTTAAAGGATGATATAACATTTGTTTAATTATTGAAAAAGGAATAGTGGCAATGTCTACTCCAAGTAAAGCACATCTTCTTACATGGTCCACATTACGGACACTGGCAGCAATAATTTCAGTTTCAATTCCATAAATCTCATAAAGATGAACGATTTCTTCTAAAACTAATAGGCCCTCATAGGCAATATCATCTAATCTTCCTATGAAGGGAGAAACATAGGTAGCTCCAATTTTTCCCGCCACTAAAGCTTGAAGAGAGGAAAAGACCAAGGTTACATTGGTTTTAATTCCCTCTGCAGTTAAAACTTTAACAGCTTTAATTCCTTCGGTGGTAAAAGGAATCTTTACAACCACATTGTCTCCAAATTTGGCAAGCTCTCGAGCCTCTTTGAGCATACCCTCAAAATCTGTAGCAATTACCTCTAAGGAAACAGGTTTATCAGGAACTTCTCTTAAAATTTCTAAGGCTGCTTCTTTCCAAGGTTTTCCTGTTTGAGAAAGAAGAGTAGGATTGGTAGTTATTCCCTCTAAAATTCCCCATTCTTTAACCTGTCTTATTTCCTCAATTTTAGCTGTATCTACAAAAATTTTCATTTATCCTCCCCCTTCTATGAGGTAATAAGTTTTTAACCTCAAAGCTTGAAGCCTGATAAATCCTTCAGCATCTTTAGGATTATATCCTCCCTCTTTATCAAAACTTACTAAATCCTGATTATAAAGATTTAAGGGACTTTTTCTTCCAGCTACTATCACATTTCCTTTATAAAGTTTTAATCTAACTACACCTGTTACCCTTTCTTGAGTTTTTTCTACCAGGGTTTTTAAGGTTTGAAATTCAGGAGAAAACCAAAATCCATAATAAATAAGTTCAGCTATCTTAGGCATAAGCATATCTTTAATTCTCATAACTTCACGGTCTAAAGTGATTTGTTCTAAAGCTCTGTGAGCTACATGAAGAATGGTCCCACCAGGAGTTTCATAAATTCCTCTACTTTTCATACCTACAAACCGGTTTTCTACCATATCTATCCTTCCAATTCCATGTTTTCCTCCTATTTGATTTAAGGTTTCAATAAGAACTGCAGGACTTAATTTTTTTCCATTTACTGCCACTGGCTCTCCTTTTTCAAATTCAATTTCGAGATACTCTGGAGTGTCAGGCGCTTTTTCCGGAGAATTAGTCATAAGAAACATATCTTCCGGAGGCTCGATCCATAAATCTTCAAGGATTCCTCCTTCGTAACTTACATGAAACAAATTAGCATCTATACTATAAGGTTTTTCTAAAGTTACCGGAACAGAAATTCCATGCCTTTGAGCATATTCTATGAGTTCCTTTCTTCCCTTAAAGTTCCATTCTCTCCAAGGAGCAATAATTTTTAAGTCTGGAGCCAAGGCTGAATAGGTAAGTTCAAAACGAACCTGGTCATTACCCTTGCCTGTGGCTCCGTGGGCCAAAGCATCTGCTCCCTCTTCTCTAGCAATCTTTACCTGCTCTTTAGCAATTAGCGGACGGGCAAGAGAAGTTCCCATCATATACCAGTTTTCATAAAGAGCTCCTGCCTTGATAGCAAAAAACAAATACTCCTTGGCAAACTCCTCTTTTAAGTCCCTAATAATTACCCTTTCTGCTCCACATCTTAATCCCTTTTCCTTAATTTCTTCCCAATTTTCCTTCTGTCCCAGATCGGCACAGAAAGCTATCACCGAACACTTATAATTTTCTATAAGCCACTTTAAAATTACCGAAGTATCAAGTCCTCCTGAATAGGCTAAAACAATTTTCTTTACTTTCAAAGAAATACTTCCTCCTTTTAAGGGTCTAATTTTTTAGTAGCTTTAGATTTTAACCTAAAAGTTTGAGAAAACAAGAGATCTATCCCATCCGCCTCCTAAAGCTTTATACAAAAAGACATAATTTTTAAGTCTTTCAAATTCTAAGGATACTAAGTTAAGTTTAGCTTTAAGAAGATTTCTTTGAGCATCAAGAACTACTAAATAATTTACTAAACCTCTGGTATATTTTTTTTCAGAAAGTTCTAACACCCTCTCTAAGGTTTCAACTTGAGCTATTTGGGAAGAAAGTTTTTCATAAGAAGCCTCCAAGTTAGAAAGGGCTTCATAAACTTCCCTAAAGGCAGTCTTAACCGTTTTAAGATATTGCCCAAGAGCCTCCCTTTTTTGAGCCTCTTTAAATTCTATCTCACTTTTAATACGCCCAAAGTCAAAAAGTGGACCTATCAAAGATATTCCTAAGTTCCAGACAGTTGCTGAACCCCTGATAAAATTAGCCAACTCTTCACTTTGAAAGCCTATTCCTCCAGTTAAAAAAATTCTTGGAAAATATAAAGATCGGGCAACTCCTACTTCAAAATTAGCAGCTTTAAGCCTTTCTTCAGCTTCCACTAAGTCTGGTCTTCTTTGAAGAATCTCCGAAGGAAGCATAGCAGGAATAGGAAGGGGCTTAGGAAATTCCTCTTTAATTTTAATCTCCTTTTCAAAAAGTTCCTTAGGACTAAGCCCTGTAAGTAAGGCTAAAAGAGCTTTCACTCTTTCCTTTCTATTTTTAAGATCCTCTAAAAGAATTTGAGTAGCTTCATATTCAGCCTTAGCTTGCTTTACTACCAGTTCATCTATAAGACCATTTTTAAATTGAAGTTTTCTAAATTCATAGATATGCCTATGTTTTTCTAAAAAATCTTGAGCTATTTTAATTTGTTTTTCTAAGGATATAAGTTCGAAGTAAGTAGTAGCTACTGAGGAGATGATAGAAATTTGTAAAGCTTCTTTTCCAGCCTTAGTAGCTAAATAATTAGAAAGAGCTGCTTTTTGTTGATTTTTAAGTCTTCCCCAGAGATCAAGCTCATAAGAAACCAGCGAAGAAAGAGAAAAGGTGGTATAAGTTCTTCCCCCTAAGGGATTAAGAGTCTCCTCAGATAACCTTTGTCTTAGGACTTCTCCTGAGTAATAAAAGGAAGGATAAAGCTCAGTTTCTGTGGCCTGAAGTAAGGCTAAAGCTTGGTCTACTCGAGCTCCTGCCATAAGAAGATCTTCGTTATTTTTTAAAGCCACCTCTATTAGCTCTTCCAAAAAGGGATCCTTAAACTCCTTCCACCAGTAAAGATTAACTGAAGTAGTATTTTCCACCTTAGGAACTCTTATCTCAGAAGGCAAATCTACTTCAGGTTTTTTAAATTCTGGTGCTAAACTACAAGCCTTAAAGATAAACAAAAAAATAAGAAAGAACAGTTTCTTTCCATTGGTTTTAAAAGGAAATTTGAATTTTTCTCTGACTTTAACCACTAAGTAATAAAAAAGAGGAATAAAAAAGATTCCCAAAAGGGTTGCCAAAAGCATTCCGGTTACCACAGTGGTTCCGATCAGATTTCTGCTATTGGCCCCAGCTCCACTGCTAAACATCAACGGAAGAGCTCCGGCTATAAAGGCAAAAGAAGTCATCATAATAGGTCTATATCTTAGTCGGGCAGCCTCTAAGGTAGCCTCTAACAGACTCATTTTATATTTTTTTAACCTTTCTTCAGCAAATTCTACAATTAAAATAGCATTTTTGGCTGAAAGTCCAATAAGGGTAAGAAGGCCTACTTGAAAGTATACATCATTTTCCAGTCTGAAAAGATTTAATCCTAAGGAAGCTCCAAAGATGGCAAAAGGAACAGAAAAAATAATAGCTAAAGGAGAGGTCCAGCTTTCATAAAGAGCCACTAAAATTAGAAAGATAAAAAGAACTGCATAGGCTAAAACCCAACCGGTTTTAGCTTGAGCTTTCATTTCTTGATAGGAGGTCCCGGACCAAGCAATGGTATAACCAGGAGG
Organism: Thermodesulfobacteriaceae bacterium; assembly: GCA_025062245.1. GTDB lineage: Bacteria > Desulfobacterota > Thermodesulfobacteria > Thermodesulfobacteriales > Thermodesulfobacteriaceae > Thermodesulfobacterium. The sequence goes on along the minus strand of JANXAD010000003.1, from coordinate 31,408 downwards.
TAATACTTCTTGAGCTACTTCTAAAATAGCCTTGATAGCATCTCCTGAAGTATAACCAGGTTTAGGCTCTCCAGTTACTTTGGCAGCATTAAACATATTAAATCTTTCAGTAACTAAGGCGTCAGAAAGCTTTTCTATTTTTATTAAAGCACTTAAAGAAACCAGCTCACCCCTTTTAGAACGAACAAAAAGATAGGAATAGTCTCTTAAATCGTCTCTAAATTCACCTTCTGCTTGCATATTCACATGAAAGACCCTTCCGTAAAGATTAAAGTCATTTACATAATAACTACCTAAGGTCATCGCTAGGGTTTTATAGATATCTTCAACTTCAACCTCATAAGCCATAGCTTTTTCTCTGTCAACTGTCACTTTATAATGGGGCACATTAGGATTAAGGGTAGTTCGAACTGCCATAAGTTCAGGTCTCTGATTAGCTTTAAAGACTAATTCACTTACATACTTAGCTAAATCAGAAATAGAACCACCGATTCGGTCTTGAACATAGAGTTCAAAACCTCCCGTAATACTCATTCCTATAATAGGAGGAGGATTAACTACGAAGATTAAAGCTTCTCTGTTAAAAGCCAATGCTTTGGACAACCTTTCAGACAAAGCAAAGGAGGAGCTTTCCTTTTTTTCTCTTTCAGCCCAATCCTTTAAACGAATCCAGCCTACACAAGCGTCACTTCTAAAAGCAAAGGTTTGTAAGTCAAGACCAGATACCGCTACCCACTCTTTTATTTCAGGTGTTTTTTCTAAAAGACTTTCTATCTCACTTACCACTTTTGAAGTTCTCTTTAAAGAAGAGCCTGGAGGTAAGTAACCAAAGACTAAAAGAGACCCTCTATCCTCTAAAGGAACTAAAGCAGTAGGAAGCCTTTTTATCAGAAAATAGGTGAGAGGAAGAATAATCAAAAAGATAAAAACTCCTATGGGAAAAAACCTTATAAAGAATTCAGCTCCTTTTAAAAAGAGCTTACGAGAGGCTTCAAAAATTTTTTGAAAAATTCTTACGGGTAAAAGGGGTTTAACTTCCTTTTCCTCTAAAAAGAGAGCACAGAGTGCTGGAGTTAGGGTTAAGGCTACTACTCCTGATAAAACCATAGAAATAGCAATAGTAATAGCAAACTGTCGGTAAAAAACTCCTGTAAAGCCTCCTGTAAAAGAAGCAGGAATAAACACTGCTGATAGAACTAAAACTATAGCTATAATAGGACTAGTTATTTCTTCCATAGCCTTGATAGTGGCCAATTTAGGAGGAAGCCTCTCCTCTCTTATTATTCTTTCTGCATTTTCAATAACAATGATAGCATCATCCACCACCAGTCCGATAGCTAAGATCAGTCCAAAGAGAGTTAAAAGATTAATGGAAAAACCAAAAACATAAAGCCCGGCGAAACTTCCTATGATAGAAACAGGGATAGCTAAAATGGGAATAAGGGTGGCTTTAAGACTACCTAAGAAAAAGTAAACTACTAAGATTACAAGAATTACCGCTATGATAAAGGTGATTATGACTTCTTTTATAGACTCTTCTATAAAAACCGTAGGCTGATAGGGATAAAAATATTTGAGGTCAGAAGGAAACCTCTTAGAGAGTTCTTTTAAGGTTTTATCTACATTTTTAGCTACATCTAAGGCATTAGCTCCAGGGGCTAAAAAAATTCCCACAGGAATAACAGGTTGTTTTTTAAAGAAGGAGTTTCGGTTAAAGTGTTCTGAGGAAAGCTCAATGGTAGCTACATCTTTTAGTTTGAGGGCAGAACCATCGGGATGGGTGCGAAGGATGATATCTTCAAATTGAGAAACTCTTTGAAGTCTGGGTTCTCCTTTTACTACATAGGAAAAGGTAGGTTCTGAAGAGAGGGGTTCTTGAGCAATTCCTCCTCCAAAAAATTGTTGATTTTGTCTGGAGATAGCTGAATAGACCTCTAAAGGAGTTAAGTTAAATTTAGCTAACTTATCCGGTTTTAGCCAAACCCGTATGGAATATCTCTTTTCATCAAAAACTATCACATCTCCTACTCCAGGAACTCTTTTAAGGTCCTCAAGTATGTTTAAAATGATGTAGTTTGCAATTTCTACTGGAGTTCTTTTTTGGCCCTCGGAAAAAAAGGTAACCACACTTACCAAATCAGGAGAACGCTCTCTCACTTGAAGTCCCTGTCTTCTTACTTCTTCAGGAAGTCTGGGAAGGGCTGTTTGAACTCGATTGTTTACATCCATTTTGGCTACATTTATATCTGTGCCTACTTCAAAAAAAACATTAATACTTAAAATCCCACTTGAGGAAGCAATACTTGTCATATAAATCATGTTAGGAACACCATTGATAGCTTCTTCAAGGGGCGCGGCTACGGTGTTGACTAAGGTTTCTGCATCTGCTCCAGGATATACTGCAGTCACCACCACCTGAGGAGGTGTAAGAGCAGGATATTCTTTAATAGGAAGACCCTGCATAGCTAAAATTCCCATCAAAAAGATAATAATGGAAAGAACTGCAGAAAGTCTCGGTCTTTCTATAAAGAAACGAGAAATCACTTTGCTATTCTTCCACTATCCTTTCAATCTTTACCGGTGCTTCTGGTCTAAGTTTCATAAGTTGATCTAAAATTACCAGGTCTCCAGGTTTAAGCCCTTCCTCTACCACAAAATATTCTCCACTTCTTTCTCCTAATTTAATTATTTTAGAAATTGCCTTTTCATTTTCTACCACATAAACTGTAGTTCCAAGAGGAGTTTGCATAACTGCTTTTTGTGGAACCACTATCACCTTTTCTCTTTTAAGTCCCTTGATTACAACCCTTACAAATTGTCCAGGCAAGAGTTTTCTTTCTGGATTAGGGAAAACTGCTCGAGCCTTAACTGAGGAAGTTTTTTCATCTATAAAGCTATCCACAAAATCGATATACCCTGTTTTGGGATAGGTTTCTCCAGTTTCTAAAAGAAGTTCCACTTTTAACCCTTTAAACTTAGAAAAACCCTTTTTTACAACTTCCCTTTCCAATTTTAAAAGATCTCTATCTGGAAAGGAAAATTCCACATAAAGGGGATCAATTTCAGTTATGGAAACTAAGGGAGTTCCAGGGCTAACTAAGTTTCCTACATCAACCAGTCTTTCACCAACTATTCCTGAGGCTGTAGCATAAACTTTAGTATATTTTAAGTTTATTTCTGCTTGTTTTAAGCGAGCTTGAGCATTTCTAAGTTCAGCTAGAGCACTTTGATAATTAGATAGGGCTTTATCCCTTTCCTCTTCACTTACCACTCGGTCTTCAAAAGAGGCTTTAACTCTTTTCCAATCCTTTTCTGCCTTTTCAAATTGAGCTTGAGCTCTTTCCAGTTGAGCTTTAGCACTTTCGTATTCTGCTTGATAAATCTCAGGTTCTATCAAAAAAAGAAGAGTTCCCTTTTTAACCCACTCTCCTTCTTTAAAATACATTTTTTCTAAGAAACCCGTAATTCTTGCTGTCACAGTTACCTTAGAAATACTTTTGGTTTTTCCAGGATAAAGAAGGTCTACAGGAATACTTTTGGGTTCAGGAACTTTAAAAACGGTAACTGGTAAAGTTAAAGTTGGAGATGAAGTTTCCTTTTTAGAGGAACTACAGAAAGATAATAAAAGAGAAAGACTCATTATAAAAAAATAAAAAAACTTTTTCATTTAAAAACCTCTTTTTAGGAACTAATAAATGTAAGCACTTGCTTACAAGTTTAGGCTATTTTAAACATTTTGTCAAGATTTTTTTATGAGACCACAGAATCTGAGATTGCGTATTATTTTTTGAACCTTTCGAAAAATTAGGTCTAAAAATTCCTTTGGTGTTTCTAAATTTCATTTTTAAGATTTTCAATATTAATCAAACCTCCTAAAATTCTTTTAAAACCTTCTCTTAACTCCCTACTAACTTGAAATCCTTTTTTACTTTCTAAGATTCTCTCTTTACTATCTCCTATCTGCCTCCCAATTTAATCTCTTGCTTCTTTTTATATTTCAATACTTCCTAAAAAGTTTTTAACTAAAGTCTTACCTCTCTTTTCTTACTACCTTTTCACTTCCTCACCAAGTCCTAAACCTTGAGATACCCTTCTCTTGGTTTTTCTGGAATTCTGTCTTAAATTTTTTAGAGCTTTGAATTGTTTAAAGGGCAGGGGTCCCCTTAAGTAAAAAGAGCTTTTTATCTAAGACCCTTGCTTTTTGTGTAAGTTTTTGACTTTATGTAAGATTTTTGATTTAATTAAGGAGGGAGATTTTATTTTTTTGTTATAAAAACCTCCCTTGACTAAATAGGTATTTATTAAGATAAGTGAAAGAGGAGCCTTTCGTAAGAAACCCCTCCCTGATGAATAAGGGATTGCGACTTAATAATGATAAAAAACTACCGTTTTAACTTCTTTAACTGTGAGAAACTCTGCCTTGATGAATAAGTGATGACACGAAAAAGGATTTGCCCTGGTAAATAAGCTTCCCTACCAACTTAAGCTCTATAAGCCCTATAAAAAAGTCAACAGGTTTACTTTAAGGTGAAAGCTTAGAAGAAGGAAGACTTAAGTTTAACAAGTATCTTTATCAGGTATTTTATCTTGCCTAAGGAAACTTTGTTTTAAGCCTAAGGAAAGGTAAGTCAGAAAAGTCTCCTCTTGCTTACTTAACAAATCTCCTTTATACTTCCTTTTATGTCTGAACCGAAGCCCTACGACCTTTATGCTAAGGCTATACTTAAGGACCCTGAAAATCTTAAAGTCTTTCTTAAAGAGTTCTTACCCAAGGAGATTCTCTCTCACTTAGACCTCTCCCAACTTGTTTTCGTCCCTGAAGAACAGATTTCTCTCTCTAAAGAAAAGCGCCTTCTTCCTGACATTATCGTCCAAGTTCCCCTCCTTGGAAAACCTCTTCACCTCTACATTTTACTTGAACACAAGTCCTATCAAGATGTCTCAGTCTATGCTCAAATCCTAAACTATATTTCCTCTCTTTTTGAAAAAGCCCTCAAAGAAGGCTCAAAACCTATTCCTGTGTTGCCTTTTATTTTTTATCACGGAGAGAAGCCTTGGCTTTACCCCATTGAGTTTGTGGAGCTTTTTGAGATACCTCCTGAAATTAAGTCTTATTTTCTAAACTACAGGGTGTTACTTCTTGACTTGGTGAGACTTAACCGAGAGGAGCTTTTGAAAAGGATTGAGCTTTATAGTGTGGTGTATGCCTATCTTTATCTTCTTAGGAGTCTTGATAGACCTCTGGAGGAGTTATTAAGGGGGGTAGTAAGGTTTGTGGAGGTGGTGGGGAAGTTAAGTGAGAGGGAGAGATGGTATGTGGAGTTATTTTTGTTGATAGTGTCTAAGGAGAAGGGGCTTGACGAGGAGGAAGTGTGGATTAAATTAAGGGAGGTAGGGGGTGAGAGGATGGAGTTTGAATTGAAGACCTATTCAGAGAGAAAATATGAGCAGGGATTACAGGAGGGATTACAAAAGGGATTACAGCAGGGGATACAAGAGGGATTATTAAGAGAAGCTCAAGAGATGGTGCTTGAGGTGGTAGAGGTTAAGCTTGGAAGGGTGCCTGAGGTGTTAAAGAGAGAGATTGAAGCAGAACAAGATAGAGAAAAACTAAGAAGACTTCTTAGGGAATTAGTAATTTCTTTAGATCCTGAAAAAACTCTTCTTAATTTTGGCTATAGTTTAGATTAGTGCAATATATGCCAATACCTCCTTAAGCAGGTTGGAACTAAAGGTTTACTCATTTTTCTTTGCCCCTTTTTAGCTTTCTCACCAAGCCCTAACACTTGAGAAACTCCTTATTTTTTTCCGTAGTTTTATCTTAAAATCTTTATTAATCCATTAAATTTTGCCAAGGTCTCGATCTTATTAGATGTTCTTTACAGAGAATGGGAAGGTAGAAATTATTTTAATTTCTTGGCAAAAATGGTGGAAAAGGTTAGCTTTTCACCAATTTAATCTTCCTCATGAAATTTTGCCAGAATATGGTATTATTTGTGTTTAAAATAAAATAGTTGAAAAAAATCTTTTTAAAATTAAATTATTTAAAAAGTAAAAAATTAATCATAAGGAGTCTAAGTTATGGAAACTTTATTAGAAATTAAAGATCTTTGGGTAGAAATTGAGGGTAGAAAGGTTTTAAAAGGTGTTTCCCTAAAAATACCTGTGGGGCAAACTCACATCATCTTTGGTAGAAACGGTTCTGGAAAAACTTCCCTTTTAATGAGTATTATGGGATTTCCTGCTTATAAGGTGCTTCATGGAAAAATTATTTTTAAAGGGGAAGACATAACCCAGCTTCCCCCTTACGAAAGAGCTAAAAGGGGGATCGGAATTATGTTTCAAAGACCTCCTACTATAAGAGGAGTAAAATTGAGAGAAATTTTAAAACTGTGTAGTAAAGAAAATGGTGTAAAAATTGAAGAATTAGCTCGAAGTTTTACCTTTGAAAAGTTTTTAGACCGTGAAATTAACAAAGGGTTTTCAGGAGGGGAGATTAAAAAAAGTGAACTTCTTCAGCTCATGATTCAGAATCCTGATCTGGTCTTATTAGATGAGCCAGAATCTGGAGTAGACTTAGAAAACATCCACCTTATTGGTCAAATGATTAAAAAACTTTTACAAAAGGAAACTCACCGACCCAGAACCAAAAGTGGTCTCATTATTACCCATACCGGTTTTATTTTACAATATGTTACTGCAGACCTGGGTTATGTAATTATGGATGGAGAAATTTACTGTGAAGGAAATCCCTTAGAAATTTTTGAAGCCATACAAAAATATGGTTATGAAGGCTGTAAAAACTGTTTAAAAAGGTGTGGAATTTAAATTAGGAGGTAATTAAAAATGGAGACTATAGATATTAAAGAATTTAAATCAGCTAAGGAAGCTAAACTTCCTCAAAGTTTAGAAGAACTTTCCATAGAGGAAAGGGAGAGGCTTAAGTTTTTAGGAGTTGATGAATCTTTGAAAAGGGGAGGGGAGTATATTCAAATTGATGCTAAACCCTTTATTTGTAAAAAAAGAGAAGCTAAAGGATTGGAAATGCTTCCTATTACTGAAGCGTTAAAAAAGTATGATTGGATTTCCGATTATTTTTGGAAGCTAGTAAATCCTGAAAAGGATGAGTTTACTAAAGCTGTGGCTGAGGATTTAGATGATGGCTATTTTATAAGGGTTTTACCTGGGCATAAGCTAGTTTATCCTGTTCAAACCTGTCTTTACATAAGAACAGATAAAGTTGCTCAGAAGGTTCATAATATAGTTATTGTAGAGGAGGGAGCAGAGCTGAATCTTATAACCTCCTGTTCAGTCCATCCTCATCTTTCTTCAGCCTTCCATATTGGAATTTCTGAATTTTATGTAAAAAGAGGGGGAACCCTAACTTTCAGTATGCTTCATGTTTGGGACAAAAGAACCTATGTTAGACCCAGAACCGGTGTTTTAATAGAGGAAGGAGGAACCTATATCTCTACCTATGTAAGTCTTTTTCCCGTAAAAAGCATTCAGACTGCTCCAGTATGTAGATTAGTGGGTCCTAACGCTAAAGCTTCTTTTATTTCTATTATAGCTAATCATCCAGATTCCCATATAGATATAGGAGGAGAAATTCGTTTAGAAGCTGAGGAAACTGCTACGGAAATTACTTCTCGTGTGGTAGTTTACGGAGGAGAAAACATTGCCAGAGGAAAAATTGTAGCCAAAGCTCCTAAGGTTAAAGGACACCTGGAGTGCCAAGGCCTTATGTTAAGTGATGAAGGAGTGATGAGGGCTATTCCAGAATTAGATAGTCATTTTTATGATGTAGAACTAACTCATGAAGCAGCCGTGGGCAAAATTGCCAGGGAAGAGGTGGAATATCTTATGGCTCGTGGTTTAACTGAAGAGGAGGCTACCTCTCTTATTGTCAAAGGTTTTCTAAGAGTAAAAATAGAAGGTATACCTCCTGAATTGCAAAAGCAAATTGACAAAACTTTGGAGTTGGCTAAATTAGGATTTTAATGCAAATTAAAGCCCACCTTTTAGACCTTAAGCCTTACCCTCCTGGGAAAACCGTTGAAGAAATTCGTAGAGATTTAAAAATAAGTGGTAATATTTATAAATTTAATGCTAATGAAAATCCTTTAGGTCCATCTCCTAAGGTCTTAGAGGCTCTTCAAGAGGCTCTTTTAGAAATTCATCGTTATCCAGAAGCCAGTTATTTGGAACTTAAAAAAATTCTGGCTGAAAAATGGAAAGTTAATCCTTTACAAATTGTTTTAGGAAATGGTTCCAATGAAGTAATAGAATTTTTATTTAAAGCCTTATTAGAAAAGGAAGATGAGATAATAGTTAGTGAACCAAGTTTTTTAATGTATGAAAAACTGGCTGAAATTTACGATATTAAAGTTAAAAAAATCCCTTTAAAAAGGGATTTTACCCATAATTTTTCCGAAATTCTTAAGAGAATTTCTTTTAAAACCAAGGTTATTTTTTTAGATCATCCTAATAATCCGACAGGAAGTACTCTTAAGAGAAGGGATTGGGAAGAGTTTTTAAGAGAAGTTAATTTTAAAGTATTAGTGGTCATAGACGAAGCTTACGGAGAGTTCATAGAAGATCCTGAAGTTCCCTTAGGAATAGAGTTTTTAAAAAGGGGTTATTCAGTTTTAATTTTGAGAACTCTTTCTAAAGCTTATGGACTTGCCGGTTTGAGGTTAGGCTATGGAATAACCTTTGAGGAACTTGCTCAAGCTTTGGATAAGGTGAGGCAACCTTTTAATATTAATCTTTTAGCTGTAAAAGCAGGTTTAGCAGTGCTAAAGGATGAGGAATACCTTGAAAAGAGTATTCAAATAGTTAAAGAAGGGAGAAGATTTTTCAAAGAGGAACTTGAAGCCTTAGGATTTAAAGTTTTTTCCTCTCAAGCTAACTTTTTAATGGTTGATTTAGGAGAAAGGGCAGAAAAAATTTATCAAAGATTAATGGAAAGGGGAATTTTTTTGCGTTCCCTAAAGGCCTATGGTTTCCCTAACTTTTTAAGAATTTCTATAGGCCTTCCTGAAGAGAATAAATTTCTAATTCAAAGTTTAAAAGAAGTTTTAAAAGAGGTATGAATTTAAAACTTTCAGTTTATCAAGCTATTCTTGACTCTCTTCCCACCCAAATTTCTATTATTGATGAAAAGGGAAATATTTTGGCTACCAATCAATCTTGGCAAAATCAAGCTATAAAGGGAAAAATAGTTGGAAGGCCAGACTGTATAGGATATAACTATTTAGAAATTTGTGAGAAAACTGAGGGTCCTGAAAGAGAAACTGCTCAAAAGATTGCTCAAGGAATTAAAAGGGTAATCAGGGGAGAAATTCCTTCTTATAAAGATGTGTATTCCTTTATAGATTTTGAGGGACAAGAAAGATGGTTTCTTATTACAGTAGCTCCTATCCAGGGAGTGAAACCTAAAATTTTTGTAGTAGCCCATGAAGAGATTACCTCTATTAAAATTTTAGAAAAGAAACTGGAAGAAAGGGAGGAAAAAATAGAAGAACAAAAGAAAGAGATAGAGGAAATGCAAAGCACTTTAAGAGAAACCCTAAAAGCCAAAGAAAAAGAAAAGAAGGAACTTCTTTATACTATAAAGAGCTATTTAGAAAATATAGTAGATCCTTTAATAGATTTAGTAGAAAAAAGTTCCTCTCAAGAGAATTTTTCAGGAGTTTTTAAGATTTTAAAGGAGAAGTTAGAGGAACTTAAAAAGGTAACTTCAGGAGAGATTGCCAATCCCTTTTTAAATCTTAATCTTAAAGAAGCTCAAGTAGCCCTTTTAGTGAAAGAGGGCTACTCCTCTAAGGATATTGCCAGAATTTTAAATCTCAGCAAACCAGCAGTAGATTTTTACAGAAAAAGAATAAGAAAAAAGATCGGACTAAAGGGTGCTAAGGAAACTTTGGAAGAGTTCTTGAGAAAAACTTTTTGACAATTGAAAACTTTTAGGTATATTTAAAAAAATTTTTTTAAGTCTTTTAAAATGTTTGACTTCTTAAGAAAAGGGGCCACTTCTTTATTAGCCAAAATTTTTTTAGCGGTTATCATTATAGTTTTTATTTTCTGGGGAATAGGCACCTTTACTTCTGAAAAAAAAGATTGGGTAGCTAAAGTAGACGGAATAACTATTTCTTCTAAAGAATTTCAAGAGTATTACCAATTTCAAACCTTTCAACTAAAACAAACCTTTGGTGAATTATCTTCCGAAGAACTTAAAAAGCTTAAGATTAAAGAGCAGGTTTTAGAAAATTTAATAAAAATGAAACTTTTAGAAAGAGAAGCAGAAAAAGTAGGTATTAAGATAACCTCCCCTGAAGTAGGTTTAGCTATTTCTCAATTTCCTCTTTTCAGAGAGGCTAACCAATTTGACCCTAATAAGTATCATTCTGTTTTAAGAAGCTTAGGTATTTCTCCTTCCTTTTTTGAAAAGTTAGTAAAGTTCGATCTATTAGAAAAAAAACTTACTTTGATTTTGACGACCCCTTTATTAGTTTCTTCTAAAGAAGCAGAAGAATTTTTGAATTATTCTCACCAAACCTTGGTTTTAGAGGAATTGAGTTTACCTTTAAGTAAGTGTAAAGTTTGGGTTAATTATTCAGAAAAGGATTTGGAAAACTATTTTTTAACCCATAGAAATCTATATGTAGAGGAAGAAAAGGTTAAGTTAGCCCTATATCTTTTGCCCTATCAAAGGGAGGTTAAGTTAGAACCTGAAGAAATAAAAAAATATTATCAAGAAAATTTAGAAAGATTTAAACAGCCCTTTAAAATAAAACTGAGGAGAATAACTGTCTCCGGGGCAGATGAAAAGGCTCTATTAGAGGCGCAAAAGACAAGGGACCAAATTAAAGGCTTAAAAGATTTTGAAAAGTTTGGAATCAAAAAGGGAGACTGGTTTGAAGAACAGGCTTTACCTGAAGAGATAAGAAATCTTTTAAAGAAAGCTCAAACAGGAGAAATAGTTGGACCGGTAAAAATAGGGACTAACTATTTTATTTTAGGGGTAGAAGAAGTTAAACCAGAAAGAGTTTTAAGTTTAAAGGAGATAGAATCAGAAATTAGAAAGGAACTAATTTCTGAAAAAATTAAAAATCTAACTAAAAGTAAAGCTCACAGTCTTTATCAAGAAATAATTAAGGAAAACGGATTAACTAACTGGGCTAAAAAAACTCAAGTTCAGCTGGTAGAAACAGATTTTCTTGGTAAAGAAGGTGTTAAAAAAATTTTAGGATCTTCAGAGGGAATTTTAAAGGTTTTTCAAAGTAATAAAGGAGACTTTCTATCTCCTTTAGAAGTTCCTCCTAAGGGAATAGTTTTCGTGGAGATAATAGATAAAAAACCTCCTAAAAATCTTTCCTTTGAAGAGGCCAAAGGAAGGGTTAAAGAGGATTATTTAAATATTAAAGGAAAAGAGATTTGTGAAAATAAAATTAAAAAATTTACCTCTAATCAAAGTCTTTCTTTGAGAGCTGAAGAAATTAAAAAAGAAGGTTTTCAGATTAGAACTTATAGGGTTTTAAGAAAGGAAATTGGAAAGCTCTTTTCACCTACTTTCTCTAAGGAAATTTTTTCTATGGGTTCTAAGGGATTTATTAAAGACCCTTTTTGGGATGGAGAAGAAATAAAGATTTTTATGATCAAGGAAATTTATCCTTTTGAAAAAAAGACCTATCTTTCTGAAGAATTAGAGTTAACAGTTTCTAACCTTTTAGAGGAAAAACGAAGAGTCTTTTTTAATCAGTGGTATCAGGAGCTAAGAAAAAAAGCCCAAGTTAAAGTTTCTCCGGATTTTGAAAAATGGTAAAAGGGAATTTTAAAGTTTTTTAAAGACGGGGGTAGTATGCCTAAGAGAACGGATATAAAAAAGATTCTCATTATAGGTTCTGGTCCTATAGTAATTGGACAGGCCTGTGAATTTGACTATTCTGGTAGTCAGGCTTGTAAAGCTTTAAAAGAAGAGGGTTATAAGGTTATTTTAGTTAATTCCAACCCTGCAACTATTATGACCGATCCTGAAATGGCTGACATAACTTACATAGAACCCTTAGTTCCAGAGGTTTTAGAATATATCATTAAAGAAGAAAGACCAGAGGCTCTTTTACCTACCCTTGGAGGTCAAACAGGTCTTAATTTGGCCTTTGCTTTAGCTAAAAAAGGGGTTTTAGAAAAATATGGTGTGGAGTTGATAGGAGCTAAAGAAGCTGCCATTGAGAAGGCTGAAAGTAGAGAAAAATTTAAAGAAGCTATGACTAAAATTGGTTTAAAGGTTCCTAAGAGTGTAATTGTTCATTCCCTTTCTGAGGCAGAAAGGGCTGTTAAAGAAATTGGCTTTCCAGTGATTGTAAGACCAAGCTTTACCTTGGGAGGAACAGGGGGAGGAGTAGCCTTTAATATTGAAGAATTAAGAGAGATTGTAAGTGCTGGACTTGAAGCTTCTATAATTCATCAAGTAATGCTTGAAGAATCGGTGTTAGGATGGAAAGAGTTTGAACTTGAGGTTATGCGAGACTTTAAAGACAATGTAGTCATTATTTGTTCCATAGAAAATTTTGATCCTATGGGAATACATACAGGGGACTCTATAACCGTAGCTCCTGCTCAAACTTTAACAGATAAAGAATATCAAAGAATGAGAACCGCTGCTCAGGCCATTATAAGAGAAATAGGAGTAGATACGGGAGGTTCTAATATTCAGTTTGCTATCCATCCTAAAACCGGTGAAATGGTAGTTATTGAGATGAATCCCAGGGTTTCGAGGTCTTCAGCTTTAGCCAGTAAAGCTACCGGTTATCCTATAGCTAAAATTGCTGCAAAATTAGCTGTAGGTTATACCTTAGATGAACTTCCTAACGATATTACCAAAGAAACTAAGGCAGCCTTTGAACCTACTATTGATTATGTGGTAGTTAAAATTCCACGCTTTACCTTTGAAAAATTCCCCGAGTGTAAAGATGAAATTACCACTTCCATGAGGTCTGTAGGAGAAACGATGGCTATAGGAAGAACTTTCAAAGAGGCTTTACAGAAGGCTATTTACGGATTAGAGATAAGCCGCTATGGATTTGGGGCAGATGGAAAAAGTCCTTCTGATCAAGGGATCATACTACCTAAGGAAGTTATAAGAGAAAAACTAATTAAACCCAATAGTCAAAGACTTTTTTACTTGAGGGAAGCCTTTAAAGCTAACCTTAGTATAGAAGAAATTTATCAGCTCACTTACATAGATCCTTGGTTTTTATACCATCTTAAAGAAATCTTTGAAAAAAGCGAGGAAATCAAAGGGAAAAAGCTGGAAGAACTCTCAAAAGAGGTATTATTAGAATTAAAACAGATGGGTTTTTCAGATTGGCAGATAGGTTTTTTAACAGGAAGAAAGGAAGAGGAAGTGAGAAACTATCGGAAAAGTCTTAATATTAAACCTACTTTTAAACTTATTGACACTTGTGCAGCTGAGTTTGAAGCCTATACTCCCTATTTTTATTCTACCTATGAAGTGGAAAATGAGTCTCGGGCTACTAAGGGCAAAAAAAAGATTTTAATTATAGGAGGAGGACCTAATAGAATAGGACAGGGGATTGAATTTGATTACTGTTGTGTTCATGCCTCCTTAGCCCTAAAAGAACGTGGAGTAGAAGCTATTATGGTTAATTCTAATCCTGAAACTGTATCTACCGATTACGATATCTCAACCCGACTTTATTTTGAACCTTTAACTTTGGAACACATTTTAAACATTTACGAGGAAGAAGAACCAGAGGGAGTAATTGTTCAGTTTGGTGGGCAAACTCCCCTTAATTTAGCTATGCCTCTTTATAAACAGGGAGTAAAAATTTTGGGAACTTCGCCTTTAAATATTGACCGAGCTGAAAATCGAGAAAAGTTTGCAGAATTTGTGGACAAATTAGGTTTAAAAAAGCCCCCTGCAGGGGTAGCTTTTAGTTTAGAAGAAGCTTTGAAGGTAGCTCAAAGGATAGGATATCCCCTTTTAGTTAGACCTTCCTATGTTTTGGGTGGTAGAGCTATGAGAATTATTTATCATGAAGAGGAACTTAAGGAATTTATAGAAACCGCTGTAAAGATCCATCCAGAGTATCCAGTTTTGATTGATAAGTTTTTGGAAGATGCTATGGAAATTGATGTAGATGCTATTTCTGATGGAGAAACAGTGGTAGTTGCAGGAATTATGGAACATATTGAAGAAGCAGGGGTACACTCTGGAGATTCAGCTTGTTTCTTACCTCCAGTTCACATACCTGAAAAACTGATAAAGGAAATAAAAGAAGCTACTTTTTCTTTAGCTAAGGAGTTAGAAGTAATAGGACTTATAAATATTCAGTTTGCTATAAAAGATGGAGAACTTTATGTATTAGAAGTGAATCCTCGAGCTTCCAGAACTATTCCTTTTGTTTCTAAAGCCATAGGAGTTCCTTTAGCTAAGCTTGCAACTTTTATAATGCTGGGAGAGTCCTTAAAAAGTTTAGGATTTACTAAGGAGATTATTCCACCCTACTATTCAGTAAAGGAGGTGGTTTTTCCTTTTAAGAGATTTCCTGGAGCAGATGTGATTCTTGGACCAGAGATGAAGTCCACTGGAGAAGTTATGGGAATTGACTGGGATCCAGCTTTAGCCTATGCCAAAGCACAGTTGGCAGCTGGAATGAGACTTCCTCTTACCGGAACCGTTTTTATCTCCCTTAAAGATGAAGATAAACCCTCTGGAATATCTATGGCTAAAAAATTAAAAGAAATGGGTTTTAAACTTATTGGAACTCAGGGAACAAGTGAATTTTTGTCTTCCCATGGTATAGAAACTAAAGTAGTTCCCAAAATTTCTGATGGCTATAGACCTAATGTGCTTGACCTTTTAAAGAACAGAGAAATTAATTTAGTAATTAACACTGCTAAGGGAAAGGTAAGTAAATTAGATGCCTATTTGATAAGAAGATATGCTATGGAACTTGACATCCCCTATACCACTACTCTTTCAGGGGCTAAGGCTATAGTAGAAAGTATTTATAAATTGAAAGAGAAAAATTTTTCCTTTGCTTCTTTGCAGAAATACTACTCCTACTTAGAATATAACTTTTATCAACAGAAGCTTCTTTTTACTTAGAGCCAAGAGCCAATTCTATCAGTTTTTGAATAAGGGCTTCAAAGGAATACCCTGCTACTTTGGCTGCTAAAGGTAAAAGACTGGTCTCCGTCATTCCAGGAATAGTATTAGTTTCAAGTACATAAATTTCTTCTCCCACTAAAATCATATCTGTTCTACTATAATGTCTAAGTTTTAAAGCTTTGTGAGCTCTAAGCCCGTAATTTTGAGCCTTTTCGGTCAAAGGGGGAGATAAATTAGCAGGACATATTTCTTTAGCTAAACCCGGAGTATATTTGGTTCTATAATCAAAAAATTCAGAATCCTCAGGAATAATTTCTACTACTGGAAGGGGTTTTTCGTCTAAAATACCTACTGTGATTTCTCTACCTTTTAAATACTTTTCTATTAGAAATTCCCTATCCAATTCCCAAACCTTTTCTAAAGCTTCTTTTAAGTTTTTTTCTTCCTTTACAATACTTAAGCCTATACTTGATCCTTGAGTTGCAGGTTTTACTACTACAGGATATCCCAGCTTTTTAGCAAAAATTTTTACTTCTTCAAAGGGAGTTTCTTTTTCAAAGAGTTTTCCTTCTGGCACAGGTAATCCTGCCAGTTTATAAAGTTCTTTGGAAATTCCCTTATGCATAGCCAAAGCACTTCCTAAAACTCCTGCTCCTTGATAGGGAATTCCTAAGGAGTCAAGAAAACCTTGCAAAATTCCATCTTCCCCCCCTGGTCCATGCATAACTAAAAAGGCACAATCAAAGTCTTTAGCTTTTTTAGCAAGTTCAACCAAGTCCTTTGCGGGATCCAAGAAAACAACCTGATGTCCTAATCTTTCTAAGGCTTCCTTAACTCCTTTAGCACCCTTAAGAGAAACTTCCCTTTCAGAGGAGGTTCCACCAGCCAAAAGAGCTATTCTCAGAGGCCCTTTTAAAGACATCCCTTACCTCCTTTATTTTTTCTAATTCCAAAACCTTTTCAGGACCAAAGGGTAATCTTTTAAAAATTCTTCTTTCAATAAGTTTAGTAAGCTCCTCCAAATGATTCATTCGTATCCAGGCTTTAAAATTTTGACCATATCTAATTTTTAAGTCCTTAAATCTTTCCTTCAAAGAAACTATTTCTTCGTGTTTGACTCTTTTATCAGCATAATAAACAATTTCTTCTTCCGTTATAGAAGCCAAGGGATGGGAGGGTTTGTAATAGATATGGTAAAGAACTATCTTTCCTATCCTTTCATAGCCTAAGTCCTTCAAGAAATAATAGCCTTCTACAGCATGATTTCCTCCATAAATAAGAGTTTGATACTTTTTTACATCATGAAGAAGAGCTCCAGCTATAAGAAGAGATAGATCAAGGACTATTCCTTTTTGTCTTAAAAAATACCCCAAAAAAAGAGAAATTATAGCTACCTTTTCAGAGTGAAGAATAATATGGTGGGGTACCCTTTCCTTTTCCAAAATAGAATAAATTTCTTCTAAATTTGGGATCATTCTTTTAATAAATTAAGCATTATATAGTAAAGAGGGGAAGAAAACAGAACTCCATCTATTCGGTCAAGTAAGCCTCCGTGTCCAGGAATTAATTTTCCAGAGTCCTTCTTACCTGCTACTCTTTTTAAGGCCGATTCAAAAAGGTCTCCTATAGAACCTCCTAAGGCTAAAGTGAAAGCTACTAAAAGATTCACATAAAAGGGATAAAAAAGATTAAGCCAATTATTTAAAAGGATAGCCATAATTAGAGCCAAGGCCATCCCACCTAAAAATCCTTCCTTAGTTTTTTTAGGTGAAATAGAGGAAAAAAAGGGACGTTTTCCCAGGGTTTTACCAATTAAATAAGCTCCAGTATCATTTCCAAAGACTACGGAAAAAAAATATATTAAAGGTTTTCTTCCAAAGGATTGTAAAACTTCCCATAGGGAAAATAAACCTATAAAGAGAAAAAATAGACCCACTAATAAAGAAAAAAAGAAAAATTGAAAAAAAGTCTTTTCAAACTGAAAAATAAAAAAAGAAAAGGAGAAAAAAAAGAAAAAATAAAAAATTAAAAGAATATGAGAAGAAAAGAAGAAACTATAAAGTAGGGCTAAAATTAATAATCCTTCTCCTAAAAGATAAAGAGAAAGGGGATAGGAATATAAATTACTCCATTCATAAAAACATAGAAAAGCGGTTATCAAAATTAAAAACCCCAGAATATAATAGGGAGCTTTAAATAAAACTATTATTAGGAGAGGAAATAAGGTAAGAGCAGAGATTACCCTTTTAAAATTCATAAACCCTTCCGAATTTTCTTATTCTTTGTTGATAGGAAAGTAAGGCTTTAAGATATTCTTCCTCAGTAAATTCAGGCCAACAAACCTCAGTAAAATAAAATTCTGTATAGGCAGATTGAAAAATTAAAAAGTTAGAAATTCTCATTTCTCCACTGGTGCGGATAAGTAGGTCAGGATCTGGAAGATCCTTAGTATACAAGAATTTTCTAAAAAGTTCCTCATTAATTTCTATAAGATCTATTTCGTTTTTTTTAACCCTTTCCGCTATTTGTCGGGTAGCTTTTAAAATTTCTGCCCTTCCTCCATAACTTAAAGCCATACAAAGAATTAGTTTATTATATTTTTCCGTAATCCTTTCTACCAGACTAAGTTTCTCTTGAACATCCTTAGGAAAATCTTCTTTATCTCCGATTACTTTAAAACAAATTTCCTTTTCTTTAAGATTTTCTAATTCATTATCTAAGTAAACCTTTAGAAGTTCAAAAAGAGCAGTAATTTCCTCTTTAGGACGTTCCCAATTTTCTTTGGAAAAGGCAAAGAGAGTTAAAACTGGAATACCCAGTTCCCAAGTTTTAGTAATAATTTTTTTAGCTACCTCTACTCCCTTTTGGTGTCCGTAAATACGAGGTAAACCTTGTTTTTTAGCCCATCTTCCATTGCCATCCATGATAATAGCTACATGTTTAGGAAGCTTGGAAGTTTCTAAGACCATGTTCTTAGAATTTTTTTAAATCGTAAGTATCTCTTTTTCCTTTTCTTCTAAAATTTTATCTATTTTTTTAATATAGTCATCTGTTAGCTTTTGAACTTTTTTTTCTAATTGCAAATAATCATCCTCTGAGATTTCTCCTTTCTTTTTGGCTGCTTTAAGTTTCTCTAAAAGGTCCCTTCTAATATTTCTCACAGCTACTCGACTTTCTTCAGACATTTTTCCCACTATTTTTACCAATTCCTTTCTTCTTTCTTCTGTAAGGGGAGGAACTACTAATTTTATAGTTTTCCCATCCGTAGTGGGGGTTAAGCCTAAATCTGATTTTAAAATAGCCTTTTCCATCTCCTTTACCAAACTTACCTCCCAAGGTTGAATTACAATGACCTTTCCTTCTATCACATTTACCGTAGCCAGTTGAGGGATACTCATCTTGGTTCCATAATAATCTATTTTAATTCCCTCTAAAAGACTAATAGAGGCTCTTGAAGTTCTTATACGGGAGAATTCTTCTTTTAGAGTAGAAAGGGTTTTTTCCATTCTCTTTTTGCCATCCTCTAAAAGTTGTTCCACCTTTAGGGTCACCTCCTTTTCTACTTTTTAATTTGTAACTAAGGTCCCTACCTTTTCTCCCAAAACAGCTTTCTTTATATTGCCGAATTTAAGAAGATTAAAGATCAAAATAGGCAAATTATGGTTTCTTGCTAAGGAAAAAGCCGTAGCATCCATTACCTTTAGATCCTTTTGTAAAACCTTAGAAAAGGTGATTTCCTCATATTTTTTAGCTGTAAAATCCTCTAAAGGGTCTTTATCATAGACTCCATCTACTTTAGTAGCTTTAAACAGAATTTCAGCTTTTATTTCTAAAGCTCTAAGAGTGGCAGCTGTATCGGTAGTAAAAAAGGGGTTACCGGTTCCACAAGCTAAAATAATTACTCTTCCCTTTTCCAAATGTCTTATAGCCCTTTCTCTTATATAAGGTTCAGCAACCTTAGTAACCTCTAAAGCAGAAAGAACTCTGCAAGGAATTCCTCTGGCTTCTAAAGCATCTTGTAAGGCTAAGGCATTTATTAGGGTTGCTAACATTCCCATATAATCTGCTCGAGCTCTATCTAAACCCTGTTTTTCTCCCAATACTCCTCTAAAGATATTCCCCCCTCCCACCACTATAGCCAATTCTACTCCTAACTCGTGGACTTCTTTAAGTTCATCAGCTAATTGATTAATAATCTGAGAATCAATTCCAAAAGTTTTCTCTCCTAAAAGTGCTTCTCCAGAAATTTTTAAAAGGATTCTTTTATACTTAACTTTTATCCCAAGATTTTTACTCTCCTATTTGAAATCTGCAAAATCTTTTAATTACAATTTTTTCCCCGGTTTTAGCCATAAGCTCATTTAAAAGGTCTTGCACTGTAATTTCAGAATTTTTAATAAAACTCTGTTCTAAGAGAACATTTTCTTTGTAAAACCTTTCTAATTTTCCCTCTATAATTTTAGAAATTACATGTTCAGGTTTCCCAGCCTCTCTAAGTTGTTCTTCATAGATTTTCTTTTCTCTTTCTAAAACCTCTAAAGGGACCTCTTCTCTTCTTATACAAAGGGGATTGGTAGCTGCAATTTGCATGGCAAGATTATAAGCAAATTCTTGGAAATCAGGAGTTCTGGCTACAAAATCGGTTTCACAGTTTACCTCTACCAAAACACCTATCTTTTTATTAGCATGAATATAAGCCGAAATAATTCCTTCTTTAGCTTCTTTAGCTGCTCTTTTAGTAGCAATAGCCAGGCCCTTTTTTCTTAAAATATCTATAGCCTTTTCTATATCTCCCTCAGCCTCTTCTAAAGCCTTTTTGCAATCGCTAAAACCCGCAGCTGTCCTGGCTCTTAATTCCTTTACCAAATCTAAACTTACCTTTCCCATTTTTCTCCTCCTAACCCATTTTAAATTCTTTTACTCTCTTTCCCAAAGCCGAGAAGCTTCTGTTTCTATCTTTTCTTCCCTTTCTTCTTCAGCTAAAATTTCCTGTAAAATAGTTTCTGCACTTTCTTCCTCAGTTTTTAAAAACTCTTCCTCTATAAAAACTTCTTTATCTGTCTGAGCCACTACTCTTTCTTTGTAAATTTCCATACCCTCTAAACAGGCATCAGCCATTTTACTCGTAATTAATTTAATAGCCCTTATAGCATCATCATTACCAGGAATAATATAATCAATTAGGTCTGGATCGCAGTTAGTATCTACTATGGCCACAATAGGAATTCCCAATTTTCGAGCTTCCCTTACAGCAATTTCCTCATATACAGGATCAACTACATAGAGAGCCTGAGGAAGACTTTCCATATATTTAATTCCACCTAAATTTCTTTGTAATTTCATTTTCAGACGTTCAAGTTTTAACCTTTCCTTTTTAGGAAATCTCTCTACCGTCCCATCCTCAAACCAACCCTCAATTTTTTTGAGTTTTTCTATGCCCTGTCTAATAGTTCTAAAATTGGTTAAAGTTCCTCCTAACCATCTATAATTAACATAATACATTTCACATCTTTCAGCCTCTTCTTTAATAGTTTCTTGAGCTTGTTTTTTTGTTCCTACAAATAAAACCTTTCCTCCATTAGCAGTTAAATTTACGAAGAATTCATAGGCAATCTCAAAATACTTAAGAGTTTGCTGAAGGTCAATAATGTGAATTCCATTTCTTTCGCCAAAAATAAAGGGTTTCATCTTAGGGTTCCATCTACGAGTTTGATGGCCAAAATGAACCCCTGCCTCTAAAAGTTGCTTCATGGTAATGTGAGACATAAAGAACTTACCTCCTCTTTGGGTTTTTCTTCCATCTAAGGCGGACTTAAACCTTAGGACCCCCTTCTTAATCTAAGAGGGCACCCAATCTTTCCTTAGATGTGTTTTTTGTTCTCTAAAATTAAACTACTTTTCATTTTTTTCAAGAATTTTTATATGCCCAAATTTGACGATAGAACTTCAAGTATGAAAAAGATATATCTATTTTCTTCTTTTTTAATACCTTAAGCCTTAAAAAGTATTATGCTCTCTCCTCTATTCCTCTTTCTCTACAATTTCAGCAAATCTTATCCCCCTCAACTTCAATAGATTCTCACCTCTTTGCCTTAAAGAAAAAACACTACCTCCCCCCTTCTCCCTGCTTTATCTCTGCCTCCTAAATTAAATCATCCCAAGCAAAAAAGTTATTATCCCATCTCTATCCCTAAAAGGCCTCCACTCTCTTATCGCCTCCTTCACCGCTACATCCTTGTCAACTGCTATACAAAAACTCGTCCTCTCTCCCTTAAATACTCCATTACATCTGCCCTGTAATACTCACTATCAAGACAGACAAGTCTTATCTTCTTCTTAAAAGTTCATAGGGCCTCTTTATCGCTTCCAGCACATTCCCAACTCTATTTCCTTCCCTAAACATTATCGGCCTATAACCCTTAACTCCAAGATGGGTCATCTTGGCCTCAAACTTTCGTGCCTCAAGCCCTCATCCTCTCTTATCTCCCTTAAATCCTCTATGTGTTTGCCTCCTCCTAAAAGCATAAGTAGTATCGGCTCTAGGTATTGCCAGGGACTGTATCCTCTGTTTGAACCAGGCTTTGGCATCAAGGTTTCAACTTAAGGCCTTTATGCCAGAGGCTTTCAAGAATTCTGAGAAAAGTGCAAGGCCACTTCTTGGTGTAATTACCTCCTTTGGAAGACCTAATTTAAAAGGGAGAAGGGGTTGGTTTGACACAAGTAACCCTCATTTTTAAAATTTTCATTTCACCTACTGGGTGATATTATAAAATATTGGGGAATTAAGAAAAGACGAGACTTTTGGGCTTTTCCTTATCCTCCCATCGACAAATTGGGGTATAAAAATTATGCAGCAGAAGTTCTTACCAAGATACTGAAAGATCAGCTCAAAGTAAAGTTTAAAACAAATCCTTTTAGATATAGTTCTCTTTATGAGAGATTAAATAGATTGATTAAAAAATACAATAGCAAAATCCTTACTGTCACAAAGATAATAGAAGAGCTTGTAAATATTGCAAAAGATATAAAAAAGCAGTATGAAGAGGGAAAAAGCCTTGGACTTACAGAAGTCCCTTAAACAGCTTTTGACAAAATAATAACTCCTCAGGCTTTAAGTGAATATAAATTATAAATTTTAAACAGAATATCAGAGAAAATGGTTGAACAAGCTGAAGATCTGTATAAAACAGCTGCTTAAGTTTTAAATTTTTATTTAAAAAACTATATTAAAAACTAATAATAAGTGGAGTAGGCTATGGATGACTACATAAGAAGTCTAACTATGTCATCAATTATGGCACAAAGAGTTAATGTAGAACAGTTAATAGAGTTACTTAATATAAAAGAAGCTATTTTGTTAGATGTAAGATATTCTTTTGAACTTGAGGTATGGGAGTTTAAGCCTGCTAAATTCATTCCTCTTAATGAATTACCAGATAGACTTGATGAACTTCATAAGGATAAAATTATAATTTGTGCTTGTCCTCTTGAAGTAAGATCAAATATCGCTTGCCAATATCTTATACAAAAAGGCTTTAATGCAAAATATCTCGTAGGTGGTCTTCTTGTTCTCATGGATAGATTAAAAGGGGCTCAAGCAAGGGATTTAAAAATAGCTTAATTTTATCAATTTTCATGATAAAATTATTTAGATTTTAAATACCTTTATTTTAGGATTCTTTTTCTTGAAAGTAAAAGAGATTGATTACGATAAGTTTTTGACAAAAGAAATTCTCTTTGAAAAAAGTATCGTGCCTTTAGTTATTGTAGATAGTCAAAGAATAATAAGAAAAGTTAATAAAAGATTTTTAGATCTCTTTGGATATACAGAGGAAGAAGTTATTGGTAAACAGACTTCTATCATCACACCTTCAATTGAAAAATTCCATGAATACAGAAATTATTTTGAAAGGACCAAAAGTGGAGAAATCAAAACCAGAGAACTTCAATATAAGAAAAAGGATGGAACATTATTTTGGGTTAAATTAACAGGGGTTCCTATCTTAATAGATGAAGAAGAACACATATTATGGTTCTTTGAAGATGTTAATTATGAAGTAGAAGTAAGGGAAAAAATTGAAGAACAAAGAAAAGAACTTGAAGTAATATTTGATAAAGTTAAAACTGGACTTGTTTATGTAGTTAATGGAAAAATTAAAAAAGTTAATACTTTTTTTATAAGAATGATAAATGAAAATGAGGAAAATCTAATTAACAAAAATATTGAAGATATTCTACCATCTTTTTCTCAAAGAATACATAAATATAGTCTTACATTCAATAAATCTGGACCAAAGGCTTTTCATGTAGAAGTAGAAGTTACCCCATTAGGAAAAGATAGTTATATCCTAATATTTGAAGATATATCTGAACATGTAGCAGAAAAAAAGAAACTAAAACATCTTTCTGAAACAGATGAACTTACAAATTTATACAATAGAAGAGCCTTTATAACCATATTGAGAGAAATGTTATCAAATCCTGATATCCCCTTTCTATCCCTTGTTGTGATGGATATTGATCATTTCAAAAAAATCAACGATGATTTTGGACATGATGTGGGAGATGAAGTGCTCATTGAATTAGCTAAATTTTTAAAAATCCAGCTAAGAGAGAATGAGATAATTGGAAGATTAGGAGGAGAGGAATTTGGAATTATTTTGCCTGTAAAAAAAGAAGTAGCCTATAGAATTTGTGAAAGATTAAGAACGAACCTAGAGAATCATTTTTTTTCTTCCAAAAGACTAAAGATCACTGTAAGCCTGGGCTTGGCTGACAATGAAAAGATAAATAACTTTGAAGATTTATATAAAATAGCTGATCAATGTCTATACCAAGCTAAAAGGGAAGGTAGAAATAAAACTGTAGTATATGAATAATTCAAAATTTCTTCAAAAACTATTTTCTTATGAAAATTCCTTAAAATTTGCCCTACCATTGATAGACTTAAAGAAAAGGTTAGTTTTTATTGCAATTTACAACCCCTTCATTTTTAAACAAGATGAATATCTACTTTCGCAGACATTTTAAAATAATAAAGTAATTTTAAGGAGTTTTTAAAATTAATCAAAAAGAGATAAAAATAAAAGTTTAAAAAGGAGAAGAGATTATGGATTTAGTTGAACAAAAAAGAATTACCTTAGAAACTCGAATTGAGGTAAAACTTGACTTATCAGGAAACTTTATAGATGAAAGCATTATAAAAACAGGGATAGGGTTTTTAGACCATATGTTAGAACTACTTTCCTATCACTCTGGAATAGGGCTTAATATTTCTGCTCAAGGTGATTTGGAAGTGGACTTTCACCATACAGTGGAAGATATAGGAATAGTTTTAGGTGAAGCTTTAGATACAGCTTTAAAGAATCGCCAAGGAATAGCTCGCTACGGAGAAGCTATAATTCCTATGGAGGAGGCTTTATCCTTAGTAGCCATAGACTTAGCTAAAAGACCCTACTTTCACTATCAAGTAAAATTTCCTACAGAAAAAATAGGAGAATTTGATACTGAGCTTATAGAGGAATTTTTAAAGGCTCTGGCTATGAACGGAAAGTTTACTTTACATGTAATAAATTTTTATGGAAAGAACTCCCATCATATAGCAGAAAGCATTTTTAAAGCCTTAGCTTATGCTTTAAAGAGAGCTTTAAAGAAAACCGAAGGGGAAGTTCTTTCAACTAAGGGCGTTCTTTAATCTTTGATTCAAAAAGTCTTTCCAACTTTGAGGTATAAATTGCCAAGAAAAATTAAGGGTGTAGTGAATTATAGGATAGGAAAGACTTTTTTTCAGAGCTTCCTTAGAAGAAGGATAGGGAATTGTGAAAAGAAGATATAAAAAAGAAATAAAAATGCAGGCTTTAAATAGGCCTAAAAGACTTCCTAAAATTCTATCAGCTAAAGTAAGATGTAAATTTTTTAAGAGACAGATAATCAACCATCCTATTACTACTAAACTACAGTAGATTAGAAAAAAAGACACCAAATAGCTTAATATAGTAAGTAAAGTGGGATGGGAAGTAATAATTTTTAAGAGGGGGGATAACTTAATAGAAAGGGCTCCTGAGTATAAAAAAGCTACTATTATTCCGATAAGAGAAGCTAAAGTTTTTATAAACCCAGCGCAAAGTCCCCGAATTATGAAATAAAGAAAAACTCCCAAGGCTAGATAGTCAAACCAAGTTAAGGACATTTTACTCTACATACCAAAAGGTTTCAGTGCGAGTATCCTTTAAAAAAATGCCCCAATTTTGAAGTTCACTTCTTATAGCATCTGCTATCTCAAACTTTTTCTGCTTTCTGGCTTCCTGTCTTTGAAAAATAAGATTTTCTACATCTTTTATACTCTTTCCTTTCTGTTTTAGTTTACGCTTTCGTTCCTCTTCCCAAAATTTTACAGGATCTAAAGTTCCAAATCCTAAAAGGGTTCCAGAAAAATTTTGAAAAGCATCTCCTACCCTTTCTAAGAGCAAAACCTCTTCACTATTCAAAAAAGGATAGGCTGTAATGAAATTATAAGCTTCGTTTTCTAAGCTAAAAACGTATCCCAGAGCCAGCGCAGTATTTAAATCTTCTGACAAGGCTAAAATAAAATCTTCCTCAAACTTTTTAAGTTGCCTTTCCAGTTTTCTTGCCTTTTCAGAAAGTAAGCCTTCCTTATAAGGAATAGCCTTTTTAATCCAGTAAAGGGTTTCATAAAAGTGATACACCGCTTTTTCTACTTCCTTTAGAACCCTTTCAGAATAATCTAAGGGACTTCTGTAGTGTTTAGAAAGTAAAAAGGCCTTTATCACTTCAGGATGAAAGTGTTGTAACAGGTATTCCATAGTAACAAAATTTCCTAAGCTCTTAGACATTTTCTCGCCCTCTACTGTTATAAGACCGTGATGAATAAAATATCTGGCAAAGGGTTTTCCTGTGAGGGCTTCGCTCTGAGCTATTTCATTTTCGTGATGGGGAAAAACAAGATCCAGTCCTCCACCATGGATATCTAAGGTTTCTCCTAAATATTTTTTACACATAGCGGAACATTCAATATGCCATCCTGGACGTCCCTTTCCCCAGGGACTTTCCCAAAAAGGTTCTCCTGGTTTCGCAGATTTCCAAAGAGCAAAGTCTAAGGGATTCCTTTTCTTCTCGGAAACTTCAATTCTTACTCCTACTAACAGTTCGTCAATTTTTCTTCCCGAAAGTTTGCCATAGGAAGGCATTTTCTGAACCTCAAAATAAACATCTCCATCACTTTGATAAGCCAATCCTTTTTCTATTAAACCCTGAATAAATTCTATAATTTCAGGAATATGTTCCGAAGCAAAGGGTTCGTAAGTAGGTTTTAAAAGGTTTAACTTTTCTAAGATTTCATGATATTCCTGAGTATATTTTTTTACTAAATCTTTCCAAAAAAGGTTTTCTCGGTTGGCTCTGTTGATTATTTTGTCATCAATATCCGTAACATTTCTAACATAAACTACTTCATAACCTAAATATTTTAAAAATCTATATAAAATATCAAAAACTAAAGCAGACCTTATATGACCTAAATGGGTAGAATCGTAGGCAGTAATTCCGCAAACATACATGGTAACCTTAGGAGGGTTTAAAGGTTCAAATACTTCAATTTTTTTGGAAAGGGAGTTGTAAATTTTAAAAGAGGCTTTCATCTCTCAGATTTAAAAAACTTTAGAAAAAAGTTCAAAGGCTCTTTCTTTAAGGAAAGAATTCCAATTCCAAACAGGGGTTCTACGAACCTCATACTGAAGTATCATAGCATCTTCTGGAAGAAATCCTAAAAAATTAAGTTTATGTTCTTCAGCAGTTTTTTTAGCATAATTAACCAATTCCTCAGGAGGCTCAGCAGGAGCTCTATTTACAATTAGCCAAAGGTTTTTTACAGTAATTTGAAGAGGCTTAATTAGATCTGCAATACGGGCTGCAGTTAAAATACCTCTCATACTGGCATCTGAGACCACTATAAGATGTTCCATCTCTAAAAGATTAAGTCTTGAAAGATGTTCCATCCCAGCTTCATTATCTATTACTAGGTAGCTATAATTTTTCATAAGCTTTTCGAGAGACTGAGAAAGAAAAAAATGGGCTGCACAATAACATCCTGGTCCTTCAGGTTGTCCCATAACTATTAGATCATAACCTCTTCCCTCTATAATAGCCTGATGGAGCTTAAATTCTACAAAATCAGCTCTGACCATTCCCTCAGAAGTACTGGCGCTTCTTAACTGATTTTTTATTTCTCCCAGAGTAATCTCTACCTCTTCTCCTAAGAGTTCATTTAAGTTAGCATTAGGATCAGCATCTACAGCTAAAACAGGACCTACCTTTTTATTAACTAAGTAATTTACCAAAAGAGCTGCCATAGTAGTTTTACCTGTTCCGCCTTTCCCTGCAATAGAAATCCTTATGGTAGACATCCTTCCTCCTATTTTATCTTTTTAGTCTTATCTAAAAACAATTTATAGGTGTAAGAATCTATGAGAGCTTGACAACTGGCTTCTAAGATATCTGTAGAGACTCCTACTGTTCCCCATTTTTTATCTTTGCTTTTAGAAATAATTAAAACCCGAACTTTGGAAGCCGTTCCTGGAAGTCCAGGAAGAACCCTTACTTTATAGTCCTCAAGTTCCATTTCTTTTATTTTAGGATAAAATCTTTCTAAAGCTCTTCTTAAAGCATTATCTAAAGCATTAACTGGCCCATTCCCCATAGCTGCTGTATGTTCTACTTCTCCTACTCCTGGAGGCACCCTTAAAATCACCGTAGCCTCAGCTTGAGAGGAATTTTTTTCCTGTTTAATATCTAAAACTTTATAACTTAAAAGTTCAAAATACTGTTTAGGTTCACCAAGAAGTTTATAGATTAAAAGCTCTAAAGAGGCTTCTGCGGCCTCAAATTCATATCCCTGGTTTTCTAATTTCTTTACTTCCTCTACAATTTTATTTACCAGAGGATTTTCTATATCAAGTTCAATCCCCAATTCTCTTGCTTTATAAATGAGATTGCTTTTTCCAGATAGTTCAGAAACAAGAATTCTTCTTTCGTTACCTACCAAAGAAGGCTCTATATGTTCATAAGTCTTAGGTGCTTTTAAGACTGCAGAAACATGAATACCCCCTTTATGAGCAAAGGCAGAACGGCCTACATAAGGAAGTTTAGAGGGATGGGATAGATTAGCTATTTCAAATACATAGCGGGAAACTTCAGTAAGTTTATATAGAACCTCTTCACAACTACATTGATATCCCATTTTTAAAACTAAATTAGGAATAACTGAACAAAGATTAGCATTCCCACATCGCTCCCCAATTCCATTAATAGTTCCCTGAACTTGAACAGCTCCTTCTCTTACAGCTTCCAAACTATTAGTTACAGCACAGTCTGAATCGTTGTGAGCATGAATTCCAAAGGGGACTTCTTCCCCCAATCTTTTTTTGGTCTCTCTTATGATTTCAACTAATTCATGAGTTAAAGTTCCTCCATTAGTGTCGCAAAGAACTATACAATCTGCTCCAGCAAGATAGGCTCTCCTAATAGTTTCCACTGCATAGTCTGGATCTTCCTTAAAACCGTCAAAGTAGTGCTCAGCATCATAAAAAACCTTTTCCACATGAGATTTTAAAAATCTTACTGAATTAGAAATAATTTCCAAATTATGTTCTAAGGTAGTTTTAAGAGCCTCTTTAACATGAACCGTCCAAGACTTTCCAAAAATAGTAACCACTGGTGTTTTTACAGCTATTAAACTTTTAATATTTTCATCATTTTCAGGAGCCTTTTGAGGATGATGGGTACTTCCAAAGGCTACAATTTTAGAATGTCTTAAATAATAATCCTTTATTTCTTTAAAAAATTGAAAATCCTTAGGATTAGAACCGGGCCACCCTCCTTCAATGTAATCTATTTTAAATTCATCTAATTTTAAAGCAATTCTAATTTTATCGTTTAAGGAAAAATTTACTTCCTCAGCCTGAGCTCCGTCTCTTAAAGTGGTATCATAAATTTCAATTCTTCTTTTCATTTTTCTTCTTTCACCTCGCCCTCTAATTCAAAGGCTTCATGAAGAGCTCTCACAGCTAATTCTGTATATTTTTCATCAATAATACAAGAAATTTTAATTTCTGAAGTAGAAATCATCATAATATTAATTCCATGCTTAGCAAGGGTTTCAAACATCTTAGTGGCTACTCCTGAATGGGTTCTCATTCCTGCTCCTATAATAGAAACTTTAGCAATTTTTTCATCTCCTTCAACCCTTTCAGCTGAAAGACTTGAAGCTATTCCTCTTACTATTTCCATAGCCTGTTTATAATCTGTTTTAGGCACAGTAAAAGTTAAATCTGCTTTTCCATCTACTCTTGAAGTCTGCACAATCATATCTACTACGATTCCCTTTTCTCCTATAGGGCCAAAAATTTGAGCTGCAATCCCTGGTCTATCTGGAACTCCGTATATACTTATTCGGGCTTCATTCCTATTATAGGTAACCCCTGAAACTAAAACTTTTTCCATTTCTTCATCCTCCTCCGTAATTATGGTGCCTTCACTTTCGTTAAAACTTGATCTAACGACTAATGGCACTTTATAGATCATGGCCAATTCAACAGAGCGCATCTCTAAAACCTTAGCACCGGCCCCTGACATTTCTAACATCTCTTCATAGGAAATTTTAGAAAGCTTACGAGCTTTGTCCACAATTCTTGGGTCTGCAGTAAAAACTCCTTCAACATCCGTATAAATTTCACAGAGATCTGCTTTTAAAGCAGCTGCCAAAGCTACCGCAGTAGTATCTGAACCACCCCTGCCCAAGGTAGTAATATCCCCCTTTTCAGTAACCCCTTGAAATCCTGCTACTACTACAACCTTCCCTTGATGAAGTTCCTCTTTTATTTTATCTACTTTAATTTCCTTTATTCTGGCTTTAGTAAAAAGTTCATTAGTATAAATAGGAATTTGATAACCCAATAAAGCTATAGAAGGAACTCCCATACTCTGAAGAGTGATACTTAAAAGAGAAGAGGTAACCTGTTCTCCTGTTGAAACTAACATATCTAATTCTCTTAAAGGTGGATCGGGAGTTATAGTTTTGGCTAAGTTTATTAAGCGGTCAGTTTCTCCTGCCATAGCAGAAACTACTACCACTAATTGATGCCCTTCTTTGTGGTACTTTATAATTCTTTGGGCTACATTCTTAATTCTATCTAAATTAGCAACCGAACTTCCTCCATACTTTTGAACTATAAGCATCCCCTTACCCCTTGTTTCTCATTTTTCCCCATATAGGGTCTTCTCCAAAATGTTCAAACCACCACTCCTCTGGGTCTGAAATATTATCATTAGGAGCTAAAAGAATCAAGTAGTTGTCACAGTATTTCATTAAAATTTCATAAGCTTCATTAAGTTTTTTCATAGATTCTTCATCTCCACCTTTATCAGGGTGAAAAATCTTAGATAGATTTTTATAATGTTCTATAATCTCCCTTCTGGTAGTTCTTATAGGTAATTTTAAAATTTTTCTTGCCACCTCAATTTTTTTCCATTTATCATATCCTTGCATGAAATTTAATTTTAAAATATCTTTTTAAAAAACACAATAGTAAGTATTTTTATGGATAAAAACAAAATTACTCTATTGAATTTTTTTAAAAAGTTATTAAATTAAAATTAAAGTTCTTTGAAAAGATGGGGGCGAAAAGGGTTCGACGGGGATAGGTAGGATTAAACTGCAGGTCGTGGTCGCACCCGTCCACGTAAAATAGGGTGCAAAAACACAACTGCCGACGAATACGCCTACGCTCAGGCTGCCTAAAAGGGTGCAGCCTCGTTCCTTGGATGCTTTGCTCTTCGGCTCCAAGGGGCGTGACCAAGAAGAGCTTGGGAGACCTTGAAAGGTGGATTCAAGGTTTCCGAGCCTTACTCCACCTGGTAGAAAGCTCAGGTGCCTGTGCCTGACTTTCTACGAGAATTAAACACAGGCTAAGCCTGTAGGAGTTTAATCTGAACTATCTTCGGACGCGGGTTCAATTCCCGCCGCCTCCACTTTTTTGTCGTAATTCATTGTCTACTATCCTCTAAATAAGTCTACAAAGTTCCCAACTAACAATCACTTTATCGTCTCATAATGTTTACTACGATACCAACAAGTCTACCTACATCTTGACAAATTGTTGGTATCAGTTATGGTATCATAAAATTCATGTTGGTATCAAAAAAAAGAGAAAAGAAATGGGGAAGCTTACCGACTTAAAAATGAAATCCCTAAAA
>JANXAD010000039.1 GCA_025062245.1 Thermodesulfobacteriaceae bacterium | reverse complement strand
AAACACTAATTATATTTTCGTAAATCCTTTTTTAAACTTTAAAATTACTGATTTACATACCTATCCAGTATGAAAATTTTTAATTTGACAAAAATTCTTGTTCATCATCAGGAATATCTGTATAAACTATTAAACCTAATTTTTCAATAAGAACCTCTGCTTTAGGCTCTATCATAGGAGAAATTATTACTTTTTTAGTAGCCCTTTTTCCCTCTTTCTTTTCAAAAAATTTCACTTTCTTTATAAAATGTAAAACATCTCCCACACTTACAAAAGATTTTAACTCCGCCACTATAAGCTCTCCATCTTTAATAATAAGATCTAATTCCACCACCTCTCCAGGATTTCCCTCAAAAACCTCTCCCTCTGTATCAATAGCAGTATATCTTTCTACCTTCACGGGGAAACTCTCCTCAAGTAAACCCTTTAGAGCCTTTCTAAAGGCTCTCTCCGATTTAAAACCCCATCGAGCTCCAAGAGCGGTAATATGTATTTCATGCTTCTTTCTTTGTCTTTGAAACTCCTTAAATAGTTCAGCTAATTCTTTACTCACCTCCTCTAACCTTTTACTTTGCTCTTCAAGCCTTTTGCTATGTTCTTGAAGGATTTTACTGTGCTCTTCAAGTCTCTTATTCTGCTCTTCAAGTCTCTTACTCTGTTCTTCAAATCTTTTATTTTGCTCTTCAAGTCTCTTATTCTGTTCTTGAAGAATTTTACTGTGTTCATCTAACCTTTTACTATGTTCTTCAAGTCTTCTATTCTGCTCCTCAAGTCTTTTATTCTGCTCTTGAAGGATTTTATTTTGCTCCTCAAATCTTTGACTATACTCTCTCAAAACCTTAGAATGTTCTTCAAATTTTTTTTCACTTTCTATTCTAAGAAGTTTAATTTCTTCCAAAAGCGCCTTTATTTCATCCTTAGTTTCTTCTTTATCCGCAAAATGATGTTTCAAAAAACTGGCTAAAAAATCCCTTAGCTGAGGCTCCTCTTCCAAAAGCTTAGGAAGCTTTTCTACTATTATCTTTCTTAGAGCTTGTTTAGTAATTAAAGTTCTTTTCTTAGAAGAATTTGAACCAATCTTCATCTATCTAAATTCTCCCTTTATTTTAAAAGCATATTAATTTTATTATAATTCTTTCAGCTCAAAAGTAAAGGAAAAATTCCAAAAGTTTTACTTTGCAAAACTCTTTTTAAACTTAAGAGCGGATAACGCAAAAAGAGAAACTCCAATGAGGGATATTCCTAAGATGTCCTTCCAGACATATTCAAGCCCATTTCCTTTAAGTAAAACCCCGTAGCCAAAACTAAGATAGTATCTCATAGGAGAAAGTAAACTTAGGTATCTTATTAAAGGGTGCATGGCTTCAGGTGGACTCCAAGCCCCTGAAATCATAAGCATCGGAACTAAGATAACTAAAATGATCATCATGGCCTGAGATAGGGTCTGAACTAAGGTAGCTATAGTAATTCCTACAGAAGCTATGGTAAATACATAAAGAGAAGTAACTAAGAAAAAGAGTAACAGACTTCCCCTAACAGGAACCTTAAAAACCCCTTCTACCATAACCAAAAGACTAAACATAGAAAGAAGAGTTATAACTACTACCGTAGGAATAATTTTAGCCAAAAATATTTCCCAACTTCTAACCGGGGTTACCAAGAGTTGTTCTACCGTTCCGTATTCCTTTTCCCTTATTAAAGCAGCAGAAGTAATAAGAAGAGAAATCATGGTGGTCATGTTAAAAAGTTCTAACAAACTCATAAACCAAGAACTTAGATTATTAGGATTAAAAAGAATTCTTATGCGCTCCTCAATTTGAGGAAAAAACACTGAACCTTGATAAGTCATTACTTCTACTGCATAATCCTGGGTAATTTGGGCTATGTAAGAAATAGCCATAGTGGCGGTAAGAGAAATGGTTCCATCAATAATAACTTGAATTTTAGCCCTACCCTCTTCTATTTTTTTTTCAAAATCAGGAGGTATAACCACCACCAAATAGGCCTCTCCCCTTTGAAACCATTCTTCAATTTCTCGGTCACTTTCCACAAAATCCAAAATCTTAAAATAGGGAGATCTAAATCTACTTATAAGTTCCCTACTTTTGACAGATTTACTCTGGTCTTGAATTATAGTTGGAAAATTTCTAACCTCTAAGGATACGCCTTTTCCTCCTGTATAAACTACCACCGTAAAAGCATAAATTAAAACTATTACTAAAACCCTATCTCTAAAAAGTTGAGAAAATTCCTTTTTTAATAAAACCCAAAGTTTTAAACTCAAGAAATCCTCTTTACTAATCTTATAATAGCTAAGGTGTAAACCACTAAGGTATAAATTAAGAGACTTAAAAGATCTTTTCCATAAAAACCTAAACTGGCTTCCTTTAAATAGATACCCCTTACTACCCCTAAAAAATAGGTAGCAGGTATGAACTTACTTATAATTTGCCCACTAAGCTCCATACTGCTTACCGGATATAAAAATCCAGAATAGAGGTAAGAAGGAACCACAGTAGTTATAAAGGCTATAAGCATAGCTGAAATTTGAGTTTTGGTAAAGGTAGAAATTAGAAGTCCAAGCCCAACAGTGCAAGAAATGTAAAAAAAACTTGCTAAGGATAAAATCCAAAAATTTCCTATAAATTTAGTTTTAAAAATTATCACGGTAATAAAAAAAAGTATTAAGTAGGTAAAAAAGGATACTATCGTATAGGGAAAGGCTTTGGCCAAAATAATTTCCCAGGACTTGGCAGGAGAACAGTAAAAATTAAAGATACTTCCAAGTTCCTTTTCCCTTACGATTACTAAACAACCCAGAAGAACGGGATAAAAACAAAGAGTAGTAACCAGCATTCCTGGCATAATAAAATTCTTACTTTCAAGCCCAGGATTATACCAAGCTCTAAGTTCCACTTCCATAGGTGACTTAAAAGTCAAAAATTTTTGATTAAAAAGAAAATTGATAGTCCCTAAATATCCTTTTATTACTTCAGCTCGACTGGGATAGGTCCCATCAATTAACATCTGAACTTCTACCTTTTGACCTTTGTAAATTTTCTGAGAAAAATCTTCCGGAATAACAATTAAAGCCCTAATCTTACCAAGTCTTATAAGTTGCTCAGCCTCCTCATAGTTTTCAACTAACTTATAAAGTTTAAAGTATTCCGAATTTATAAAAGAATCTATATATTCCCTACTAACTCTGCTTCGGTCGTAATCAAGAAAAGCAATAGGTATGTTTTTGACATCTAAATTGAGTCCATATCCTAAAAGGATCATAACCATTACAGGAACCACGAAAATAAAAGTAAGATAAAGTTTATCCCTTAAAAATTCAGTAAATTCTTTTCTAACAATTCCAAAAAATCTTTCAAAGAACATCTACTTCACTTCTTTTTATATAATCTACAAAGGCTTCTTGTAAAGGAATAGAAACGGGTCTTACCTCTTCTAAGGGAAGTCCATAGGTTTTGAATATAGCTCTTACCTGATTTTCCGTATCTCTCACTTTAAAGGTTCTTATAAAAAGTCTTTTTCCGTAAATAGAAATTTCGGGAAAATTCTGACTGAGAAGATCAAGAGCTTTCTTATATTCTGAAGTTTTGACTTCTATAAGAAATCCAGAAAATCTCTCAGACTCCTTTTTAATCTCTTCAGGAGTTCCAAGAGCAATAAGTCTTCCTCTGTTCATAAGGACAATTCTATCGCAATTTTCTGCTTCATCCATATAGTGAGTGGAAATAATAACTGTTATACCCTTTTGGCGAGAAATTTCATAAATGATTTCCCAAAAGGTTCTTCTGGCTACAGGATCTACTCCAGAAGTAGGTTCATCTAAAAAAACTACCTTAGGTTGATGTAAAAGTGCACAAGCTAAAGCTACCCTTTGTCTTATTCCAAAAGGTAAATCTCTAACTAAACGATTTTCAAATTCTTTAAGACCCAGGGATTCTAAAATTTCCTTAAAGCTTAAATTTTTGACTTCATAAAGCCCGGCATAGAGTTTCATATTCTCTAATACCGTTAGGTCTCTATAAAGGGAAAATTTTTGAGACATATATCCAATAGTGGCCCAAACTTTAGCTCTTTCCCTGTGAACTTCATAACGATGAATATAAATTTTACCCTCTGAAGGCTCAAGAAGTCCGCACATCATTTTTATTAAGGTAGTTTTTCCTGCTCCATTAGGCCCAAGAAGTCCAAGAATTTCACCCTCTTTTACTTCTAAGTTTACTTTATTTACAGCTTTAAAATCTCCAAAAAATTTACTAACCCCTTCACAAACAACCACAGAGGTTTTTCCATTCTTAGAAAAACTTGGTCTAAAAATCTTCTCCTCTCTTTTTTGGCCAGTTATTTTTTCAATAAAAATTTCTTCCAAATTAAAAATCTTTTCAGGATATTCTTCCAAAAGTATTCTTCCCTCATGCATAAGGGCTATTTTGTGACATCTTTCTGCTTCGTCCATGTAGGAGGTGGTAAGAAGCACGGTGATTTCTCTTTCTTTTACCAAGTTATGAATTATTTTCCAAAAATCTTGTCTGGAAAGCGGATCAACACCGGTTGTTGGTTCATCAAGAAGAAGAATATCGGGAAGATGTAAAAGAGTGCAAATTAAAGCTAACTTTTGTCTCATCCCCCCGGAAAGAGTATTAGCTTGTCTTTTAAGAAAAGGCTTAAGCTTGGTTATTTCTAAAAGAATTTCTTTGTTTTTTTCAAAAACCGGCCAAGGTATAAGCCTTAAACTTCGAAAAAAGTTTATATTTTCTTCCACAGTTAAATTATCATAAAGATTTACTCCTAAGCCTTGAGGCATATAACCTATTATTTCTTTTACTCTTTCAGCTTCTTTGCTAACTTCTAAATTATTTATATAGGCTTTGCCAGAACTTAAAGAGGCTACCCCTGCTAAAATTTGAATAACTGAGGTTTTTCCAGCTCCATCTGGACCAATAAGACCGAAAACTTCTCCCTTTTGAACCTCAAAAGAAACCTTTTTTACTGCTTGAATTTGCCCATAACTTTTGGAAAGTTCTTCAACTTTAATAACTGGATAATCTAAGGTCTTATCCATTCTGCCTGAGGATCAATTTTGATAACCACATCAGCAGGCATACCTGGTTTAAGAAGTTCTTCTACATTTTCCACCGAAACTTCTGCTCCGAAAACTAAATTTACTCTTTCTTCTTTGGTTTCTACATTTTTAGGAGTAAACTCTGCCTGCTCATAAATTCTGGTAACCCTTCCCTCAAAAAATTTATCCTTATAAGCATCTACATAAATCCTAGCTGGCATCCCAAGTTTTACTTTACCAAGCTCAGGTTCAGGAATGTATACCTTTACATAAAGTTTTTGGAGATTAACTATAGTATAAAGAGTTTGTCCTGGATTTACTACTTCTCCTTCTTCTGTTGGTTTTGAAAGAATAATCCCCTCTAAGGGAGAATAAATTTTGGTTTCCCTATAAAGGACTTCTACCTCTCTTAGCCTTTCTTTAGCTGATTTATATTTAGCTTGAGTATACTCCACAAACCTTTTATTAGTATTAAACTCCGCTAAAGCCGATTGATAGTTAAGTTCAGAGAGTTCTAAATCCCTTTTAGAGATAACCCCTTCTTCAAAGAGTCTTTTATATCTTTCTAAATCCCTTTTAGCTTGCTCTAAATTAGCTTTAGACTTAATAATATAACTTTCAGCCATAACTTTATTTTGATAGGCTGCTTCAACTTCCTCTTTTAAACTTCTGTATTTAGCTTCAAACTCCTCTGGAAAAAGCTCTGCCAGAAGCTCTCCTTTTTTTATTTTTTCACTTTCTTCTTTATAAAGTTTAATAATCCTTCCTTGAATTTTAGAAGATACAGAAACTTCCCGACCCTCTATTCTTCCATGTAAAATTAAGACCCCCTTGGGAGTCCTTTTTTGTTTTAAAAAATAGGTATATCCTCCAAGGCCAAGGAATAACAAAATGATTAAAAAAACTAAAATTTTGACGCTAAAAAGTTTAATTTTCATTTGGACTTTAATTATAAAAATATTACCAACTTTTATCAAGCATAGAAGAGATTGTTTGAAATTTTCCATTAATTCTAAAATCTTTTACTTTTGTTTTTTTCTTCGAACTAATCTCATATTGATTAATTTTTCAAACAGTCTCGGTATAGGAAACGTAATGCCTCATTTAAAATTCTAAAGGAAATCTCTTTCATTGCGGAATTTAATTTTCTAAAGATAATTATCCCTAAACATATCTGTAGTATGCGCAACTAAATCAACTTCCAAAAAACCTACTCTATTCTCATCCCATTCATTAAAGCTTCTCACATCGTAATCTCCCTCTTTAATAAGCTCCCTGGTTTGGTCTTACTTCTACTCTTCAGCCTGCCTCTATCTCCTCTCTCTTCTTTAAGTAATCTATCCATAGTAGCTGGGCTTATACGGAGTTTGCTTTATAGATTAGTTGGAAAAGCTTAGCTTTTAATCTTTTACCACAGGGAAAATCAGCCTATTTTCTTTCTTTTTCTTTTAAATTTTTTTAGCATTTAGTTCTATACGAGTTAAGGGATTGAGGTAGGTGATTTTAGCATGTCGAGAGAGGAGAAAGGAAGCGTATGAGCGATTATAGGATGTGGTGGGAAGGCTTTTTTTGGTAGCGTTTGGCAAGAGCTTTGGTAAGTTAGAGTAAATTTTTTTTGGGGGGATTAATTTTTATTTAGGATTTTAAATGAGGCAACCATATGTTTTTCCCTTAGATTTTTAATGAGGCAATTCGGGAAATAGCTTTTTATAATTTTTGAATTATAATTATTTTAATGGAAAATAAGTTAGCTAATGCTAAAAGTCCTTATTTAAAATCTGCTTCTAAACAACCCGTAAATTGGTATCCTTGGGGTAAAGAAGCCTTTGAAAGAGCTCAAAGGGAGAACAAACCCGTTCTCCTCTCTATAGGAGCGATTTGGTGCCATTGGTGTCATGTAATGGCTAAAGAAAGCTTTGAAAATAAAGAAATAGCCCAAATTATAAATGAATATTTTATTCCTATAAAGGTGGATCGAGATGAAAGACCTGATATAGATAAAAGATATCAAGAAGCTGTAGTAGCTATTACAGGAGAAGCTGGATGGCCCCTTACAGTTTTTCTAACTCCTGAGGGAAATCCCTTTTACGGAGGTACCTATTTTCCTCCTGAAGATAAATGGGGTAAACCAGGATTTAAAAGACTTCTTAAACAAATTATAGAGCTGTGGCAAAAAGAAAAAGAAAAGCTTTATCACTCTGCCTCCTTAGTTTACGAACTTTTCAAAAGTTCATCTTTAAGCTCCTTTGAAGGAACTTTAGAAGAAAGCATCTTAGACCGTGGAATAAAAGCTATTTTTAACTCTTTAGATCCAAAAAACGGAGGTTTTTCTGGAGCTCCTAAGTTTTATCATCCTAAGGCTTGGGAATTTTTACTTTACCATTATTATTTTACTCAAGACCCTTCTTTAAAGTCAGTTTTGGAAAAAACCTTAGATAGTATGGCTAAAGGGGGAGTTTATGACCACCTTTTAGGTGGTTTCTTTAGATATTCAACGGATCCTTATTTTAGAATTCCCCATTTTGAAAAAATGCTTTATGATAATGCTGAACTTTTACACCTCTATTCCTTAGCTTATGCCATTTTAGAGAAAGACCTTTATAAATATGTGGTAGAGGGTATTAGAAATTATTATCAAAAATGGGGGATGGAAAAAGAAGGAGGCTTTTATGCTTCTCAAGATGCTGATATAGGATATTTAGAAGAAGGAGGATATTATACTTTTACTCAAGAGGAATTAAAAAAAATACTTAGTGAAGAAGAGAGAAAAGCCATATCCTATTATTATGGATTGGAATCCCCTTACGGATTACCTCATGATTTGTCTAAAAAAGTGCCCTATTTAGCCCATTCTGAAGAAAGTGTAGCCTTTCTTTTAAAAAAACCTTTAGAAGAGGTTCAAAGGCTAATTCAATCTGCTAAAAGTAAAATGCTAAACTATAGAGAAAGCCAAAGAGAAACCCCTTTTATAGATAAAACTTTTTATACCAACTGGAATGGTTTAATGATTTCTGCTCTATGCACCTACTATAAAATTTTCAAAGATCCTTGGGCTAAAGATTCAGCCCAAAAAACAGTGGAAAAAATTCTTAAAGAAAATTATAAAAACGGAGTCCTTTTTCATTCATCTGAAGTAGAAGGTTTTTCTGAGGATTATTTATTTTTTTCTAAAGGTTTATTAGAAGTTTTTGAAATTACTCAAGAAAAAAGTTACTTAGACTTGGCTAAAAATTTTACCGATAAGGCTATAGACCTTTTCTGGGATAGGGAAAAGGGAGGATTCTTTGATGAAGTTCCTTCTGAAAAGGAAGGATTTTTAGACCTAAAAAGGAAGTCTCTCTCAGATAGTTCTTATCCCTCTGTAAATGGTTTAGCTCCCTATTTTCTTTTACTGTTAGCAGAAATAACAGAAGAGGAAAGGTATTTTAGTAAAGCTCAAAAGGTTTTAGAAATTTTTGCAAACTTAATTAAAGACTATCCCTTAGTATCCTTTTCCTATTTTATAAGTTTATATACCTATTTAAAGGGGATTCTAAAAATAGAAACCTTTGAATATTTTGAAAAGATTTTACATCTTTTTAGACCTCTTAAAATAGTTGTAAAAAAAGACCTTAAAGGTATTCAAATCTGTTTCAGGGGAAGTTGTAGACTGGAAGCTTATCTTTCAGAAGATTTAATTCAATCTTTAAAAAGATTGAACTAAACTTAACTAAAGATTGAACTAAACTTAACTTGAAAGTTAGAGTTGAAAGTTAGAGATAGCTTTTTATTAGTTTACACTTTAGGAACTTCTAACCGGAGCTTAGAAGAATTTTTGGAAATTTTAAAATATTATCAAATTTTAGCTATAGCTGATGTAAGAAGGTGGCCAGTTTCTCAAAGATTTCCCCATTTTAAAAAGGAAAACTTAAGTAAATTTTTGAAAGAAAATAATATTCTCTACTATCATTTAGAAGGTTTAGGAGGTTATAGAAGAGAAGATTATGAAAATTATATGGAAACAGAAAACTTTCTTAAGGTTTTGGAAGAGCTAATAAAAATCATAAAAAATAGATTGACTTGTATTATATGTGCTGAAAGATTTCCTTGGAAGTGTCATAGAAGATTTATATCTTTAGCCTTAGAAAAAAGGGGGATAAGAGTTTTACATATTCTTGAAAAAGAAAGGATATGGGAACCTAAAGGGTGAACCATTCTTTATAGTTGCTAAACCTTGGGTTACTTTTAGGGTTTCTTATTTTCAAATCCTATGGTCTCATACAACAAAGGGATTCTTTTTCTGAGAGGAAAACCATTTTAGATTTTAAAGCTGAGCTGAAAGGGGGATGGGATGTGTGATTGAGAGGCCCCCAATTTTGGACACTTAAAATGTTAGGTAGGATTTTTCGCACCCCTTTATCCATTTTCCTCAAGATATTCCCTCCTGCCATTTTTTAATTTATAATAAAAGAGACCTTTGAAAAATTCGGCTTAAATTCAACTACCTAAGCCTCTCTCTTTGCTATCTCCTATCTGTCATCCCAATTTAACCTTTACACCACCATCTCAAACCCTTAATCCTTCTTTTTATATGCCCAATACCTCATAAACAGGTTTTAACTAAAGGCTTACCTATCTTTCCTTGCTCCCTTGCCGCTTTCTCACCAAGCTCTAAACTTTGAGATACCCCCTTGCTTTTTCTGTAATTTTATTCTTAGATTTTTTTAAACCATTGAATTTTGCAAAGGTCTCAATAAAGGTATGTTTTACTTCAAAATTAGATGGACAAAGAACCCCTTCATATCCTTGAGCTCTAAAGCCCCACAAGGAGGCTCTCCCTTCTGTCCTTAAACTCTCAATAAGTTGGTTGGACTTGAGATTAAGTTTCACTAATTTCCTCTCTATCCTTAACTCCTATCAACCTGCCATCCTTCTCATGGAATCCTCTAACTAATACTAAATCTGACTTCCAAGAGGCTTCCTTATTGCTCTTTTGATCTCAAAAACCGAGACTCTTTAAACTCTCCCCTTTTTCTTTAAGATGCCAAAATCATCGCTTAAATTCTATCACTTCCCTTTTGCTAAATCCATCGCTAAGGCTAACCCTAAGGAAATAGCTCAAATTACTTTCTCAAACCCCTTACCCTCCAAACACTTATTAAAAAGCTCTTTTTCCTTGAAAAAAGAATTTCTTATCTTTAAAGAAATCTTCTTGCCTCCATAGAAGCAAGAAGGTTAGCCAGGCTAACAATTTTAATTCCTATTTTCTAATATATTGACTCCTTGTTTTTTCTTTAATTCTATCTTAAAATCTTTGTTAGACAGTTGAATTTTCTAAAGCTTTCTAAAAATTAATAAAAATTTTGAGAAAATAAAAAGTAGAATTTCTAAAGAAAAAAATCACAGCTAAATTAATAAAAATCCAAATTAGGAGTAAAATTTTTATTTTTTTAGTAAAATTTTTTAAAAAAGGAAATTCCTTTTTAGCTTTATTTAAAAATTCTATTCTTTCTAAAATTCCGTAATGATGCCAGCTCTTTTTATAAAGTTGTTTGGTTGCTTCTCCTATTTTAAGCAAAGCAATTATTAAAGGTCTTTCATCTCTTAAGAGATATAAAGAATAAAGATCGGCCTCACGTTCAAATTGTCTTAAAAAATAAGCAAAAACATATCTTAAGTAAAGTAAAGACAAAATTATAAATAAAAAGGCTATTAAAATTTCTAAAATCAATGAATTATAAAATTTGATAAGGTATGAAAGGGGATAAAAAATGAAAATAAAAGAAACCAAAAGAAAAAAGGGAAAATTAAAAAGGACTAATAGAAGCCAAAAAAAATGTCTTTTTTTGATATGTCCTATTTCATGAGCTAAAACCCCCAAAATTTCTTCTGGTTCTAAAATTTCTAAAAGATTATTGGAAAAAAACAAATACCGAAAGGGAGGTATCAAACCCACTATGCCTGCTGTAAAAAATTTCTTTTCTTTATCGTGAATAATATAAATTTCCTTAAATTTCACTCTATGTAAAGATAAAAATTCTAAAATAAGTTTTCTCAAGAAAGGGTCCCTTAAGGGTTTAAGAGGCCAAGTTTTTACTATAAAAAAAGGAGCTATAAAAAGAATAAATAAAAAGCCTAAAATAAAATCTCCCTCAAATTTTAACTCCAAAATTTCTAAGGTATCTCTCACCATAATTAAAAATAAGAAGGGAATGAATAGTCCTACTATTATGCGAAAGTAAGCTTTAGAAATTCTAAAAAGAAATATCTTTATAGGAAGAAAATAATGAAGAAACCAAAAAAGACTTAAAATAGAACCATAGTAAATTTGATGTAACACCTTATTAAATTGAAAAAAAGTAAGATCTAAGAAAAAAAGTAAAAAACTTATTAAAAGAAAGATATTTTTAAAAAAAGTTGTACTTCTTTCTGAAAAGAGAGAAATTTTTTTAGATAAGTAAAAAAGGGAGAGAAAAAATAAAACTTCCTTTAAAAAGAAAAGGAAAAGGAGAAAAAAGGAAGAAAAAGAAAGAGAAAGGGAGGGGGAAAATTCCCCTATTAGAAAGGCTAACCAGAGAAAAAGTAAGTCCTCATAAAGCACTAATTACTCTCAACTCTCTTCCTTTTCTTTCTTATTTTCTTTTTTTTCCTTTCTGGCATAATCAGTCACATACCAACCGGTACCCTTTAAAATAAAACCACTTTCACTAATTAATTTAATAAGCTCTCCTCCACACCCTTGACAAATCTTTAAAGGTTCTTCTGTAATTTTTTGCCAAACCTCCAATTTGGTCTTACAACTTTTACACTCATACTCGTAAATAGGCATAGGTTATAACCACCTCCCCTTTTAAGTTTTAATCTTGATAAATTTGATCGAAATAATCTAAAACTACTTTCATATGGGGTAAAAATTTAATATCCTTTAAAGTTTCCTTGGTCAAGTTGTGAACCTTTTTTTCTTCTTCCCATTTTTCTTTAGCATAAAAATCACTCTGATACCTAATAAACCTTACTAAATGTATCAATTCGTGAGATAAAATATAAAACAAAAGTTCATTAAGAAAAGGTTTTTTCCAATTAAAAATTTTAGTTTGATTAAGACA
This sequence comes from Thermodesulfobacteriaceae bacterium, assembly GCA_025062245.1. Classification (GTDB taxonomy): domain Bacteria; phylum Desulfobacterota; class Thermodesulfobacteria; order Thermodesulfobacteriales; family Thermodesulfobacteriaceae; genus Thermodesulfobacterium. The sequence goes on along the minus strand of JANXAD010000039.1, from coordinate 1,379 downwards.
GAGAATGTAAAATTCCTTCCTTTGAGAAGGGAGCCAGGAAAATTTCTCTAATTTTAAAAGAGAGGCAAACCTATCCTTAAGAAAGGTTTCTTCCTTTAAAAAATAGACTTCATAAAGCATTCTTTTAATTTCCTTAGGAGTTAGCTTAAATTTATCAGCTACGATTAATTCTGTAACTAAAAGAATAAAGTCAAAATCTTTTAAAAATTTAGAAGGAAGATTTAATTTTGGCCTTTGGGATAGGAACCTAACCAAATTACTTGAATACAGTAATTTCGCATCTCCTCTAAACATGTTTTTATTCTTTCTTCTTTAATGTGTCCTTCACAGTCTAAAAAGAAGATATATTTCCAGGGTTCATCTTTAGCAGGTCTGCTTTCTATTTTAGTAAGATTAATACCTCTTTCAGCAAAACATTTAAGAACTTGATAAAGAGCCCCCGGACGATCGGCTACACTAAAAAGAATAGAAGTTTTATCTTTACCTGTAGGCTCAACTTCCTTTTTTCCTATAATCCAAAATCGGGTGGAATTACCCTTAATATCCTCTATGTTTTTGGCTACAACTTGAAGATGGTAAAGTTTAGCAGCCAGTAAACTTGCAATAGCTCCCACACTTTCATCCACTGCAGCCCACTTGGCAGCTAAAGCTGTAGAAGATACAGTTTCTACAGGAACTGAGGGTAATCTCTTCCTTAACCACTTTCTACACTGAGCAATAGCTTGAGGATGGGAAAGTATTTTTTTAATATCTTCTATTTTTCCTGTAAGATTCATAAGATGATGAGAAATGGACTCATATACCTCTCCACAAACCTTTAATCCATATTCATATATAGCATCTAAGGTAGTAGCAACTACCCCTTCAATAGAGTTCTCAATAGGAACTACTCCAAAATCTGTTCGTTCACTACTAACCTCTTCAAATACATCTAAGATAGTTTCTACAGAGATAAATTGAGCAGAAGTCCCAAAAAAGTTTTGGGCTGCAATGTGGCTGAAAGTAGCCTCAGGACCTAAATAGGAAACCTTAATCTTTTCTTGAACTCCTCTACAAGCTCTTATAATTTCTGAATAGATTATCTTTAAAGCTTCCTCAGGAAATTTTCCTTCATTTAAAATTAAAATTTTATTAAGAACCTCCTTTTCTCTACCAAGGTCAAAGCTTTGGGTCCCTATAGACTTTTTAATTTCTCCAATCTGTTTAGCCAGTTCCACCCTTTCTTTTAATAGGGAAATAATATCTTCATCAATTTGATCTATTTTCTTTCTTAATTCTATAAGTTTATTTCTGTAATCCATTTCAAAAAAATTTTAAATCCCTTTTTTAAAAACTTCAAGATAATGTATGAGTCCATATGATTTGGGACTGAGTAGAAT
>JANXAD010000038.1 GCA_025062245.1 Thermodesulfobacteriaceae bacterium | reverse complement strand
TATTCAGAGAGAAAATATGAGCAGGGATTACAGGAGGGATTACAAAAGGGGATACAAGAGGGATTACAAAAGGGGATCCAGCAAGGGTTACAACAGGGAATACAGCAGGGGATACAGCAGGGATTATTAAGAGATGCTCAAGAGATGGTGCTTGAGGTAGTAGAGGTTAAGCTTGGGAGGGTGCCTGAAGTGTTAAAAAGAGAGATTGAGGCAGAACAAGATAGAGAAAAACTAAAAAGACTTCATAGGGAATTAGTAATTTCTTCAGATCCTGAAAAAACCCTTCTTAACTTTGGCTATAGTTTAGATTAGTATAATTCTTGGTGCTTTCTCACTAAGCCCTAAACCTTGAGATACTTTCCTTTTTGTTTCTTCTGTAATTTTATTTTAAAATTTTTTTAGAGCTTTGAATTTTTCAAAGCTCTCTTAAGAGAATTCTTAATTTAGTGGAAAATTCAGAATAAATATTGTGCCTTGAGGAAAGTTTTCCCTTATTTCTAAAGATCCTTTATGTAACTTTAACACGGTATAGACAATAAATAAACCTGTACCTACTCCTTTCAATTCAGAAATATTGCCTTTTAATAATCTTTCTTTTACTTCAAGTGGTAATCCTTCTCCTTCATCTATAAATTCAACCTTTACAAGATTATCTAAATGATAAATTTTTATTTTTATTTGTCCTTCACTATTCATAGATTTAATTGCATTATCTAATAAATTTATCCATACTCTTTTTAAATAAAAACTATCTAAAAAAATTTCATATTCTTTTTCATATTCTAATAAAAATTTAATTTGAGGATAGGCTAATTTATATAAATTTATTACTTCTTCTATATTTTTAATTAAAGAGCTTTTTTCTAATTTTAAAACTGGAATTTTAGAAAAATAGTAAAAATCAGTTACTAAATTTTTAAGTTCTTCTATATAATTTTCTATAATGTTGGTAGTTTTTAAAAGAATTTCTTTATCCTCTTCAGAATTTAGTTTGTCTAAAAGTTTTTTTCTCAATCTTTGAACAGAGAGTTTGACAGGAGTAAGAGGATTTTTTATTTCATGAGCTACTCTTAGAGCCATTTCTTTCCACATAGAAAGCTTTTCTATTTTTTCTCTTTCTTCTAAATTTTCAACAATTAACATGTATCCCTTTTCTTGTAAGAAAGAAATTTCTAAAAAAGTTATACCTACAGTCATTTTATTATCTAAGTCTTGAAGCTCAACCACTTTGTAAAAAGGATTTTGACTTAGGGCAAAGACAAAATTTAGAAAGTTCTCCTTTCCTCCTAAGGCTTCTATTAGTTTTTGTAAAAATTTTTCCATATTTTCTATTTTAAAACTTTTTAAATATTTTTTCATACTTTCGTTGAAATATGATATCTCAAATTTTTCATTTAATAAAAAAATACCTACAGGAAGATAGTCTATAATAGATTTAAGATATTCATTATATTTTTTTAAAGCTTCTTCATATTCTTGAATTTTTTTAACCATTTCTTTAAAAGAAATAATCAATCTTCCCACCTCATCTTCGCTAATTTTATAATCTTCTATATCGTTTAATTTATAATCCTTTTGAGAAATTCTTTGAGTAGCACCTATTAACTTTTGAATAGGTTCTGTTAAATTTTTACCTATTTTAGTTCCTACCCATATTCCAATAAATATTATTAAAAGAAAAATTATTACAGCTGATAAAATTAAAAACCACTTTAAATATTGTAATAAATTAGATTCTATAAACATATTTTTTCCTTCAATACTACTTAAATCCACAAATTTACCTGTTGCTAAAATGTATTCTGTATTATTTAAACTTTTAACTGGTATAAAAACTCTAATTAAACTTTTTGATTCTACTATAGAAGTATAAGATTTAGGAATTTTTTCCTTTATAATACTGTCCAAAATCGAAGGAGGAACTCCTAATTTTTCTGAAATCTCTGAAGAATAAGTTTTTTTATAGAGTTTACCTTCTAAAGTATATACCTCTATAGAATCTAATCCCATAAAATATCGATATTTTTCCCTTAAATCTTTACTTCTTATTACTTCAGTTTTAGAAATATATTCATTACTTATAATATATCCTTTATTTAAAAGTTCTCTTTCAATTTCTTTATAATATCCTTCTGTTTTTATAATTTTAGAAGTTATATAATCCTCTAAAAATTCTTTGAACCAATAGTCAAAACTTGTTTTCAAAAAGATAAAACTTATTAAAATAAGAATTAAAGATGGAAAAATAATTGATAATAAATAAGTTCCAACTAATTTAGTTCTAATACTTTTAGAAAATTTAGTTAGTTTTAATTCTTCAAAAATTTTAAACAAATATCTAAAAATAAAATAAATTAAAATTAAAATTAAAATTAAATTTATATGAATAGAAAAGAAAATAAGTATGTTTTTTTGATCTAATGTTAAAAAGGATATATCAAACAGATTGAATTCTAAATAGATTAAAAAAAATATAACAAACAAAAGAATAATAATTAACTTTTGTTTTTTAAAAACTTCTTTAAGTTTTTGAATAATCATTAAAAATTGTATTCTCTTTCAGTCTTTAAAATTTTATTTTTCAATTTAGAAGTAAATTTTAAATCTTCTGATAAATGGGTAAAATAGTTTAGGCGAACTTTTATTTTTAAGTAATTCTTAGATAGAAGGGGTGAAAAGTTTAAAGGATAGGAGTCTAAATAGCTTAGGTTTTTAACAGCTAATTCTGGTTTTTCAAAAGTCTTAATACCTACTCTATCTTCTAAGCAATAAAGATTTTTTTCGGGATCATAATACAATTTTTGATAAAACTGGTCTTTATAGAGTAAAAGATCACGGAATAAACGTCTTTCATAAATTTCAAATTCATATTCTATAATTATAGGAAATTTTTGAGACTTAAGAGCTAAGACCAATTCTTGAAAGGGAAATTCTTTGTAGTGGACACTTATTAAAACTTGTTTTTCGCTGAGGATAGAAGTAATCTTTTCTAAGGTTAAAGCCCAACTACTTTGAGCTAAGAGTAAGAAAAAAATCCATCCCAATTTTAAGTACATTTTTGATCTCAAAAATTTTTTATATTATTATAAACTTAGGATGTTAAAAAAGAAATGGGGACAACACCTTCTCATAGGTAAAGGGATAATAAAAAAATTAGTAGAATTTATGGAAATAAAAGAGGGAGAAGTAATAGTAGAGATAGGACCTGGAACAGGTAATTTAACTGAAGAACTCCTAAAAACCCCTCTTAAAAAACTCTATCTCTTAGAGATAGACTTAGATATGATAAAAATCTTAGAGAGAAAATTTGAAAATCAAAAAGTGTTTATTATTCATACCGATGCTACCAAATTTGACTTTTCTTCTTTAAAGGAAGAAACTTTAAAGGTTGTGGGAAATCTTCCCTATAATGTAGCAAGTCTAATTATAGAAAATACCCTTTATTATAAGGATTTTATTCCCTATGCTTTTTACATGATTCAAAGGGAGGTTGCTGAAAGACTTCAAAGTTCTCTATCCTGGCTTGCTATTTTTGTGCAAACCTTTTATGAAATTTCCTATCTCATGAGTGTTCCTGCCAAATTTTTTATTCCCCCTCCCAAGGTTCAGTCAGCCTTTATTAAGCTTAAAAGAAAGGAAAACCCTCCTTTTGAAGACCTTAAAAGTTATAAAGCCTTTTTGCTTAAAATTTTTCAGCATAAAAGAAAGATGTTAAAACAAAAGCTCTCTGAAGAGCTTTTGATAAAAGCCCAAATCTTGCCTTCTAAAAGAGTAGAAGAACTTTTACTTCCAGATTTTTTAAGACTTTATGAGGTCTTTAAAATTTCTAATTAGGTGTTCCATTATTTTCCTCTAAACTAAATTTTTCCTGTTGACCTCTTATTCTTTCTATAGCTTTTAAATGTTCCTGATAAGTTTTAGAAAAAAAGTGGGTTCCATCTCCTTTAGAGACAAAGTAAAGATAAGGAACCTTAGCCGGAAATAAAACTGCTTTAATACTTGCCTTACCAGGATTCCCAATAGGAGTGGGAGGTAATCCTTCGTTTAAATAGGTATTATAAGGACTTCTAACTGAATAATAATCTTTATAGGTAAGTCTTCTAAACTTTTTTAAAGCATAATTGATACCCGGGTCTGCTTGAAGGGGCATGCCCTTTTTTAAACGATTTAAGTATACAGCTGCAATAATTGGTCTTTCCCAATCATAAAAAGCTTCTTTTTCTACTATAGAAGCTAAGGTTATCACCTTTTCCAAAGTCATATTTTTGCTCTTAGCTACCGTTTCAAACTCCTTCCAATTTTTCCAAAAATTGTCCACCATAGTTTTGATTACTATAGCAGGATGGGTATTTTTAGCCCAAAAATAAGTATCGGGAAAAAGGTATCCCTCTAAAGTTGGAGCTGAAAATCCAAACTTTTGCACTATCTCTGGGTCTTGGGCTAAATTTAAAAACTCCTCTTTGGCACATATACCTTCTCTTTCTAAGATCTCTGCTATCTGCCAAAGGGTTAATCCTTCAGGAATGGTAACCTTATGTAAAAGAACCTTCCCCTGAACAAGAAGGTCTATAATCTCATCTAAAGTATAATAGGTATAAAAACCATATTCTCCTGCTTTAATCATTCTGTGTTTTTGGCCTATCCAGGCTTTCAAAATAAAAGCTATTTTACTTCTAATAACACCCTTTTCTTTAAGTTTTCTTGCAATCTCCCATAAAGAGTCTCCTTTTTTTATTTCTACTATTTTAAACTCCTTAGTTTCCTGAGAAGAAACAGGTTGAAAGGCTTGTAAGTAAAATCCTATAGTGAGTAGAACAAAAACGAAACCCAAAATCATAAAATTTTTAAAAAAATTCTCCCTTGAGAACTTCATTTTTAATGTTATCTTTTATTTTAAACTACAGGAGAGGAAAATTTTTATGATAACTGAAGAAAAATTAAAAATTTTAGAAAAAGAAGCCACAGATCACCCTCAATCAGTTATAGCCCAACATAAATTAGCCATAGCTTACCTTATTTTGGGAAAAATTCAAGAGGCTAAAATTACCCTTAAAAAGGTTCTTAAGTTAGATCCTTATCATTTTGAAGCTCTTATTAATTTGGGAATTATTTTGGCTCAAGAAGGTGATTTAGAAGAAGCTAAAAAGGCTTTTTCTTTTGCCTTAAAGTTTTATCCTAACTCCTTTGAAGCCTGGAGTAACTTAGGACTTATAGAATATCAACTTGGGAATTTAGAGGAGGCTGAAAAGTGCTATTTAAAGGCTTTAGAAATAAAGGAGAATTTTCCTTCTGCTTGGATTAATCTTTCCACCCTTTTAATAGAAAAGGGAGAATTTGAGAGGGCTGTAAAAGTTCTTAAGAAAGCTCAAGTTTTAGCTCCAAGCTTAGCAACTATTTATAACAATTTAGCCGTAGCCTATTACTACCTGGGAAATAAGGAAGAGGCTCGTTTAAACTTAGAAAAAGCTAAGAAGTTAAAATATCCTGTGAATTCAGATTTTGAGAAATTAGTTTATGAAAATACCTAAGGTTCCCACCTGTCCTTTCTGCAGAAGGTTTATTGGTAAGCCTACCTATTTATCTATGGGAGTTTCTGATTTTGAAGCTGGAAAGTGTGAGTGTGGTAGTGTATATGTATGTGATGTAACTGGTCACAATCGTGGAGCAGCTTTTGTAGAAGCTCTTTTAATGGCCTGTGCCGGGGATTGGGACTTAGTTTGGGAATTAGTTCCAGAAGAAGACTATCAAGAAATATGGATAGAAAACTACGATTTTTCCACCCACAGAATTTTCGGAGATTCCTTCTATGAAGGAAGAAGAATTAGTGGAGTTTTATGTTTTATTAAGTTGGCTAAAGACTTAGAAGAATTAAAGAGCAAAGAAAAGGAGTCTCTTTTTAGGAAAAAAGAAGCCTATCCAAAGATTGAAAAAAGAAAACTTAGTAAACTTGAAATGGAAAAATTCATAGAGAACCTTAATTATTCTGAGCTCATAGCTTACCATTTAAGTGAACCTTTAAATCTTAACCTTTTGCAACGTTTTCTTTATCATCCAGACCCTATCTTTAGAAAAAAGGTTATTTTAGTTTTAGGAAAGATAGCTGAAAAGATGGTAGAGATTTATCCAGAAAAGGTTTTAGAGCTAATAAAAAGACTAATCTATGCTTCAGTTGATTCAGCTTCTTCTGCTTGGGGAGCTTTAGAAGCGGTAGGAGAAATTATAAGCACCACCAAGGAAAGGTTTGGAATTTTTGTAAGAAATTTGTTAGCCTTTTTAGATTTAGAAGAATGGCGCCTTTTAGGGCTTTATGCCCTTTTGCGAATTGCTCAAAATAATCCTCAAGTATTAAAAAAAGAAAGATATCTTAAGTTGTTAAGATATTTGAAAGAAAACGAAACTCCTGAGGTTAAAGCCTTAGTGCTTCTTATTTTTTATCATCTTAGAACCAAAGAAATCCTTTCCTATCTTCCTTTTATTAAAGAGGAGGAACAAGCAGAACTTTTTAATTATCAAACGTTAAATTTTGAAAAAATCTTCTTAAAAGACTTGGCCAATCAAATAAAAACTTCCTTTTAGGAGAAAGGAAAATGGATTCGGAACTTGAAAGGGCTTACGAACTTAGTAAAAAGGCTCATGAGTTTTGGATTAAAGGTAGAACCTTAGACGCTCTAGCTTTTTATGAAGAAGCTTTAGAAACCTTCAAAAACTACCAAAGGTGGGAAGAAACCGCCAATATTTTAGAAAAAATAGGTGATATTTACTTCTTTAGAAAGAACTACGAAAGGGCTCTCAAGGCTTACAAAGCTTGCTTAGATATATGTGAAAACTTTGAAGATGAAATAAGTACCAGTATAATAGGTGAAAAAATTGTCTTTGTTTACAAGGAATTAAATACTTCTGAAAAAGCCTTGCCATATCTTTATCGGATACTTGAAATAGCAGAAAAATATAGAGATGCCCATAGAGCTGGCAGAGCTTTAGTAGGTATTGGAGATGTATACCGAGCTCTTAAAAATTATCAAGCTTCTAAGGAGGCTTATGAGTTAGCTTTAAAGATTTATCGTGGTATGGGTGCTTTAGAATTAGCTAAGATTGTAGAAGAGGGGTTAGAAAAACTGCAAGCTGAGATAGAAAGCTCTTTACCTGAAAAAAATGTGTAGTATATTTTAAAAATTGGAGGAGTGCCCGAGTGGACGAAGGGGGCGGCCTTGAAAGCCGTTGAGGGAGTTTACCTCCCTCCGGGGGTTCGAATCCCTCCTCCTCCGCTTAAAATTTAAAAAATTTTCTCTATGTTTAAATTCTTTAGAAAGAAAAAAAGTGAAGAACAACCAGAACTCAGTGAAGAAAAGGTTTCTAAAGGTATCTTTGAAAAATTTAAAGAAGGTCTTTTCAAAACTAAAGAAAAACTGTCCTCAGCTTTAGGTCAGATTTTTGAAGTAGACAAATTGGTAAATCTGTCAATGTTAGAAGAAATAGAGGAAACTCTTATCTTGGCTGATTTAGGTGTAGAAACTACCTTGGTTCTTTTAGATCCTATCAAAAAAAAAGTTCTTCAGGGGGACCCTTTAACTACTAAGCAATTAAAAACCTATCTAAAAGAGGAAATGTTAAAATTTTTAATAGAACCTCAAACTCCCTTTCCTCCCTCTGGAAATCCTTCGGTTCTCTTTTTTTTAGGAGTCAATGGTGTGGGTAAAACCACCACCATTGCTAAAATAGGAAAAAAGTTAAAAGAAAACGAATATTCTGTAGTTTTAGTAGCTGCAGATACTTTTAGAGCTGCTGCTATTGAACAGTTAAAAACTTTGGGCGATAAAATTTCAGCTCCTGTAATTTTTCTTCATGAAGGAGCAGACCCAGGAGCTGTTATTTTTCAAGGTATTAATTATGCTCAAAAAAATAACCTAGATGTAGTTCTAATTGATACTGCAGGAAGACTGCATACCAAATATAATCTAATGGAAGAGTTAAAAAAAATGGTTAGAGTAATCAACAAATTAATACCTCCTTCTTCTCAAGAAAATATCTTAATATTAGATGCCACTACTGGTCAGAATGCCATAAGTCAGGCTAAACACTTTTGTGAAGCTATTCCTATTAATAGTTTAATTATTACCAAAATGGATGGAACAGCTAAAGGTGGAATAGCTATTGCAGTGTCTCACAAATTCAAACTTCCTATAAGATTTATGGGACTTGGAGAAAAACCAGAAGATTTAGTTCCCTTTGATAAACAAGCTTTTATTTCTGCTATTTTACCTGAATAAAGACCTTTCTTACCTCTTGCAACCTCAGAAATTTAAAGTATATTTAAAAAACTTTGAACCTATAGGGGAGGAAAGGAAATGTCTAAAATTTGTGAAATATGTAATAAAAGGCCTCGTTGTGGAAATCAAGTAAGCCATTCTGGAAAAAGAGCTAGTAGGTGGTGGTATCCTAATGTCCAAAAGATAAAAGTTAAACTTAGCAATGGAAAGGTTAGAACTATAAAGGTTTGTGCTTCCTGTATAAAGGCTGGAAAAATTCAAAAATCGGTTAGTTAAAAAAACCTTCTTTCTACCTTTAAGATTCCTTCTACCTTTAAAAGGTTAGAGATGATAGTTTCTAAATGTTTTTTATCAGTAACCTCTATGTAAATCTCAAAATAAGCTTTTTTATCTGGAGTAGTCCTAACTTCTGCCTTTAAGATATTACTTTCAGCTGCAGAAATAACAGAAGAAACGTTAGCTAAAAGTCCCTTTCTGTCTAAGGAAATAATATAAAGATGGGCTACATAACTTCTTCCATCTGGCTTTTCCCACTTTACTTCTATAAATCTTTCAGGGTCTAAATCTTTTAAATTAGGACAATCTACTCTATGAACTGAAATTCCCTTGCCACGGGTTATATAACCGAGGACCTCATCACCAGGTAAAGGATTACAACACTGGGCTAAATGAAAAAGAATGTCCTTAGCACCATCTACACTTAAAACTTCTGACGGAGTCTCCATTTTAATAGGTTTAAAAACTAACTTTTCCAGTCTATCCTTTTCTAACTCTAAGGATTCTTCTTGGTAAGTGAATTCTTTTAATTCTTCGGACAAAGTTTTAAGAATTTGCTTAATAGAGAGACCTGCACTTCCTAAAAGATAAAAAAATTCATCCCAACTCTTTACTTTCAATTTACTTAAAAATTCATTGGGCTGAGAAATTTTATTAAAAATATTAAGAGGTAATCCGTATTTTTTCAGTTCCTTATTAAGAATTTCCTTCCCCAAGTTTACAAGTTTTTCTCTTTCTTCTTGTTTAAACCACTGTTTAATCTTACTTCTGGCTCTACTGGTTTTGACAATTTTTAACCAATCTCTACTTGGCTTTTGATAAGGTGAGGTTTCAATTTTTACTACATCTCCGGTTTCCAACTTATAATCTAAGGGAACTAATTTCTCGTTAACAAAAGCTCTAACACATCTATTACCAACCTCTGTATGAATAGCATAGGCAAAATCTAAAGGCGTAGCTCCTTGAGGTAAAACAACTACATCCCCTTTAGGTGTAAAAACATAAATTTCATCTGGGAAAAGGTCTAATTTAAGTGACTCCAAAAACTCACGAGGATGTTTTAATTCCTTTTGTAGCTCTATAAGTTTATTTAACCATTCTAAATGTTTGTAATGTGCACCATTAAGAAATGCACCTTCCTTATAAAGGAAGTGGGCAGCAATTCCCTCATTAGCTATTTTGTCCATATACTCGGTACGAATTTGAATTTCTACCTTTTTTCCTCCTGGTCCTAAAACTGTAGTATGTAAACTTTGATACATATTAGGCTTAGGAAGACTTATATAATCCTTAATTCTTCCTTGAATAGGAGGCCAGGTAGCATGAATAATTCCGAGAGTTTTATAACATTCCTCCACAGTATTTACGATTACTCTAAAACCTATCAAATCATAGATTTGATCTAAATCTTCTATAGTAAGATTATACTTAAGAAGTTTTTTGTATACACTATATAGATGCTTTACCCTACCTGAAACCTTTCCTTTAATTTGATTTTTTTCTAAAACCTCCTCTAATTCTGTTTTAACCTTTTCTACATAATCCTTAGCTGCCTCTACCCTTTTTTCAACTTCTACTTTAAGTCTTTCGTATTCGTAAGGATAAAGATATTTAAAAGCTAAATCTTCCAATTCTGTTTTAATCCAGTCTATTCCTAATCTACTAGCTATAGGAGCATAAATTTCTAAGGTTTCCTTAGCGATTTTGAGCCTCTTAGGTTCTGGCTGATAATCTAAGGTTCTCATATTGTGAAGTCTATCGGCTAACTTAACTAAAATAACCCTTAGGTCCTTAGACATAGCTAAGATAATCTTTCTTAAATTTTCAGCCTGTTCCGTAATTTTATCAGGAGAACCAGGAAAATTTTTTAATTTAGTAACTCCATCTACAATAAAGACTACTTCTTCTCCAAACTCCTTTCTAATTTCTTCTAAGGTAATTTGGGTGTCCTCAACTGCATCATGCAGAAGACCTGCTGCAATGGTTGGCAAATCAAGTTTCATCTGAGCTAAAATATAAGCTACTTCTAAGGGATGGGAAAAATAGGGTTCTCCAGATTTTCTTACTTGATTTTGATGTAAGCGAGCTGCCTTTTCGTAAGCCTTCTCCACTAATCGGGTGTTACAACCGGGTAAATAACTTTGAATTTGGTCTAAAATTTTACTTAAAGTCACCATAATTTTAATCTAATGCCTTTTTCACAAAACTACAAGGGGACCAAACTTAACTTAAATCCTAATCCTTAGGAACTAACCTTTTAGCTGACTTGCAAAAAGTATGTTGAGGATTTTGATGGCAAAAGACTTTTATTTCATTTATCAAACTACCCTTTAATTCTAAATGTTTTTGTCTTAAAGACTTCCAAATCTGACATTCCTCATCTTTAGGACTTATATTCAGACAAAAAGTAGAAACGCTTTTTACTTTTATTTTATTTTCTTTAATTTTTCTAAAAATTCTTTCTTCTACCTCAAACTTTTGTTGAAGAATGAGTTTCCATTCTTGACAATTTAAACTCTGAGGATTAACTGTAGTGCAATAATAACTTACAACCCCCCCTTTAAGCTTTTCTTCCTCAGAAAAACCAAATAAAAAGAAACCAAAGTAAAAAAAAATAAAGAATAAGATTAATCTTAAAAACTTCATTTTCTTTTTAAATGCAAATTTTATTCCTAAAATTTTTATAATAGTTTTTTAAAATTAAAAAGGTTTTTTATAACTAAATAGTTACCAAAATTTTACAATTTGGTCACCAAATTTTAAATATCTTTTTTTAATACAAACTTCCCTTATTAGTAGAATGAGGCACGATACATTTGTCAAGTTTTATTTCCCAGACCTTGGATTCACTTAAAATTTTTAACCTAAATTTTCTTAAAAGGCAAGTACTGCTCTGCTCATCCTTTCCCAAATTAATCTTTTCAAAAGTTCTGTTATATAAAGCACAAAGCCAAATTCCAGCCTTTTCTTCTCCACTTAATTTATCTTTCATTACTAACCTGTAAGGTTTTCCCTCCAAATAATTCTTAAAAATTTCTTCTATTTCTGAGGATTCTTGAACTCTCAAATCTACCCAAAATTCCATATCCGGTTCATATTCTAATCTACATTCCCATAAACCGTCTTGAGTCAAAAAATTAGTATGGCAAACTTCACATCTTGTCTTTTTTAAAGTTTCTGAAAGATGATAGAAATTATTTTTTAAATTTTTATGACACTTTTTACAAGAAGGTTTTTCTTTATTTAACATAAGTTCTTCCTTTTGATGACAAAAGGTGCAGTTTAATCCTCTTTCACGATGTAAAGAAGGTTTAACTAAATAAGCTTCAATTCCCCAAGGTCTTTCTGGGTCCTTTCCTTTTACCAAAGGAGCCCTATAATCTGAATACCAACTTTGAGGAACTAAACCGTAGTAATCCCATCCTATATAGGTGCTATAATGACAAGCTAAACAGTTTTGATCAGTAGGCTTTTTAAACTCATGACTTTTTATTTTTCCTTTTTCATATTTTAAATGGCATGCTCCACATCCCTTTCCCCTTCTCGTATTTTCATATTTTTCTCCTTCGTATTCTAAGTGGCATAAAAAACACCTTCTTCTTAAAAAGTCTTCCACCTCAGAAGGTAAATCTCTTACCTTTAAGGTTTTTTTAAAAATATTAAAAACCCTTTGTTTGTAATTAAAGTGAGGACCTTTTTTAAAATTTTTAATTAATTTTTCATGACATCTACTACAATTTTTTTCCCAAAGATGGAAAGAGAATTTTTCTTTAGTATGACAGGATACACAATCTATACCTTGATGATTTTTATCTAAGACAATTTCTTTATGACAGTCCTTACAAGTAAAGTCTTTATATTTAAATTTAGGAATTTTAAACCAGAAATATCCTAAGAAAAGGACAAAAGTTAAAATTATAAATTTACTCAGCACTTTTACAAAGGCTAAGAGCTACTTTATCTAATCTTTCTATTAACTTAGTTGAGTTATATTCTTTCTCTCCTAAAATTTCTTCCCAAACTCTTTCACTTTCCATGCAAAAATAAAAGGTAACTTGATCTTTAGTCTCTTTAATTAATTTTTGAAAACTTTGATAAAGCTTTTTTCTTATTTCTACAAAATAGCGTTTTTTACCATCAAGCCCTTCTATAAATTCTTGAGAATAAATCTTACTTTGGGGAAATCTTTTTTCAGCTATTTCCTTTAATTCCTTAGGATATCTAAAAGTACCTAAGCTTATCCAGGCAATTTTTTCTAAGGGGAGACTATTTAAAATTTTTTCTAAAACTTGGGGATATTCCTCTTCAGCTCCTTCATAATAAATTATAGGATCGAAATGGAAGGCACAACTAAATCCCCTTTCCACAGCTTTTTTTGCGCTTTCCAGTCTGGCTTTAAGGGAAGCGGTAGCCTTTTCTTCCTCTTTAATAATCTTTTCTGTATTAACAGACCAGGCAAAAATTATCTTGGGGTTAGATTTAAATTTAACAAAAAATTTTTCAGAGGGACAAACCTTAGTTTTTAGTTCCAATACTGCTAAAGGTTTTTTTTCTTCCCAAAAGTGAATGAGTTTTTCAGCCACCCCTACTATAGATTCCAAAGCTAAGCTATCGGCAAATTCTCCAGTGCCAATTCTTAAAATTCTTTTTTCCCTTTGAGCTCTCTCTAAAATTCTTTCCAATTCTTGAAAACCATCTTCCACTAAATTAGCCCATACTTTAAGTCCTGGACGATTAAAATAGGCTTGTAAAATACAGTAACTACAGTCTAAGGGACAACCTTCTCCAAAGTGAAAAATTTGATATCCACAACAAAGGTAATTTTTAGTTCCTGGACAGGGTCTAAAGAAACGACCTTGGTGTTTTAGTAAAAATAGTTTCTTTTTTCCAAGGGTTATAAGTTCTGGAAAGGAAATGTAAGGCCATTCAAAATCATTATAAGAAGAAATTACCTTTAAAGGATATTCTTTTTTTAATATTTCTTGTGAAAGAAGATAGGAAAGTGCTGATGTTTCTATAAAAATTTCCATCAAAGGTATTTTTCAATCAATAATTCGGCAATTTGAACAGCATTAGTTGCAGCTCCTTTTCTTAAATTATCTGCTACAATCCAGAGATTAAGTCCATTTTCTACTGAAAAATCTTCTCTAATTCTTCCCACAAATACTTCATCCCTTCCTGCAATTTCAATTTGAAGAGGATAAAGTTTCTTTTCAGGATTATCAAGAACTACCACTCCTGGAGCTTTACTCAAAAGTTCTATAGCCTTCTCTACAGTGATTTTTTTTTCAGTTTCTATATTTACAGATTCAGCATGTCCATAAAAGACAGGAACTCTAACTGTAGTAGCAGTTACCTTTAAGTTGGGAAGTTCCATTATCTTCTTAGTTTCCTCTATCATTTTCATTTCTTCTTTAGTATATCTATTAGGTAAAAAAGTATCTATATGAGGGATACAATTAAAGGCAATAAGTTGAGGAAGATGTTGAGGAGAGGGTATTTTTTCTCCTTTACACCAAGCTCTCACCTGAACTTCCAGTTCGTTGATAGCCTTTTGTCCAGCTCCTGAAACAGACTGAAAGGTAGTTACTACTACTCTTTTAATTTTAGCAAAATCGTGTAAAGGTTTTAAAACTACTACCATTTGAATGGTAGAACAATTAGGATTAGCAATAATCCCCTTGTTTTTATACTGAGAAACTGCATGGGGATTAACCTCAGGAACTACTAAAGGGACTTCTGGATCCATTCTCCAAGCACTGGAATTATCAATAACCACAGCTCCATCTTTAGCAAAAAGGGGAGCATAATCCAAACTTCTTTGACCTCCCGCTGAAAAAAGAGCAATTTCTATTTCTTTAAAACTCTTAGTTTCCTCTAAAGCCTCTACTTCTATTTCCTCTCCCTTAAAAGGAAGTTTTAATCCCTTAGAATTAACAGAAGCGAAAAGTCTTAAGTTTTTAACTGGAAAGTTTCTTTCTTCTAATACAGTGAGCATCATTCTTCCTACAGCTCCGGTTGCTCCAACTACTGCCAAGTTATATTCTCTCATCTTTCCTTGGCCTCCTTTTTGTTATTTCTTTTTGATTCATTTTTAGCATCTCAAAACTACCATAAATCCTTAAAACTTCAATAACTTATATCTCCCGCTTTATTCTGTTATTTGAAAAATTAAGAGACCTTTGAAAAATTCATCTTAAATTCAACTACCTAAGCCTCTCTCTTTGCTATCCCCTGTCTGTCATCCCAATTTAACCTCTAAACCACCATCTCAAACCCCTTAATCCTTCTTCTGCCATTTTTTAGTTTATAATAAAGGTATGTTTTACTTCCAA
>JANXAD010000037.1 GCA_025062245.1 Thermodesulfobacteriaceae bacterium | reverse complement strand
GTCTTTTTAGAAGGAAAAAAGGTGTTAAAATTGAAAATCAATTGTTTAGCTTCTCACTAACCCCATCTCCCATCAAAGATTTAAAAATGCTACAAAGAGTTGAAGTAATCAAAGATGCATCCCAAAGAAAAGAAGTCGCCTTTAGACTACTATGGGTATAGTCATTTATCGAGCAGGAGTGGGAGGGATTTTTGGAGTAAGTTTTGGGCTTGGGAATGTATCGCCTTTGGAGTGGATTTGTTACAAATTTTACGAGAATTCACCTCAGTCTAAAATCATATGGTCTCATACAAAATCTTGACCAAAAAATAAAATGGTTTTAAAATCAAAATTAATCCCTTTTAAAAAGGAGGGAGAAAATTTATGGAAGAACCTAAAAAGGGGAAACTTAATGAAGATTGGTTAGCCTTTTGGTTAGCAATTATACTTTTTCTTATCTCACTTTTAGCCTATAAAGGTGTTGATTTTTACGGCTGGGTAGTTTCCACTAAGGAGTGGACCAAGATAGAAAAAGCTGTCGAACCTGTTGGGAAGAAGTTTAAGGGTATTTCTGGAGAAATTATTAAAATTGAGGGAAATAAATTAACTATTAAAACTAAAGAAGGAAAGGAACAGGTTGTTCTTGTGGAAGATCCTACCAAGTATCAAGTAGGTCAAACCTATGAAAAAAAGGGTCTTTCAGGATTTACTTCACTGGTTTTAACCTATCTTTTTCTTACCTTCATTCTTGCTATAGGAGCCTATTTATTGGGAGCTAAGGTAGGTAAATTTATAATTGGTTTTTTCTTTATCTTTTGGTTAAGCTATCTTTGTTGGCTTATTGGTCATTATGCCTATTTTGCTGCCACAGATCCTGCTAAGTATAATATCCCTTGGTCTTTAAAATTGACGGGAGAGGGAGGGTATATTTTTGCTTTAGCCTTAGGACTTATTATAGGTAACTTTTTTAGACCCTTGGCCCGGTTTCTTGAAGAAGCTTGTAGACCTGAATTTTATGTTAAGACTGCTATAGGTCTTATGGGAGCTATGATTGGTCTCAAATCTGCTGAAGCTTTTGGACTGGCTTCTGCAGTTTTTTTCAGGGGACTTTGTGCTATAGTGGAGGCCTATCTTATTTATTGGGCTCTTGTTTATTATATTGCCAGACGTTACTTTAAATTTAGTAAAGAGTGGTCTGCTCCTTTAGCCGCTGGAATTTCCATTTGTGGGGTTTCCGCTGCTATTGCAGCAGGTGGTGCTATTAAAGCAAGGCCCGTGGTGCCTATTATGGTAGCCTCCTTAGTAGTTATTTTTGCGGTAATTGAATTAATTATTCTTCCCTTCATTGCTCAAATTTTTCTTTGGAAAGAACCTATGGTTGCTGGGGCTTGGATGGGTCTTGCAGTGAAAACTGATGGTGCAGCTTTTGCTTCAGGTGCTATCACTGATGCCTTAATTAGAGCTAAAGCTGAAGTAATGACAGGAATAAAATATGAAGAAGGATGGATCTTAATGGCAGCTGCTACAACTAAACTTTTTATAGATATCTTTATCAGTATCTGGGCTTTCCTTTTAGCCTATCTTTGGTGTGCTTATGTAGAATGTGCCCCTGGTGAAAAAGTAAGTGTTAGAGAAATTTGGAGAAGATTCCCCAAGTTTGTATTAGCCTATTTTATAGGATTTATTGTAATTTTAATTATTTCAGCACCCCATGCCCCCAAGGTTAAGTCCGTAGAAGAAGAAATAAAACTTATTAACAAGGAAATTAAAAAAGTAGAAAAACAACTCGCTACCACTGCTGAACCTATCCTTCAAGCTCAGCTTCAAGCAAAAATTGCTGACTTGAAATCTCAAATCAAAAATAAGCAAGAAGCTATTAAAGATTCAAAAAAGATTGTGGAACAGACCCAAACAGCAACTTCTGGAACCAATGCCCTAAGAGTAATCTTCTTTCTCATTACCTTCTTCACCATTGGAGTAATTTCAGACTTCAGAAAACTTTGGGCTGAAGGTCTCGGAAAACTGGCTTTGGTTTATGTAGTTTGTCTTTTTGGATTCATAATCTGGATAGGTCTTATCATTTCTTGGATCTTTTTCCACGGTGTTAAACCCCCTATAGTAAGTGAATAATGGTGAAGGAGGTAAAATATGGCTGAAGAAATCAAAAAGAAATATATCACTGAAGAACTTGAAAAAATGAAATACGATCCGTGGTTACCCTTTGAAAGTAAACTCATCTGGGGTTCTATTGGTCTGGGAATTATTCTTCTAATTATACTGGTCTGGATTAGTTATACCTTTTTTCCAGCTTCTCCTAAATAGGGATAAAATTTTCCTTGATACCAATCATTTTCTAAAAGAATCCTGTGAATTTTGTTAATAACTTGATGTTTAGTTGAAGCCCAAAGAGGACCTGAAATTTCCTCTATCTTTGCCTCTGAAGTCAATCTATGAATAACAGTTTTAGGAGGTAGTAAAGTTAAGGATCTGGCTACCAAATAGGCATACTCTTCCATTTCTAAAGGAACATACTCACCTCTTTGATAAAGTTCATCCATTTTAGAACCTTTCACTATGTATAAAGAATGAAACTTTACTCCATCTACCTTAAGTTCAGAAAGAGTAACTATGGTTTCAAGCATCATTTCTTCTGTTTCTCCTGGAAGTCCAAAGATAATATGAACTACCACTGGAAAATCATTCTGCTTAAGAATTTCATAGGCTTCTACAAAATCTTCCAAGGTATGGCCCCGATTAATTAATTTAAGAGTTTTATTGTGTTTACTTTGAAGTCCAAGTTCTATCCAAAGATAGTATCCCAATTTTTGATATTTTTTTAATACCTTAATAACTTCCTGGTTTATACAGTCAGGACGGGTTCCAATAGCTATTCCAACAATAGAAGAATCTGAGAATACTACACTGTATATTCTATCTAAGAGCTCAGGAGGGGCATAGGTGTTACTAAAAGACTGAAAATAGGCTATAAACTTTCTAAAGCCTTTTTTTTTATAATTTTCTAAAAATAAAGTTAGTTGCTCTTTTAAAGGAATACCCTTTAGAGAAAGACCTGTTCCAGAGCCCCTTGGATTACAGTAAATACAACCTCCATAACCCTTTGTGCCATCTCGATTAGGACAAAGAAGTCCCGCATCTAAGGGTATTTTTCTAACCCTTTCTCCAAACCTTTCTTTCAAAAACGCACTTAGAGAATAATAAAGCTTTTCCTTCATTCTTTTTAAAAAATAAAACTCTTCTTTTCTTTTTCAATTAAAACTCTCTCCTCTTGTCACTTTTACTTTAAAATCTTATATTTAATATCTATGATCAAACCTAAGGTGCTACTTAGCAGATGTTTTAATGAAGCTGTAAGATATAATGGTGGAAAGGTTCAAGATGAGAGAGTTGAAAGGCTTAAACCCTTTATTGAGCCTATTTATGTGTGTCCTGAAGTTGAAATAGGACTTGGAATTCCTCGTCCAAGAATAATTGTTATAAAAGAAAATGAACAAAAAAAATTTTTCCAAGTTGATACAAGAAAGGACCTTACCAAAGAAATACTTGATTTTATTCAAAAAATCCAACCTCTTTTAAGAGATATAGACGGTATTCTTTTAAAGAGCAAGTCTCCTTCTTGTGGGGTTGGTTCTACAAATTTATACTATAAGGGAAGTATAATTGGAAAAACAAGCGGGTTCTTAGCCGAAAGTATTAAACTGAACTTTCCTGAAATTCCTTTAGAGGATGAGGGAAGACTTAAGGATCCTGAAATTTATTATCATTTTTTGATAAGAATTTTTGCCTTAGCAGACTGGAGAGCCTTTCTAAAAAAAGCTTCTCCAGCTGAGCTTATATCTTTTCACAGTGCTTATAAATTTCTACTTAAAACCTGTAATGAAGAACTTCTCAAACATCTTGGACGTCTTGTAGCTCGAAGTGATCTTTCTTTTGATGAAAAGCTTTCTCTTTATGGTTCTCTCTTTATAAAAGCTTTATCTAAAAAGCCTACCCGAGCTAAACACTTAAATACTTTATATCATATGGCAGGCTATTTTACTAAAAAAATGAACCCCAAAGAAAAAAGACACCTCTTAAATCTTCTTGAAAGATATAGAAGAAATAAAATAGAACTTAGAACTCTTCTTGAACTCTTTAAAAATTTAGCCTTTCGTTTTGAGGAAAATTACCTTTTATCTCAAAAATATCTTCAACCCTTTCCAGAGGAATTAGATTTTTAAAATAAGCCTTTTTCTACATGTCTTTTACTCCTAATTTCAGTTTTATTTCCTATTTACTGAATAATATTTTACCGATAAAGCTTTTATAAAAATTAAAGCTTTTTTTCCACTGTAAGATCTTCCAAGTTATTTTAAAATTTCAAAATTTAATAATAGCCAAAAACTTAAGACATTTTAGTCAGTTTTATAATCAATTATTTTAAATCTTTTTCAATAACTTCAGCTAATTTTTTTCCACTTAAGAGCATTCCTCCAAAAATAGGACCCATTCTGGGAAGACCGTATACAGCACAAACAGCTATACCAGTAACATAAAGTCCTTCAGCTACCTTTCCTGTATATTCAACTACCAATTTTTCAGAAACTTCACTCCAATTAGATCTTTCACCTTCTAATTTAATATTTAGCTCAGGATTTTTTTGAGCTGCAATACAAACGATTTCAGCTCCATGGCCTGTAGCATCAACTAAGGCTTTAGACTGAGTATAAATAGGGTCTACATGAAGGTTTGCCAACTCTACTGCACTCCAGTTCCATAAAACTCCTATAATTCTGTTAGGATCGTATCTAACTATGACATCGTGCACATAAGCTCCTAAAATTATTTTAGCTCCTGCATCCAAGGCTCCTACAGCTAATTTAGCTATCAGTTCTGGAGGATCTATAGTGTAAAGTCCTTGGCCAGCCTTTTTATATCTTAACTTAAAATCTTCAGCTACAGGTATAGCTTCCTCTTGAATCACTATTTTAGGAATTAAATTTCCTCCTCCTCCAATTCCTCCTCCAAAGGAAAGTTTTCTTTCATAGACTACAACCTTAAATCCTTTATCAGCTAAATATTTAGCTGAAGTTAGTCCAGAAGGACCTGCCCCAGCTATAAGAACATCTACTTCACTGTATTCATAAAGATCTTCCAATCCATCTTTTATTAAAGCCTTTCCGATTTCAAGCTCCATAACTCTTCCTCCTCTTTAAAGGATTTTTTTAAAAGGTTCTTTTAAAAATACTTTAATTTAAATTTAAGATAAATATTTAGTGAAAAAATTAACTTTTAAAAAACTTCTTTAAAAATTTTTCTAAAGTGATAACCACAAAGGATATACCAAATAGTTAAAGGAAAACATTGAGGCTTTTTAAAAATAGTATATAAAATTAAATCCCAAAAGGATTTTCTTTCTCGGTCTAAAATACCTAATTTCCAAAAGGATTTTAAGACCGCAAGAAAATAGTCATAGTGAAGTTTTAAATAATTAAGATCCAGTTTTACCTTTTGATAGGAATAAAAATCTTTAATAAAATTTTTAACCCTTTTGTAATAACTTTTAGAGTTATATAATTCTCTAATAATTTTCTTATAACCTTCAATTAAAAATTGAAACTCCATCTTAGGAGAAATATTTGTGCAAAGGTCTGTATTAGTTCCTTTAAAAAAGGGTCTTATTCTTCCTTCTATTTCTAATCTTTTATAAAGATTAGTCCCAGGAGGGGCATTGAGTAATCCCACCATAGCAATTACAATTTTAGTTTTTTCTATAAAGTTTATCAAAAGGTCAAAAATTGAGGGAGGATCATTATCAAAACCCACTATAAATCCTCCCATAACATCTAAACCTGCTTTTTGAATTTTTTGAATGCTTTCCACTAAATTTCGTCCCAGATTTTGAACTTTCTTAGCCTCAGCTAAACTTTCTTCATTGGGAGTTTCTATTCCTATGAACACAGAATTAAAACCAGCTTTTACTAAAAGTTTCATTAGTTCTTCGTCATCTGCTAAATTAATAGAGGCTTGAGTATAAAAATAAAAGGGATAACCCTTCCGTTCTTGCCAGTCTATTATAGCAGGAAGAATTTCTTCTTTTACCTTTTTTTTACTTCCAATAAAATTATCATCTACGAAAAAGACCGACCCTCTCCACTTATGTTGAAAGAGGGCTTCTAATTCGTTTAAAATTTGTTCTTTATTTTTTGTTCTTACCTTATGTCCAAAAAGCCTTGTGACATCACAAAATTCGCAATTAAAAGGACATCCTCTGGAATATTGGATACACATAGAAGTATAGTATTTCATCTTAATTAAATGCCAAGAGGGAACAGGACTTTTCTCTAAATCTGCCCATTCTTGAGTAGTATAAACCTTTTTTGGGATACCCTTTTGCAAATCCTCTAAAAATTGAGGAAAGGTTATCTCTCCTTCGTTAAGTACAAAGTGGTCTATAATCTCTTCAAAGTCATTATAATGAGTAGTAAAAAGTGGACCTCCAGCTACAAGTTTTGTACCTCTTCTTTTACATCTATTAATAATTCCCATAGCCGAATCTTTTTGAACATACATACCGCTTAAAACTACTAAATCTACTCCTCTTAGATCTTCCTCTTCTAAAGGTTCTACATTCATATCTATTAATTTAACCTTCCAATTCTTAGGAAAATAAGAAGCTATGGTAAGAAGTCCTAAAGGTGGATGGGTGGCTCTTTTAAAAGTAAATTTTAAAGCGTGTCTAAAACTCCAGAAGGTATCTGGATATCTCGGATAAATTAAAAGAACTTTCATTTTTTTCTCCTTTTAAGCTTGAAATTCTTAATTTTAAAACAAAATATATATATTATATTATACCCCACTTTTTTAATTTTTCAGAAAGAGTTTTTCTATCTATACCAAGTTTTTTAGCCGTTAAACTCTTATTCCATTTAAGTTTTTCTAAGATTTTAAGGATGTAACTTTTTTCTACCTCTTCTAAAGGAAGGATTTCTTCAAAGGAACAAAGATCGGAACTTTCGGAAGTAAAAGATGTTAAAGGAGAACCATTTTCAAAACCAGCAAAATATAGGTCTTTTTCAGTAATAATCTCCTTTTTAGAAAAAATTACCAATCTTTCTATAAGATGTTTTAATTCTCTCACATTACCAGGCCAACTATATTCTAAAAAAATCTGTTTTACTTCTGGAGAAAGAGTTTTGAGAGACTTTTTATATTTATGACAAAAATGATTAATAAAATAATCTGCCAGGATAGGAATATCTTCCTGTCTTTCTCTTAAGGGAGGAAGATGAAGATGAACTACATTTAAACGATAATAAAGATCTTCTCTAAAGGTACCTTTTTTAACTTCCTCCTTTAAATTTTTATTAGTAGCTGCTAAAATTCTAACCTTAGCTTTTATAACCTTCAAACTTCCCACTGGAGAAAACTCCTTATCTTCCACAACTTTTAATAGCTTAGCTTGTAAATCTAAGGGAATATTAGCTATTTCATCTAAAAATAGAATACCTCCCTGAGCAAGTTCTATTTTACCTACTTTAGTGTGGTGAGCTCCTGTAAAAGAACCCTTGGTATGCCCAAAAAGTTCACTTTCAAAAAGTGTAGGCACTATACAACTACAGTCCACACATATAAAGGCCTTTTTATAAACAGGATCCCATTCATAAATTTTTTGAGCAAGCAAACCTTTTCCAGTACCCGATTCTCCAGTAATTAAAACTGTAGAGTCTGTAGAAGCTACTAACTTAGCCTTCTCTAAAACAGGCCTTATAGAAGGACTTTTTCCAATAAAGGGAATTCTTTTTTTCTTTTCTTGAAAACCTAATTTTAAATTTAGGTTTAAAATTTCTTGCTTTTTATTTAAAGCCTTTTCTAATACACTTTTTAACTTAAACCAAGAAAAAGGTTTAGGAAGAAAATCAAAAGCTCCTATCTTTATAGCGGAAACTACATTCTCTAAGGAGATATTTTGACCACAAGCTATGACAGGTGTTTCTGAGTCATTTTCAATAAACTCTTTTAGTAATTCTAATCCTTCAAAATCTACAAGTTCTAAATCTAAAAGAATTATATCATAATCTTTTTGGTAGAAAAATTTTCTGGCATTACAACCTGAATCCACTATGTCAAAGTAATAACCTTCTTTTACAAGAAACTGATATAAAAATTGATGGTCATTACCGTTACTTTCCACTATTAAAATTTTTCCCCTAATGGACATTACTTTTTTTGATAAATTTTTAAAAATTCTTCTATTTCTTTTTCTAAGGAGGCACTTGACATAAAAACTAAAAGAGTTTTAGCTCCATCAAGGAAAGTAAGAATCCTTTCTAAATCTTCTGAAAAGAAAAAAATTTTACCAGATCTCTCTAAGTTTTCTTTTAATGAATTTAAATCTATCCTCTCTTCTAAGGGAATGTTTTCGACTCCTGAAGGTTTTTTAATAAAAATAATATCTGCTATTTTAAAATTTTTCAAGTATTCTTCTTGAAAAACTTTTCTTTTACTGGAATTGGTTTTAAGCTCAAAAAATAAAATAATTTTATCAGGATTAACACTTTTTATTAAACTTGAAAGGGTAACCTTTAAAGCTGTAGGATGATGAGCAAAATCATCTACCACTATTAATTTTTCATCCTTCCACACTATTTCTTGTCTTCTCCTTACTCCTAAAAAAGTTTCAAAACTTTGAATGATTTTTTCTAATTCCCAACCCAAAGTATATCCTAAAGCTAACACAGCTAAAGCATTAAGGGCATTATATTCACCGGGCATCCTAAAATGAAACTTAATTTTCTCCTTAGAGGGCACTTCAACGGTTATTTGGTTCAAAAAACCTTCCTTATCCAGAAAAGTTTGGCTATTAATCAATCTAAAGTCAGCCTCCCAACCTTTTCCATAGGAATACTTTTTAAAAGATTTAGGAACGGATTTAATAAGTTCTTTTAAATTAGAGTCCTCAGCATTATAAATCAAAATCCCTTCTTCAGGAAGAAGACTAATCAGATTTTTAAAAATTTCTTTTAACTTTTCTAAGTTGGGATAAACATCCACATGGTCATATTCTAAACTGGTTAAAATAATCCCAAAGGGAGAATAGTGTAGAAACTTAGGCTGACTATCAAAAAAAGCCGAAGGATATTCATCTCCTTCTATAATAAAAAACTCCCCCTCTCCGCTATTAAAATTTAGACCTTTATTTTTAAAAACTCCACCTATCAAAAAGGATGGGTCTAAACCTAAATTAAGAACTACCCAACTTAAAAGAGCGGTAGTAGTAGTTTTTCCGTGGGTTCCAGCACATACTAAAACCTTTTTCCCTTTTAACAGAAACTTTTCTAAGAAAGAAGGAAAAGAGTAAAGTGGAATTCCTAATTTTTCTGCTTCTAAAACCTCTGGATGGTCTCTCTTTATAGCATTTCCTATAATTAAAGCCTCAGGTCTAATAAGGTTTAAATTTTGAGGGTCAGGTTTAAGGATAGGTATTTCTAAGAACTTAAGTATTTCAGAAGCAGGAGGGTAAATCTCCTTTTCTTCTGAACCAAAGACTTCAAATCCCTTATTTTTTAAAATTCCCGCAACTCCACACATTCCTATACCACCTAATCCACATAAATAAACTCTCATCTCCACTTTTCCTCAAATTCCTTTTCTAAGAATTCAATTACTCTTTCGAAATTTGGATCCCTAAAATGATAGGTTTTAAAACCAAGTTTTTGAGCTGGAATTATATCTTCCTCTAAAGAGTCTCCTATCATTAAACTTTCGTGAGATGTGACCTTGAAACTCTCTAAAGCTGTTTTAAATATTTGAGGATGGGGCTTAAAATAACTAACTTCACATCCCAGAAAAATTCCCTCAAATTGGTTTAAAATTTGATATTCCTTCAAAATACCATAAAGTCTATTATCCCAATTGGAAATAATTCCTAACTTTAACCCCCTTTTTTTAACCCCAAAAAGAAACTCTCCAAAACCAGAAACTATTTCTACGCACTCTTTAGTAGCAAAAAAATTGTAAGCCTTTTCAAAGGCTTTTTCAAGAAGAAAGGTGTTTCCATTTTCAAATTTTAAAAAATCAAAAGTTAATTTAAAAACCTCTTTCCAGGCTAATTTACATTTTTGAGTATCCCATTTTTGAAAAAAATTTTTTTTAAAGATTTCTTGATAGGCTTTCTTAAATTTCTCTTGAATGTAATAGGAATCTAAGAAATAATTCCAATTTTCCCAAATTTTAGCATAAATTTCCCCTACGGAGGGCTTAATTTTTAAAAAAGTTCCTTCAGCATCTAAAAAAATAGCTTTAAGAAACATGCTAAAAATTATTCGCTATAACCTGGAAGGTCTAAGTGAGTACATGTCCCGGTAGGACAGGTATGTTGTTCTGAAATTTGGGGTTTCTCGGAAGTGGACTTAGAGGTACTTATTATAGAATGAACCACACTCATTAATCTTTCGATATTCTTACTTTTACAGCTCTTACAGGTTAGGTCTGCAAGTTCTTCTTTGCTTTTTAAGAAAACTTCAAATTCCTTTCCACAATCTTTACACTTAAATTCGTAAATAGGCATTGAAATACAACTTTTTTTAAATTGAAATTTGGAATAATAAATATAACACACTTTTATTAAAGCACAATAGGAAATCTGGTAGTATAATAAAAATTGTGTATGACTTAAAAGCTGAGGTAAAAATGTAAAAGGAAAGGAGAGTGATGGAATTATAAAGTTACAAAAGAAGAAAAATTTTATACCCAAAAAACTTGACCCTATGACTTAGTTATAATATTATATATTATAATAGTATATTATATAGTTATGAAAAATAGTAAAAAACATATTTTTTATTTTATAGTTTTTTTAGGTTTAGTAAGCCTTTTTTCTGATATAACTTACGAAGGAGCCAGAAGTATTACAGGTCCCTTTTTAGCCTTTCTTGGAGCTAGCGCCACTATAGTAGGATTTACAGCAGGATTGGGGGAGTTTGTGGGTTACGCTCTAAGACTTATTTCAGGATGGATTCTTGATAGAACTAAAAAATATTGGATTATTCTTTTTATTGGATATGTAATCAATCTATTTGCGGTTCCAGCTCTGGCTTTAGTTGAAAGTTGGGAATGGGCGGTTATGCTTATTTTACTTGAAAGAATAGGAAAGGCTATAAGGACTCCTGCAAGAGATACTATGCTTTCCTATGCTACCTTTCAAATAGGAAGAGGCTTAGGTTTTGGTATTCACGAAGCCATGGATCAAGTAGGAGCTGTAACTGGACCTCTCATAGTGGCTTTGGTATTTTACCTGAAAGGTAGTTATAAAGAAGCTTTTGGAGTTCTTTTAGTTCCTGCCTTGATTACTATTTTTATTTTAGTGGTGGCTAAAAAACTCTATCCGGCACCGGAGAAACTTGAGATTAAAACCGTTACCTTAGAAAAAACAGCCTTTTCCAAAGTTTTTTGGTTATATCTTATAGGTATATCCTTATGGGGAGCTGGATATGTTGACTTTGCCTTAATTGCCTATCATCTTAAAAAAACCTTAATAACCTCTGAAGAATGGATACCTATATTTTATGCCACTGCCATGGGTATGGATGCCCTTTCTGCTTTAATCCTTGGTTATCTATTTGATAAAAAAGGTCTTAGAGTAATTCTTGTAGCTATATTTTTATCTATAGGGTTTGTACCCTTAGTATTTTTAGGAAATTCTTATGCTTGTTTTTTAGGGATGGTTCTTTGGGGAATAGGATTGGGAGCTCAAGAGTCTATTGTAAGGGCTACAGTTTCCATGCTTGTACCTAAGGAAAAAAGGGGGTCAGGATATGGAATATTTAATACAAGTTTCGGCTTAGCTTGGTTTGTAGGTAGTTTCATTTTAGGTATTTTATATGATATTTCCCTCCCTATCCTTATTCTTTTTTCCATCTCAACTCAACTTCTAACTACATTATTTATTATTCGAGTATTATCAATTATTAATAAAAGTCGTAAAACCTCTGAGACTGTTTAAAAATTATCTATGATGAGGTTAATTTAAGGAAAAATTAAGATAACTAGTTTTCTATGATCAACATCCTAAACTTTATAGATCTTAATACCCTTCCCTTTATAAGAAGGTCCTGACTTTATCAGGTGAAAACTTAAACAGTCTTATAAAACTCTTGATTTTTTGGAATTTTTAGATAAAAAAGTTAGAAATGAGAGTTGATGATCCTCGTATCTACTTAGCTGTAGAAAGGACTTTTCTGGCTTGGATTAGAACAGCAGTAGCTTTTTTAGCTTTTGGAGTGGCTATAGAAAAATTTGATTTCTTTATTAAAAGTCTTAAACTTGCCTATCAGGTAGAAATTGAAAGTGGTGTTTTACATCATATGGGAAAAATTCTTATTTTAATTGGATTAATTACTTTATTTATTGCAAAAATCAATTTTTGGAGAACTCTAAAGAAAATAAAAGAAGAAAAATATGAAACCCATCAAAAACTTTATTTGATTTATGGTTTAATAATTATTCTTCTGGCTTTTTTCTTGCTAAGCTATTTTTGGTTTCTTTAAGAGTTTAGATTCTGACTTAATTTTTTACTTCTTTCAAAGGCTTGGTTTATTGCTGAAATCACAATTCCAGGGAATCCCTCTCTATAAAAGATCTCTAAGGCAGAAATAGTGGTTCCTCCGGGTGAGGTGACCATAGCCTTGATTTCGTAAGGATTTTTTTTAGAGGCTTTTATAAGAGCTACCGTTCCTTCTAAAGTCGTTAAAGCCAACTTTTCTGAAAGGTCTCTCGGAAGTCCTACTTTTACTCCTCCATCAATGAGAGCTTCTAAAAACAGGGCTACATAGGCAGGACCACTTCCTGAGAGTGCAGTCACTCCATCCATATATCTTTCTTCAACCCTTACTACCTCTCCAATAGCTAAAAAAATTTTTTCTACCAGACTCAAATCGTCCTCGGTAGCAAAGGTTCCCTTAGCTATGGCACTTATACTTCGGTGAACCAAAGCACAAGTATTAGGCATGACTCTAATAAGACGAGTTTTTTCTGGTAATCTTTTTTCATAAAAGGAAATAGATAATCCTGCTGCAATAGTAATAATTAGATGATGTTTAGATTCTATTTTTGATTTTATCTCTTCTAAAACCGAAGCCATAACTTGAGGTTTTACCGCAAGCAAAAGGAGTTCTCTTTTTTCAACTACTTCAAGATTAGAGGAGGTTATTTGAACTTGATAGCTTTGGGCTAAATACTCCCTTCTTTCTTTTATAGGTTCTGAAACCAATATATTTTCTTTTAAAAAAATATTTTTTTCTAAGAATCCTTTGATTAAAGCTTCAGCCATTTGCCCACCACCGATAATTCCTATACTGTTTTTCATAGGTACCTCCTTAAGAAATCCTTTTTGAGGATAGATTATACCTCTATTGACAAAATTTAAAATAAGGATTATTTTATAAAAAGTTTGGGGCCGTAGCTCAGAGGGAGAGCGCGTGAATGGCATTCACGAGGTCGTGGGTTCAAGTCCCACCGGCTCCATTTTCACTTTGTAAAATAAAGTTTTCTATCCTTTAAACAAGTTCACGAAACCCTCAATTAGCAATCGTTTCAGTGTGTTTTTAATGTTTATGTTTATGTTTATGTTTTCTAAAGTGCCATCATGTTTAATATAGTCTTGTAAACTTGTAAATTTTGGGTATCGGTTATGGTATCAGGTAGGTAGTTTAGGTATCGACACGATTTTTTGGGGCTATGGAAAAGTTATCAGAACTAAAACTTAGAACTTAAACCTTACAGATAAACTTTACAAAGTATCCGATGGATAGCTTTATGGATTGGTTAAAACTAAGGGCTCAAACTTCTTTCGGTTAACTTATCGGTTTCAAGGGAAACAAAAAACTCTGCTATCGGAGCATGAGCTATTCTCAGTTTTCAAAAAGCGAGAGAAAAAGGGTTAACATACACAAAAAAAACTTGATCTTAAGGTTTAACTTTCTTCTCATACTTATTCTTAACTTTTATTTGAGTAATATGTAATAATATTTATCTGATTTTAGTATCCCAATTTAATTAAGGTAAGAAGGATTCCCAAAAACGAAAATCCTCCTATAATAAGCCACTGCAGAAAATTAAACCTCTTTTCTAAAGCCTCAAAACGAACATTTATTTCCTTTTGCAAAGCTTCAAAGCGGGTATTCATTTCTTTTTGTATAGCCTCAAAACGGGTATTCATTTCCTTTTGCAAAGCCTCAAAACGGGTATTCATAGCTTCAAAACGAGTATTCATAGCTTCAAAGCGAGCATTCATTTCCCTTAATAAAGCCTCAAATCTTCTCTCCTCTAACTCTCTTAAAGCTTTTAACTCCTCCTCTAACCTTAAAAGCCTCTCAATTATAGAAATATCCTTAGCTTTTTTCTCATGCTCCACTACAAACTCAGCTAATTTTTGCTTCACCACCTCCTCTATAATTGAGAGCAACAAACTTCTTAATTCACTTTGATTTAAATCTTTTAACGAAATCATAATATTATTTTTATTATTCTATAAAAAATAGCTTTATTAGATGAATTTAATTTTATCATTTAAATTTTAAAAAACAAACTATCTTTGTATGAAAAAGAAGTAGTTCCCCTATGTTTTTGTCTTTAAATATTTTAGATTGCTCTCATTTTCTGGACACTTTGAAGGTTAGGGTAAAATTAGCTGGAGCACCTAATAACTCTCTTGTGGCTTTGCAAGAAAATATGGTATCTCAGACCAAACTCTCTGTCCCACCTTATTCTTTTAAGGCCTAAGGTTAACCACAAGAAGGTTTTAAGGATATGGTAAGAAGAGAAGTATGTTTTTTCTGCCTTAGTGGATTTTAGTTTAAAAGGTAAGGATATAGTGGAGCATTTGGAGGGATATTTGAGGAGTATGGAATTCCTCAGGTGATAAGGAGAGACGGGAGATTTGAATTTAGGTCTAAAGCTCTTATCAGAGGCTAATAAGTAAGTAGGGCACATAGGAGAGTGTTTACAGGGTTTTAAGGAAAAAGTGTTGGGAGGAAATGGATAAAGGGGTTTGAAAAATTCCACACCCTAACATTTTAAGGGTACAAATTTGGGGGCATCTCACTATACAGTTTTTTAATCCTTACTTTTACTACCCTTGGTTGCTTTTTATATAACGGTCACTAAATTATTTTTAGGTGAAATCAATTTATAGGCTATAGGAGTTTTCTTGGTAGAAGAATTACCCTTTAGAAAAGAGAGAGTGTCTGTGCTTCGCAAGGGATCTCCTGATCCATCGGGAAAGTATATTTTATACTTTATGGAAGCCTCTCAGAGAGCTACACAAAACTTTGCTCTTGAGCTTGCACTTTTTCTCTCCAACCAATACCAAAAACCTCTCATTGTATTTTTTGGCCTAACGGATAAGTATCGCTTTTCAAATATACGTTACTACAAATTTATGCTTGAAGGCCTTTGTGAATTGAAGAAAACTCTTAAGGAAAGAGGAATTAAACTCGTAATTCAAAAGGTTGACCCCCCTGAGGGAGTTATAAGACTTTCAAAAAAGGCCTCTCTAATCGTTACTGATAAAGGATACCTTAAACATCAAAGAATTTGGAGAAAAAAAATTATAGAGGCTATAACTATACCCTTCTTAGAAGTAGAGGGTGATGTAGTTTGTCCTGTAGAGACTCTTTCAAAGAAGTTAATTCCTTATGCCAGAATTTTAAAACCAAGACTATTAAAAGTTCT